>CAJCIC010000118.1 GCA_903970185.1 Gammaproteobacteria bacterium
TGCAGATAGATCGGCTGGATGTCGGCAAAAGACAAACCGGCTTTATCGAGCGCTGCCAGAAGCAGAAAGTTGGCACTCGATCCTTTTTGCACCGCGACCCGTTTGCCCTTGAGGTCAATGGCTTTGGACAGCGGCGAGTCAGGTTTGACGATGATGGCTTCAACGCTGGTGGCGCCTGGCTCGGCGCCGACATAGACAATGCTCTTGTCGGCGGCCTGCGCGAACACCGGTGGTGGCGCGCCGGTGTAGCCGAAATGCACGCTGCCCGCGTTTAAGGCCTCAAGCAGTTGCGGACCTGCGGGAAACTCGAACCAGGACACCGACCAGCCCTGCAGCCCAAGACTTTTTTCTAGCGCGCCTTGCGCCTTGAGCAGCCCGAGCAAACCACCGCCCTTTTGAAAACCAACATGAAAGGACTGACGGTCTTCGGCGCGCGCATTCAAGAGGGGGCTGAAGGCGCTTAAGGCTGCCCAGCGCAGCACACGTCTTCTACCTCTGGAGAAGTTGAAGGATTCTGCGTTATGCATCGTTGAATTCGGTCTAAAAAGGGGAATTCACGATACCGAGGAGCACGCGGCAAGCGAAGGAAGATATTCGCATGTCGATATGCGGGTGTCCACGCGCGGCCCTCTGCCTTCTCGACGGCAAGTCACTCGCGTCTGGCAGAAAGAGCGCTTGCACCTGAGCTCGATCGGCTTTTGGCAACAGCTTGCCGAAAGCGTCATATTCAAACTCGCTTTCCTTATTTGTCTTACGGCACTCCAGCAGATAGCGTTGCTAAGCCCAATCGGACAAAGCAAGGACTGCGTCATGAGCATCGAATTCATTGGAATGATCCAGACACAAAAAGTGTCCGAGATCCATCGAGCAAGCGGGCCTGCGATCGACCGGGATTATGTGCGCGCCTTCGCGCAGGCCCACGAGTCAGCTGGCTTCGATCGCGTCCTGGTTCCCCATCACTCGACAGGTCCGAGCGCGACCTTGACGATCGCTTATGCAGCAAGCGTGACGGACCAGATTCACTTCATGCTGGTGCATCGACCAGGCTTCACAGCGCCCACGCTGGCCGCGCGTCAGATCGCAACGCTCGATCAGTTCAGTGGCGGGCGCCTGGGCGTCCATTTCATTTCGGGCGGCTCGGACGAGGAACAACGTCGTGATGGTGACTATCTGGCGCACGACGAGCGCTACGCGCGCACCGACGAATACCTGGACATTTTGCGTCGCATCTGGACCTCGGATCAGCCGTTTGATCATCACGGCCCCTACTACCAGTTCGAGGGCGGGTTTTCTGAAGTCAAGCCCGCGCAAAGCCCGCATGTTCCGATTTATTTTGGCGGCGCATCGGATGCAGCGATCCCGGTCGCGGGGAAACACGCCGACGTCTACGCGCTGTGGGGCGAGTCGCTCGATCAGGCGCGTGAACTGACCTCCCGGGTGCGCGCAGAGGCCGAAAGGAACGGGCGCACGGTTCGGTTCTCGGTGTCGTTTCGTCCGATCCTTGCCTCAACCGAAGCTGCCGCCTGGCAACGGGCCGAGCGAATTCTCGAGGAAACCCGCCGGCTTCGGGTGGCACAAGGCTATAGCCGCGGCGGACCACAGCAAAGCGAGGGCGCAAAACGCCTGCTCGCAGCAGCTGAACAAGGCTCGCGCGTGGACAAGCGTCTTTGGACCGAGATCGCCAAAGAAACAGGTGCCCGGGCCAACACCACCGCTCTGGTCGGAACACCCGAGCAGGTGGCCGAAGCACTGCTGGACTATTACGACCTGGGCGTCACGACGTTTCTGATTCGCGGCTTTGATCCATTAGAAGACGCGCGCGGCTTTGGCCGTGAATTGATCCCCCGCACCCGGCAACTGGTTAAAGAACGGATCGCCACCCAGGACGCTTCACTTAAGGCCGCGTGAGGAAACCAGATGACATCGACTCGCTTGTGACGAGTCCAGCACCGACCACCACTCAACGCCGGCGGCAGTCTGGGAAGACGCAGTGCTTTGCGGGCCGCGGGAGCGGTGGCCCTGCGTGTTCCCCTGTCTCACGCGTCAGTTGAGGTCTTCATGGTCAAACGGCGCGCACAGGCCGACGCGCGGCAAACGCGGCTTGGCCAGCAGTTTGCAACACGCTGTCGCTTTGGGGCGTATGCACGCGGCTGCACAAGTTCGCACGCACCACATCGTTGGGCGAATCAACCACGGTGGAATTCATGGGGCTAAAAAAACAGGGGAGCTCGAGCCTATCTGCAGCACGGCGGGTTTGTGAACCTTGCAAACGGCATATCCTATGCACCTCTTCTTATAAGACGGTGAGACAGTCTTTTTTTTGGCCGTGGTGAGGTGTTGGGGGCGAGCGGGCGCGGCTTCGCGCAGCGCCCGCCGCTCCAACAGTTTTCGTATAAGGAAGGCTGAATTTCTTCGTTCTTGGCGACCAGTGTCTTGCTTACGATACCGTCTATCGCCACCAAACACGCAGGACAGAAACAACCATGGCTGCCGTACTTGCTGATCTACCCCTCGACGCTGCGATCGAACAAGCACGCATCGAGGCGAACCAACTTGGTCTTGCCTACGCCGGCAAACTGGCCCCTGTTGACGCCTGGCGTCTGGTGCAACAAGGGGTGGCCCGTCTCGTCGATGTCCGCTCCGCCGAAGAGCGCAAATTTGTCGGCCATGTGCCCGACAGTTTGCATGTCGCCTGGGCCTCAGGGACGGCCTTGACCCGCAATCCGCGCTTTGTCAGAGAACTTGAAGCCAAAGTCAAAAAGACCGAACTTGTGATTCTTCTTTGCAGAAGCGGCAAACGCTCGGCGCTTGCCGCGGAAGCTGCGACCAAGGCTGGCTTTACGAGCGTCTTTAACGTCAGCGAAGGGTTCGAGGGCGATATCAACGAAGACCAGCATCGAGGCTTCAGCAATGGCTGGCGCTTTCGCGATCTGCCCTGGGTGCAGGACTAAGCTACGACAAGGCATAGCGCGTGAACCTGACCGAAGTCGCATCTGCCACGGCAACGCCCAGCGCTCTGGTGCTTGAGTCCATCGTTTCCGAGCTGCGTTCCGTGCGCGGCAAATGGCGCCGCTCGCAACAACGCCTGCAGGAGATCGGTGGGCGCGAGCTACCCTCGCGCGAAGTCTTGGGAGCCATCCTTCTCGAACTTTGCGGTGCCCTGTTTCCAATGCGCCTCGGCCCACCCGATCTGCTTCAGGAAAACGAGGACCGCTACGTCGAGGAGACTCTGAACCAAGCGCTCGGAGCGCTTTTGCATCAGGTCAAGCTCGAGTACCGGCATCGCGCCCGGCTCAAGGGCGCTGAAAATGGGGATATCGACCAGGCGGCCTTTAACCTCGTGCGTCAATTCGGCCAGGCGCTGCCCGGCATCCGGGAGATCCTCGATACCGATGTGCTGGCCGCCTACCACGGCGACCCCGCAGCCCATAGTGTCGACGAGGTCCTGCTTTGTTACCCAGGCGTGCGCGCCGTGATTCACCATCGCATCGCCCACGCGCTGTATCGCCTGGGCGCGCCGCTGTTAGCGCGCCTGGTCGCTGAGATCGCGCACGCGGAGACCGGCATCGACATCCACCCGGGGGCGACGATTGGCGCCGGATTTTTTATCGACCACGGCACGGGCGTTGTGATCGGCGAGACCGCGCGCATCGGCAACAACGTGCGTCTGTACCAGACCGTCACCCTCGGTGCCAAGCGCTTTTCCACCGATAGCGAAGGACATTTGAGCAAGGGTGGGGAGCGCCATCCGATCGTAGAAGACGATGTCGTCATCTACGCGGGCGCCACCATCTTGGGGCGTGTGACCATCGGCCAGGGCTCGGTCATCGGTGGCAATGTCTGGCTCACGCACAGCGTGCCAGCCCGCAGTCATATCAGCCAGGCCGTGAACTTGGATGACCGGGCCATCGAAGGGGCTGGCACGGGGTTGCGCACATGACGGCGGTCGACAAACAATTTGGCGGCAAGGTCCGCGCGCTGCGCGAAGCGCGCGGCTGGTCCCAGGAACAACTCGCCGGGCGTGCTGAACTCAACCGCTCGTATATGGGCGAAATCGAGCGCACCACGGCGATGCCCTCGCTCACCACCGCAGCCAAACTGGCGCGCGCCCTCGATCTGCCCTTGTCGCACCTGATTGCCAGCTGCGAAGAGTCTGCGGCGAAGTGACTGTGGTCAGAAGTCCGATCCAAAGCGAGTCACCGCCTATAGGCGGTTGATCGGCCAAAAGGTTGGGTCCCACACTGTGGATTGCCCGTCTTAACCCCCGTCTTTCATTCCCTCCTCTAGGACGTTCATGGCCGAACAAGATGCTCAATTGGCGTTGGGTGACAATGCCGCACGCCAGCTAGCCAACGCGACCAAAACCGCGCCGGTCCTTTCCACCATCAGCCCGCGCTGGCTGACGCTTCTTTTGCAGTGGCTGCCGGTCGAAGCCGGCATCTACCGCTTAAACAAGGTCAAGAACCCCGAACACGTCGTGGTGTCGTGCGCGCAGCGTGACGAAGCCGAACTGCCTTCGACTTTCGTCGACTACGAGGAGCATCCGCGCGAGTACTTCCTTAACGCGGTGAGTGCCGTCCTTGACGTGCATACCCGCGTCTCCGATCTATACAGCAGCCCGCACGACCAGATCAAAGAACAGCTGCGCCTGACGATCGAGACCATCAAAGAGCGACAAGAAAGCGAACTGATCAACAACCCCGACTATGGCCTTTTGGCCAGCGTCGCAGAAAGCCAGGTGATCTACCCCTTGACGGGCGCACCCACGCCCGACGATCTGGACGAGTTGCTCACTAAAGTATGGAAAGAGCCGGCGTTCTTTCTGACCCATCCGCTGGCGATTGCCGCATTCGGTCGCGAGTGCACGCGCCGCGGCGTACCCCCGCCGACCGTGAGCCTGTTCGGCTCGCAGTTCCTGACCTGGCGCGGCCTGCCGCTGATTCCGTCGGACAAGGTTCCTGTGGCCGACGGCAAAACCAAGATTCTCCTGCTTCGCGTCGGCGATCAGCGCCAAGGCGTGGTCGGCCTGTTTCAGCCTGGTCTGACCGGCGAGCAAAGTCCGGGACTGTCAGTGCGCTTCATGGGCATTAACCGTAACGCCATCGCGTCCTACCTGATTTCACTGTACTGCTCTCTGGCGGTGCAAACCGAAGATGCCCTGGCGGTGTTAGAAGACGTCGAAGTCGGCAAGTATCACGACTATCCCGACACCTACAAGTAAGGCACTTCATGTCTTTGAGTGAGCTCTCGGGCAATCTCGAGCCGGCGGTCCCTTCGGGGCTGCCTGACCCGACACAACTGGCACTCCTTGCCCAGGATTTCTTCGATGCCCTGCCAGGCGCAGCTTCCCCGCCATCCGGGGCAGCCGGGCCAAGCAGCATCGGCGCATCGCGCCCGCCTGCGCTCGTGACGTCCTCGCCGCTGGTCTCAAGCGGTGTCGCGCCAAGCCCTGAGCTGCGCCCGCAAGCGGCGAGCCCTGCACTCGATCAAGCCCCGCGTACCCCAATTGCCCCTCTCGCCCCGCCAAGCCCATCCGTAGCGTCCCGAACACCCTGGTCAGACGAGCGGCATCCGTCGCCCGCGCAGATGGCGCCGGTGCTGCCCCCTGCGAACACCAGCCCGACATCCACGCCGGGCAGCTTTTACTTTCTTGACTATGCAAGCGGCAAATCGCAGTCTGGTGCGAGCCGACGCGGGCCGGCATCACCGCGGGCTGATGACAGGGTCAGCGCACGGCCAGAGGCCCTGCCTGGTGCGTCATCGCTGTCGCACCTGTTGCAAAGCGACCCGCGCATCGCCCCGACGCTAAAGTCCAGTGATTCCGCGCACACGCCGGCCGCGGATTGGCACAACCCGATTTTGCGGGCCCGGCATGCATCGGCCTTGCAACTGGACGTCGAAGCGGTGCGCCGTGATTTCCCGATTCTGTCCGAACGCGTCAACGGCCAGCCCCTCATCTGGTTTGACAATGCCGCCACGACGCAAAAGCCGAACGCCGTGATCGATCGGCTCTCCTACTTCTACCAGCACGAGAACTCGAATATTCACCGCGCCGCGCACGAGCTCGCCGCGCGCGCCACCGACGCCTACGAAGGCGCGCGTGAAATCATCCGTCGTTTCATCGGTGCCCAGTCCGCAGAAGAAATCGTGTTCGTGCGCGGGGCCACCGAAGCGATCAATCTGGTCGCCAAGACCTGGGGTGCGAAAAACGTCGGGCCCGGCGACGAAATCATTGTGTCGCACCTTGAACATCACGCCAACATCGTGCCCTGGCAGCAGCTGGCGGCGCAGAACCACGCGCGCCTGCGTGTCATCCCGGTGGACGATAGCGGCCAGATCCGGCTCGATCAGTACCTTGCCTTGTTAAACGATCGCACGCGCATCGTCGCCATCACGCAGGTCTCCAATGCGCTGGGTACGGTGGTGCCGGCGCAAGAAGTGATCGCCATGGCGCATGCCAGAGGCATCCCGGTCCTGCTTGACGGCGCACAGTCGGTCTCGCATATGCGCGTTGATGTGAAGGCCCTTGACGCTGATTTTTTCGTTTTCTCGGGGCACAAAATCTTCGGGCCGACCGGGATCGGCGCCTTGTATGGCAAACGCGCTCTGCTCGCAGATATGCCGCCCTGGCAGGGTGGTGGCAACATGATTGCCGACGTGACCTTCGAGCGCACCATCTATCACGCGCCGCCCACCCGCTTTGAGGCCGGCACCGGCAACATTGCCGATGCCGCCGGCCTTGGCGCTGCCCTTGAGTACGTCGAGAACATTGGCATCGAGAAGATAGGCGAATACGAGCACGCCCTGCTCGGCTATGCCACCCACCTGATCAGCCAGATTCCTGAGGTACGCATCATCGGCACGGCAGCGCACAAAGCCAGTGTTCTGTCCTTCGTGCTCGATGGCTACACCACCGAGGAAGTAGGACAGCAATTGAATCGGGTCGGCATTGCGGTGCGCACCGGCCATCACTGCGCCCAGCCGATCCTGCGACGGTTTGGTGTCGAGGCGACGGTGCGGGCGTCGCTCGCCTTCTACAACACCTGTGCAGAAGTCGACAAAATGATCGAAGTGATCAAGCGCCTGAGACGCGAGCGCCGCTAGAGGCTTACAAGCAGCGCGCCCTTAACCCGTGGTGTCCGACCATACCGGGGAGGAGGCCATCTTGAGCTTGGCCGGTGCCTCCGATTCGGCAAGCGCTGCATCCACCACGGCACGTGTGAGCGTCGGCGCGAACGACTCAATGAAATCGTAGACGTAGCGGCGCAGCCAGGACCCGCGCCGGATGGCAAGGCGCGTGACGTTCACAGCGAACAGATGCCTGGCGTCAATCGCACGCAAGGTGCGGTCCCTGTCCGTATCGAACGCCATCGAGGCGACGATACCCACACCCATTTCCAATTCGACGTAGGTCTTGATCACGTCGGCGTCCATGGCGGTCAGCACTATGTTGGGCTCCAGTCCCTGGCGCTGGAAGGCTTCGTCGATATGAGCGCGGCCAGTGTAACCGGGCTCGTAGGTGATGATCGCATAGCGTGCCAATTCGTCAAGCGTCACTTCCCCATCCAATTGCAAAAGCGGATGACCGGGAGGCACGATGATGCTGTGCGTCCAGGTGTAGGACGGCAGCGCGATCAGTTGCGGATAGTGCGCCAGCGCTTCTGTCGCAATACCGATATCCGCTTCACCCGAATGCAGCATGGCGGCCACCTGCTTGGGTGAGCCCTGGTGCAAGCTGAGCGTGACCTTCGGATAGACCTTGCGAAAATCGCTCACCACCATCGGTAGTGCATAGCGCGCCTGGGAGTGGGTTGCGGCAATCGACAGCGGACCGGTATCGACCGCATTGAAATCGTCGCCGGCCCGGCGCAGGTTCTCTGCGCCCTGAATCAGCTGCTCCACCAGTGGGAGGATCGCTTCGCCAGGGGGCGTCAAGCGGGTCAGGCGTTTGCCGGCTCTTACAAAGATCTCAATACCCAGCTCGTCTTCGAGCTCCCGGATTTGCCGGCTGATGCCAGGCTGCGAGGTGTGCAGCGCGGCTGCAACTTCGGTGAGATTAAAGCCCAGTCGGGCCGCTTCGCGCACGGCGCGCAGTTGCTGAAAATTCATGGGTTGTGAGAAAGACGAGGCAAACCGTTCAAGCTTATAAAGCCATCGAACCACGCTTGAGCCAATGGTCCGCCATAGACAGTTCACATTATTCTCCATATCGATGGTTCTGTCCTTAGACGCACTGGTGCGTGCCAGGACGAGCCGCACGTCTTGCCTGCTTGTTCGCGATTAATCCGCATATCGATGCTCCGAACCCTTCCTTCCGGATGGCGCCAGGTGCGTGATAGCGTGACCTTCCCTTTTCTCTGCCCGCTTTGCAGCATCAGGAATGGTAGAACGCAACCTCGACCGATCTGCACCGATGGGCAATTGACCTCAAAGCGCATGGCCAAAGACAATTTCAAGCGAAGCAAGCCGACCGCCCTGCTCGACGATGAGAACGATAGCGGATCGATCAAGCCAGACAGCCCCGACGAGACCATGCGCAAGCGCCGCCGCTTTCTTCAGTCCGGCGGTGCCCTGATCGGTGTCGCCGCAGCAGGCGCTGCCCAGTCGCTCGCCCATGCAGCAACGCCCGACGCAACGGCGCCCC
Organism: Gammaproteobacteria bacterium; assembly: GCA_903970185.1. Lineage (GTDB taxonomy): Bacteria > Pseudomonadota > Gammaproteobacteria > Burkholderiales > Burkholderiaceae_D > CAJCIC01. The sequence goes on from CAJCIC010000118.1 coordinate 8,645, forward strand.
AAACGCTTGCCGCAATTCCCGATTCGATGCGCGCGCCCGGAACACCGATCGGCACCCAGCCCTATGGCACGCCGTCGCCCTTCGAAAATCGCGTGGTGCGCAATGTCCCGGCCAATCAGACGCAGTATTGGTCAAGCACCAGCCGCAGTCCGCTCGCAGAACTCGACGGCATCATTACCCCGAGCGGTCTGTTCTACGAACGCCACCACGCCGGCGTTCCCGCCATTGACCCCGCCAAGCACCGTCTGATGGTGCACGGTCTGGTCGAGCGTCCCTTGGTGTTTTCGGTCGATGAGTTGCGACGATTTCCTTCGGTCTCGCGCATCCATTTTCTGGAGTGCTCAGGCAATCCGGTGTACAAAAAACCCTACGGCAAGACCGCCTCCGATCTGGTTGGACTGGTCAGCTGCGCCGAATGGACCGGTGTGACCTTGGCCACGGTGCTCAAGGAATCCGGTTTGCAATCGAACGCAAAATGGGTCGTGGCAGAAGGCGCCGACGGGGCCGGCATGACGCGCAGCATTCCGATCGAAAAATGCCTTGAAGATGCCCTCCTTGTCTACAGCCAGAATGGCGAGCGGCTGCGACCGGAACAAGGCTATCCGGTGCGCCTCTTCCTACCGGGCTTCGAAGGCAACATGAGCGTGAAGTGGCTGCGCCGCCTCAAGGTGACCGATGCGCCCGTGTATTCGCGTGAGGAGACCGCCAAATACACCGACCTTTTGCCAAGCGGCAAAGCACGCCAGTTCACGTTCTACATGGAGGCCAAGTCGATCATCACCTCGCCTTCCGGCGGACAGCAGATCCCCGATCCGGGTTTCGTCGAAATCCGCGGCATCGCCTGGAGCGGTCACGGCAAGGTGGCCAAGGTCGAGGTGTCAGTCGATGGGGGCAAGAGCTGGTCCGAAGCCGTCTTGCAAGAACCCGTCTTAACCCGTGCATTGACCCGCTTTCGGTTTGCCTGGCAGTGGGACGGCATACCGACCGTGATTCAGAGTCGTGCCACCGACGATACCGGCTACGTCCAGCCAAGCTTTGGCGACCTGCTCGATGTGCGCGGAGACAATTCCTACTATCACAACAATGCCGTGCAACCGTGGCAGATCGCAGCCGACGGCAGCGTGAGCAACGCCAATGTCTAGTCGCCCTCGTTTTCTCGTCAAGCTCGCGCTGTTCTCGGCCTGTGGCACGGCCGGGACCCTGGCGTGTTCTACCGCTCTTTCTCAATCGCTCTATCACCTGGGCCGTGCTGCAACGCCTGCCGAAATCAAAGCCTGGGACATCGATATCGCGCCCGACGGGAAAAATCTGCCGGCAGGCGCAGGCAGCGTGCGAGAAGGGCAAGTCGTGTTCGAGACCCAGTGTGCCGCCTGTCATGGAAGCCATGGCGAGGGCGGCATGGGCGATCGCCTGGTTGGCGGTCAAGGCACGCTAGCCACAGCCAGACCGATCAAGACGGTGGGCAGCTACTGGCAGTATGCGACCACCCTGTTTGACTACGTCCGCCGCGCCATGCCGCTGAACGCGCCCCAATCCCTGTCCGACAAACAGGTGTATGCGGTCTCGGGGTACGTCCTTTTCCTCAACGGTCTGCTGCCCGAGAACGCCGTGGTCGACGCCAAGACCCTCATCAATCTGAAGATGCCGAACCGCAACGGATTCATCGGCGATGAGCGGCCCGACGTGGCGCCGCGCAAACCCTCCTAGAAGGCCGGCACCATGGAGCCGGCGAAGTTGGCCTGCACATATGCTTTGACTTCGGGTGACTGGAAGGCGTGCACCAGTTTACCGACCCAGGGTTTGTCCTTGTCCGCGGTACGCACGGCAAGCAGGTTGGCATAGTCGCTGTGCGGATCTTCGATGGCAATTGCATCGCGCGTGGGTACAAGACCGGCCGTCACCGCGTAGTTGGTGTTGATCGCAGCGACATCCAGATCGTCCAAGGAGCGCGGCAATTGTGCTGCATCGACCTGGATGATTTTCAGGTGTTTCGGATTGGCGATGACATCTTGCACAGTGGCGGTGACATCCGCGCCGGACTTCAGTTTGATCACGCCGTATTTCTCGAGGAGCTGCAAGGCACGGCCGCTATTGGACGGGTCGTTCTGGATGCCGACCTGCGCGCCATCCGGTAAAGCAGCAAGTGATTTATAGCGGTGGGAATAAAAGCCCATGGGAAAGGTAATGGTGTAGCCGACCGGGCTGATCTTGTAGCCACGCGCCTGAATCTGGGTCTTAAGAAAAGGCAGGTGTTGATAGCTATTGGCATCCAGATCGCCTGCATCGAGCGCTGCATTGGGCTGGATGTAGTCGTTGAATTCAACGATATCGATGACAAGGCCCTCGCGCGCCGCGACTTTTTTTGCCACTTCGGCGATCTGTGCATGGGGGCCGGCCGTGACACCCAGTTTGATGTGCTCATCGGCTTGAGCGATAGATGCGAAAAGACTGAACAGCAAGGCAACAAGGAAAGGACGCAATGTAAATCTCCGGCAGAAAAACAATCGGTTCAATCGGGTCGGTTCAGGACCCGGTTTAAGAGCTCGCCTTCATAGCGCGCAAATTCGCTGGTGCCGCGTACGCGTGGTCTTGGCAGGTCGATCACGCGGTTCATGGCGATTTCACCGTGCTTCAAAAGAATCACTCGATCGGCGAGCGCGACCGCCTCGTTGACGTCATGGGTCACAAGCACTGTCGTGAACGAGCGCTCAAGCCAGAGCTGCTCGATCAACTGCTGCATCTCGATACGCGTTAACGCATCCAGCGCGCCCAGGGGCTCATCGAGCAGTAACAGGCGAGGCGAGTGCACCAGAGCACGCGCCAGGGCCACGCGTTGGCGCTGCCCGCCCGACAGAACCAAGGGCCAGTCCTTGGCACGATCCGACAGATCCACCTGGCGCAAAGCTGCGCGTACGCGCTCCTGCTCCGATTTCGCCAGGCCCAGACCAACATTGGCGGCCACGTTTTGCCATGGCAAAAGGCGCGCATCCTGAAACATGATGCGCGTGTCCGGATCGATCCCCTTCTTCGGTTTGCCGTTCAGAAGAATCGGCGGCTGCGCATTGGCGTTGCTTGCATCGGGCGTTTCAAGACCGGCAATGAGACGCAGCAGCGTGCTCTTGCCACAGCCGCTACGCCCCAAGATGGCAACGAATTCGCCGGGGATGATGTCAAGCGAGATATCGGTCAATACGCGCCGCGCACCGAAGGTCTTATTTAGCCCCACAATCGACAGCGCACTGCCGCGCGCGCCGTTTTGCGGCGATGCGTCAAGGCCGCGGGCCGGGGCGGCAAGCACGTCAGGGTGGACGCGCAACTGGCCCCTTGGCTCCTTTGGCTCCTTTGGCTCCTTTGGCTCCTTTGGCCCCGTCTGACCCTGTTTTCGCTCGTGCAGCGCTTGGTTCATGTCGACCTTTGCAAAATGGGCACCACGTCTTTACGCCCGGATGACTTCAGGATCTAGGCGCTCTTCGCATGCTTTGGACGCAGCGCCAGGCGAACCCTTTGCACGGTCAAGACGCGATGCTGGATACGAGCGACCAATATGGGATTTGGGCAGTCGATCCGACTGGCCGAACAGGTGACGCCTTAGGGTCGCCTCGCCCGCGCGAGCTGCATAGCGTCCCCGGCGGCGCAGTTCGGGCACGATGAAATCGACCACATCCTCGAAACTGCCTGGGTTGATCGCATAGGCGAGATTAAAGCCGTCGATCCCGGTGGTTTCCATCCAGGACTCAAGATCGTCGGCAACCTTGGCGGGCGTACCGACGAACACCGGCCCACGACCGCCAAGGCCGATGAAACGAACCACTTCGCCGACCGTCCATTTTCTATTTGGATCGGCTTTGGTGAACGATGCCAGAGCGCTACGCCCGGCATCGTTTTCCACGTATTCGACCACCTGATCGAGCGCGTAGGCACTAAAGTCAATCCCGGTCCAGCCAGACAGCAGCGCAAGGGCGGCATCGGGATCAATGTAACGCGCGTAATCGGCCAGCTTGTTCTTGGCCCTTTGCTCGGTGGTATCCGTGACGATCAGCGCTTGCGCATAAATTTTCACGTCGCTTGGCGCTCTACCCTGTAATGCGGTTGCGGCGCGAATCCCGTCGACGCTTTTTTTGACGATCTCAGGTGTCGGTCCGCTGATGAACACACATTCGGCGTGACGGCCGGCAAACTGCTGGCCGCGATCGGAGGCTCCGGCCTGATACAGAACCGGGGTCCTTTGCAGGGATGGCTCACTCAGATGAATTCCGGGCACCGTGAAATGCTCTCCCTGATGCTCGATCCGATGCACCTTGCTCGGATCTGTGAAAACACCTGAGCGCTTGTCGGCCTTGACGGCGTCATCCTCCCAGCTTGACTCCCAAAGCTTGTACAGGACTTCCATGTACTCTTCGGCGTAGTCATAGCGCGCGTCATGGCCGAGCTGTTTTGCCAGACCCAAGTTTTTCGCTGCGCTTTCGAGATACCCGGTAACGATATTCCAGCCGATACGGCCTTGCGTCAGATGATCCAGGGTCGACATCCTTCTTGCGAACGGCACCGGGTGCTCATAGGTCAGGGTGAAGGTGACGGCAAACCCCAAATCCCGCGTCACTGCGGCCATCGCCGCGATCAGCAGCATGGGATCGTTGACCGGCACCTGCACCGCGCCGCCCAAGGCGCCATCCGCCGTGCCACGGTACACGTCGTACACGCCCATCACGTCCGCAAAGAAAATCGAATCGAAGCCGCCGCGCTCTAAGGTCTGCGCCAGATCGGTCCAAAAACGCAACTCCTTGTAGCGCGCGGACTGATCGTCGGGATGACGCCAAAGACCGGGCGACTGGTGCCCGGCCGTGTTCATGACGAACGCGTTAAAGCGGATCGGCTTCATCGGATTAGCGTTGCGCTTCGAGCTTGAGCTGGTCATCGGTCTCGACGAATCCCGGAAAGGACTTCTTGGTCACGGCAAGAAACGCAGGCGAGCGGTAGGCGTCAGCGATGTCCTTGACGAATTGCTTGTCCTTGTCGGCGCTGCGCACCGCAACTAAGTTCTGATAGGTCGGACCGGTTTTCTCAAGCGCCAGCGCGTCAGGAAGTTTGAGTCCGGCCGCCAATGCAAAATTGCCGTTGATGAAGGAATAGTCGGTATCGTCGAGCGAGCGCGGCAGTTGCGCTGCCTCGAGCGGGATCAGTTTGATCTTCTTGATATTCACGGCGACGTCGCTTTCCGATGCGCGAATCGGATCGACGCCCTCTTTGAGTTTGACCCAGCCGATCTGCTGCAACAGCACCAGCGCACGCGCGGCATTGGTCGGATCGTTGGGCAAGGCGACGGTCGCGCCTTCTTTGACCTCGGCAAGTGAGGCGTGCTTATGGCTGTACAGCGCAATCGGTGCCGTGGGCACTTTGACCACGTCTGTAATCGCCAGATGATTTTCAGTCGAGAACTTAGTTAGATAGACGATGTGCTGAAACACATTGACGTCGATGTCACCCTTCGCCAAGGCGAAGTTGGGCTGAATGTAATCGGTGAATTCAACAATCTTGACGTGGTAACCCTCTTTTTCCAGGATCGGCTGAATGCCGACACGGATTTCATCGGCGTAGGGTCCCGCAGTTGCGCCAAACACGATGTCGGGTTTGACAGGATCGGCCGCGTGCGCGGCCAAAGCGATGAAAAGCCCTGCCACAGCGGCGGTAAAAAGAACTCCAGATGCGGGCTTGGTGCGGGTTTGTTGCGACATGAAAGGTCCTTTTGATCTCAATGGATTAACGATGGTCGACGCGACGCGCGATCGTGTTGCCTGTGAACTGGATGAACTGCACCAGGACCACGAGCAGCGCAACCGTCACAACCATGACGTCGGTCTCGAACGGTAGTAGCCGTAGCGGATCGCCAGATCACCGATGCCGCCACCACCGACCACCCCGGCGACCGCCGAGTACGACAGAACACTGATGGCGAGCACGGTCAAGCCTAAAGTCAGGCCCGAGCGGGCTTCCAGTAACAAAACACGGGTGATGATCTGTAGTTCCGATGCGCCCATCGCCTGGGCAGCTTCGATCACGCCACGCGGCACTTCGCGCACACTTTGCTCGACCAGGCGCGCGAAATACGGAATCGCTGCAATCGACAAGGGCACTGCGGCTGCGACCGGGCCGATCGAGGTCCCGGCCAGACTGCGTGTAAAAGGGACCAGCGCGACTAACAGCACGATGAAGGGGAAGGAGCGCACCGTGTTGATCAACCAGTTGAGCACCTTGAACAGCGCCGGCCGCGCCATCGACTGACCGGGGGCCGAGACAAACAGCAACAGGCCAAGCGGTCCGCCAAGCACGATGGCTGTCGCCAGGGAGATACTAAGCATCAATGCGGTCTGGCCGATTGCAAGCCACAACTCGGGCAGCAGCGCAGGCACATGCGGCAGGTAATGTTCAATCATGCCTAGCCCCCAACCAGTTTGTGCGCACTGGTGGCATGCAGTTGCGTGTCATGCAGTTCGCGATGCGCAGCCACCACGGCACTGCTATCTAAATCGAGCATTACGCGGTTCTCGATCGCAGCCTGCGCGACCATGCGTTGGACAGGCTGGATCTGCGATTGACGCAAGATGCGTCCTTCGCGCATCTCGGCTAAGCGATGGCACAAGGAGCGGACCACATCGATCTGGTGCGTGACAATAACGATCGTCACGCCCAGGCGCTGATTGATGTCGCGCAGCACCTCAAGCACCGATTGCGCTGTTTCGGCGTCCAGCGCCGAGGTCGGCTCGTCGCACAGCATGACTGCAGGCTCGGTTGCCAGCGCACGGGCAATCGCCACGCGCTGTCTTTGGCCACCAGAAAGCTGGGCCGGGTAGCTCGTGGTCTTGTCGGACAGAGCGACAATGTCAAGGCATTTGGCAACGCGCGTCCTGATCCCTTCTTTGTCGCTGCTGCGAAGGCGCAAGGGGAAGGCCACGTTGTCAAACACGGTGGCGTTTTGTAGCAGATTGAACTGCTGGAAAATCATCCCGATCGATTGGCGTTTCTCGCGCAGGCGGCGCTTGTCGAGCGCTGTGATTTCGACGCCGCCGACAAACACCTGGCCGCTGTCGGGTCGCTCGAGCAGATTGATGGTCCGAAGCAAAGTCGATTTGCCCGCACCGCTTTGGCCCATGATGCCAAAGATCTCACCGGCATAGATCTCCAGCGAAACATCGTTGACCGCGTGAAACCGACCGCCGTCATGCGCAAACGACTTGGAGACCTTGCGCAGCGAAATCAGCGGTGCCGCAGGCGCGCCTGGGGTGGTGAGGGAGGCAGTCATCAGGAGTAAGGCGTCGGATCCGGCCAGCGGCCCGTGAGCGCATAGCGGCCCAGGTCGCGCACCTTGTAGTCGACGGGATCGTGCAGGGTATGCACGCGCACATTGCGCCAGAAGCGGTCAAAGCCGTATTTGCCGCGCGTGGATCCTGCCCCATTGATCTCGAACAGCTGGGACGAGGCTTCCAGCCCCGCGCGGTGCGACAACACCTTGGCCTCGGCTACCGCGATGGCCACTTCGCCGCGATCGGCAACGGTTGCGCGCAGACCTTTTTCAAGGGCTGCATCCAACTGGATCCCCGCGGCATTGGCCAGGGCTGCTGCAGCGCGAATCATGAGGCGCAGGTTGCCGTAGCGCAGTTCAGTAAAAGGATCTTCTTTGGCTGAGGCGACGCCGGAACTCATCCACGCCTTGGCGTCTTTTAAGGTGTAGGTGCGCGAAGCCTCAAAGGCACCTTCTGCGATACCGAGGTACAGATTGGTCATGACCGATTGCGCGATCTGCGAGCGCAAGGTGCCGTAAGGCGTCGGGGTGGTGCGCGGCGCCTGCAGTACTTCAAAGGCGTCAAGCTCAACGTTCTCGAACGTGACCGTGCCGCTATCGGTCTGCTTTTGGCCGAAAGCGTCCCAGTCGGAGATCACGGTAACGCCATGGCGCTGTGTTGGCAGGACCGCGATCAGCGCCGTAGCGGTCAACGGGTGCCAGGCCGAGATCGTCAGCCAGTCCGAGCCGACCGAGCCTGATGAGTAGCTCTTTTGACCATTGAGGAGAAAGCCCTTGGCCGTATCGGTCGCAACCAGGCGCTGATCCAGCGGGTTTAATGCATTACCCCAAAAAATGCCGTCCTCGATGGTCGCCGTCAGAAATCGCTCCTGCTGCAGCGGATTGCCGTACAGCGACAGCCCCGCTACCTGCAGATGGTGAAAGCCGAACAGGTGCGCCAGGGCGCTATCGCTTGCAGCGATGCGTCGCACCACCTTTAGGATCGTCGACCAGCGCACGCCATCCCCGCCAAACTGTTTGGGAACCGACAGACCCAAAAGGCCACTGTCCCTGAGCAACTGACGTTCGAGCGCAGGGTGGCCGCCGACGCGATCGCGCTCCACCGCAGTCTGATCGAGTCTGAGGGAAACATCTTCAGCGATATCCAGCACCTCGCGCTCGGAGATATCGGGCAAAGGACTTCCTTTGGCGCGCGGCGCGCCAAGCTCACGTTGCGCGCGTAAGGGCTCACGGGTCGATAGGTCGATCGCAGTACTCATCGTTTAATCTCGAAAGAAGATACGGGCAAGAAGATGGGGTGCATGGCGCTACGCCGAAGGCTTCTGATGCGCCGGATTCCAGCGCAACAAGGTCCGCTCAAGGGCCTTGGCGGTCACGTCGGCGAGCTTGCCCAGGGCCGCGTACAGCAAAATGCCGAGCACCACCACATCGGTTTGCAGGAACTCGCGCGCGTTCATTGTCATATAGCCGATGCCCGATTGCGCCGAGATGGTTTCTGTAACGATCAGGATCACCCACACGAGGCCCAAGGCAAATCGAAGACCAACAAGCATCGAGGGCAAAGCGCCCGGCAAGATGATGTTCGTGACCATCTGCGTGCGCGTCAGACCATAGGCACGGCCCATCTCGACTAATTGCGGATCGACCGATCGGATGCCGTGAAAGGTATTGATGTAGATCGGAAAAAACACGCCCACCGACAACAGGGTCAGCTTGGCGCCTTCCTCGATGCCGAACCACAGAATCACAAGCGGTACCAGGGCCAGCGCGGGAATATTGCGCACCATCTGGATGCTGGTATCGAACACGGTCTCGGCAACCCGGCTTGAGCCTGTCAAAATGCCAAAGAAAAGACCGATGCTGCCGCCTACGGCCAGGCCCGATAACGCGCGCAGGCCACTTACCCTGACATTGGTCCATAGTTCACCGGAAGCACTCAAGGTAATCGCCGCTTTCACCACAGCCAGGGGCGAAGGCAGAATGCGTGAAGACAACAGCTTGGCATCCGCGGACCATTGCCAAAGCGCCAGGATGGCGATCGGAACCAGCCACGGCGCAATCACATGCCAGATCGCGCGACCTGAGAGGCGAAGAGACAAGGTGGTCTTGCGTAGCGAGCCAAGATGGGTCGATGCGCTGGTCATGTCAGCTTGCCGCCAACTCTTTGCGCAGCGGATCCGCATCGGTGGGCACGATGCTGTTGGCCATCACTTCGCCAAACGGGCCGGTCAGCACATTGGTCGCGCCAGGCAGCTTGGCCGTGCGATTCAAGAGCGGAAACAACAGCTCGGCCACGCGATACGATTCTTCCAGATGCGGGTAGCCCGAGAAGATGAAGGTCTCGATGCCCAAGGCTTCGTACTCGCGCATGCGCGCAACCACGGTCTCGGCGCTGCCCACAAGGGCCGTGCCCGCACCGCCGCGAACGAGGCCCACGCCGGCCCAAAGATTCGGGCTGACTTCCAGATGCTCACGGCCGCGACCGCGTTTGCCGCCGTGCAATGCCGCCATGCGGCGCTGCCCTTCGGAGTCCATCTTGGAAAATGCCTGCTGCGCCTTGGCGATGGTTGCATCATCTAAATGACTGATGAGCTGATCTGCGGCCTGCCATGCTTCGTCATCGGTTTCACGCACGATCACGTGCAGGCGGATACCGAACCTTAGCGTGCGGCCTTTGGCTGCGGCGCGACTCTTTACGTCGGCAATTTTCTCGGCCACCGCTGCCGGTGGCTCACCCCAGGTCAGATACACGTCGAGCTGCTCGGCGGCCAGATCGTGTGCGGGTCCAGAAGAGCCGCCGATATAAAGCGGCGGGTAGGGTTTTTGCACGGGGGGAAATAGCGCCTTGCCGTGCCTGGAGCGAAGATGCTTACCCTCGAAGTTGGTCTCTCCTGCGGTGTGGCTTTTCTCTAAGATGTCCCGATAGACCTTGAGAAATTCGTCGGTGATTTCGTAGCGTTCGCTGTGGTCGGCAAAAAGACCATCGCCTTCGAGTTCATTGGCGTCGCCGCCCGTCACCACGTTGATCAATAGCCGGCCGCCGGAAAGACGATCGAAGGTTGCCGCCTGCCGCGCCGCCAGTGCGGGCGAAGTGATGCCGGGACGGATCGCAACCAGGAATTTCAGTCGCCTTGTCGCGCCAATCAGGCTCGATGCGACCACCCACGCGTCTTCGCAGGAGCGTCCAGTGGGCAGCAGCACACCTTCATAGCCTAAGGTATCGGCGGCCACGGCAATCTGCCTGAAGTAATCGTAGTCAGCCACACGTGCGCCCCGTGAGGTACCGAGATAGCGCGAATCGCCGTGGGTGGGAATGAACCAGAAAACTTCCATGTGCAAACTCCAGGTGCGTCAGAAGAAAGGATCGAAGAGACCGGCGGCTCGATTCCTCACGGTTTGGCCGCAAGGGTGGCATCGGCCACTTTAATGTTGTGGGGAATCAGCTTCAGATCAAAAAACGCATCGGCGATCTGTTGCTGATCGCCAATCACGCCGGCACTGACCGGTGTCACTCCGTAGGCGTAACGTCCGGCTGCCAGCTGCAGCGTCGCCAGATCAAGGCCGGTCTCAGTCGACAGAAACTTGGCGACTTCATCGGGGTTTTTCTTGCCCCAGGCATCAACCGCATCGAGCTCTTCGCTGATCGCCTTGATCACCTCGGGATGCTGGGCCGCGTAGGGACGTGCTGCCAGATAGAACTGCCGGTTGGCCACCGCGTTTTGTCCGTCGGCCAAGGTGCGCGCGTGAATCTGCGTTTGCGCTGCCGCGAAGAAGGGATCCCAAATCGCCCACGCATCGACGCTGCCGCGTTCAAAAGCGGCACGCGCATCGGCGGGCGCCAGATACACCGGCGTGATATCGCTGTATTTGAGACCAGCCTTTTCGATCAGGCGAACCAAAAGAAAGTGCACGTTCGAGCCCTTGTTCAGGGCCACGCGCTTGCCTTTGAGGTCCGCCACGGTCTGAATCGGTGAGTCGGCCTGCACCACCAAGGCCTCCGAATGCGGCGACGGTGGCTCATTGCCGACATACACAATGTCAGCGCCTGCTGCCTGCGCAAAGATCGGCGGGGCTTCGCCTACAGTGCCAAAATCGATCGAGCCCACATTCAGACCTTCAAGCAACTGCGGGCCGGCGGGAAATTCAGTCCACTTGACGGTGATTCCCTGCGCGGCCAGTCGTTTTTCAAGCGTGCCGCGCGCTTTCAAGATGATGAGGGTGCCGTACTTCTGGTAGCCGATTCTCAACTCGGTCGACGCAGTCCCTTCAGTTTTCTTGGGCAAATCGGCCGCATGCACCAGGGAGCCAAAAAGGGCAAGCACCACGAGCACGCTCATGAACACTTGCGTGCTACGCTTTGCGGCGTGAAGGTGAATCAAAAGGGCGCTAGGTTTCATTGAGATCTCGAGAAATTTTGAACGGAAGGCCAGGCTCGAGCCGAGCGGCGACGACGTGTTCTGGCAAAGAGGGTGCAAAGAGCGCCCGCATCGCGGATCAGGCGCTACATCGAACCTGAGGGGCCTTCGTCCCGGTGGCCGTGTGCTTGCGCGCGTTTGCAAACGCCAGCAGCTCGGCCAGATGCTCGACCGACTGGCCGATGCGCGAGCTCACCTCGGCGTCGAATTCGCCGTAGTTGAGTGCGTCACTGGACAGGCGCACCTGCGATTCGGTGGCAAACACGCCTCCTAAGATATGACGTGCGCCAAGCGCGGACAGCACGGGCTTAAGCGCGTATTCGACGGCCAGAAGGTGGGCGAGCGTGCCGCCGGTGGCAATCGGCAGGACAATCTTGTCGGCTAAGGCGCGCTCGGGCAGCAGATCGAGCAGGGCCTTAAGGGCGCCGGAAAAGGAGGCCTTGTACACCGGCGTTGAGACCACCAGCGCATCGACCTGGGCTAGGCGTGCAGCAAAAGCCTTTGCCGGCTCACCATCCCAGCGACCGGCGATCAGATCCTCAGCCGGAATGTCGCGCAGCGACGCGAAACTGACGTCAACGCCGCGCTCAGTGAGCTGTTGACCAATGGCCTTGGCAAGCGCAGAGGATCTCGAAATCCTCGAGGGACTGCCAATCAACAGCAAAACGGACGACATGACTGAAGCCTTGAACAACCAGGGATGCCAAGCTTAGGGATGGATTGTGCAACTGCATAATCCTATTTCCTTTGATTCTTATGCGTTTTTTGCACTAGTGTTGGCGCGCGCACATGACCGAGCGATGGCGCACCGGTCGGCTGCTCAGAGTGCCAAGACTTCTCGCCTACAATCGCGCCATGCGCATTTCTCTTCCCCTTGAACCATGATCGCGGCGAACGCTGCGAGCAACGGGCCGGCCAGCGTTCTCATCGCCCTCTTCGGCCATAACCTGTGGCTTGAGCCGGCGCTTCTGATCGTTCATCTTTGCTGCGCTGCCTGTGTGCTCGGCGCTGTGGTGGTGTTCGATTTGCGCTTGTGCGGATTCTGGCGCCATCGGGACATCGCCGAGCTGCATGCCGTGCTGATCCCGTTTGCCCTCCTTTTCACTCTGCCTGC
>CAJCIC010000119.1 GCA_903970185.1 Gammaproteobacteria bacterium
GATTTTTGAATTCAAACCCTCTGCAACCGCGTTGGTGATGCGATGCTTGAAGTAGGTCAAGACGTTTGGCAGGTGGCGCTCGATCAGCTTGGCAGCGTCGATGATCGGCTGCAGGCGGCTGTGTGTCGCCCAGTAGTACCAGCGCTTCCAGAAGCGTGTTGCCCAGCCGGTCGACTTGTAGCTCCAGAGCTGGCGCAACGATTCCTTGATGGCCCAGGCACGCGCTGTCTTGAGCTCCATCGCCTTGATCGCATTGAAGTGCTCGCGCGAGCGCTCCGGTACGTTCTCGGCGCTGTAGAGCCACAAATACTTGCTCCTGATCAAGCTCGAATCACCCTGGCTCATCAAGGCCTTGTTCTCCTTTTTCCTCACCTTGTCGACCGCGTCGATGACGTGACGCATGATGTGGAAGCGATCAAACACCATCTTCTGCTCGGCACCAGGAATCTGACTGGTGCACGCATTGATGAACGCCGGCCACATGTCCAGACTGACCGCTTCGATGGCGTCCCGACTTTCTTCTGGAAACGCCTCGAAGTAAGCCGCCAGGCTGGTTTCGCGCCGATCTTCGCCGATATACTCCACCGTCGCTTCCTTCAGGTCACACACCAGCGTCATGTAGCGGTGCCCCTTGGCAATCGCTTTTTCGTCGACCCCGATCAGTGCCGGAATCGACGCACCCTTGGCGGCCCTGCCACGCGACACCGCACGTTCCATCAGGTGCCACGCCTCATCCCAGGTGATTCGCAACAACTCGGCGCCGCGCTTGACATTGGTCGCCTTCAGCACGTCAATCGCCAGCACCTCAAACAAATGCGTGAAGCGACTTCCCGGCTCCGCCCATGGCATGCGCGCCTGCTTCACCCCGTGGTCCGGACACGACACGCGCGGCGGTTTAGCGTGCAAATACGTCAAGAACTGCATGCTGTCGAGATGGCGCCAGCTGCGCTCCGCCTGGTGATCGTAAACCGCCAATTCCTTGCCGCATTCCGGGCACCCAAAGCGCGCACCGTCCGCATGCCCCACATGAACATCAACCTGCCGCTTGCCCATGTCCAGCTCCACCCGACTGACGGTCCACGGCGTGTTCAAACCCAGCAAATGTTGGTACAGCTCCGCACTTTCCATCTCGCACCTCCCGAAACGAATGTGCGAAAGAGCGTACTACCGACCCACAAAATTGTCTGAAGAACCAAAATGAATAAACCCGCTCTAGACCATATTGAAGTGCGAGATGGTATGGATGGTCGGGATTCACGTAACGCTCCAGATGCTTAGGCTTGTCAATGATCACCGCAACGAGCGTGAAATCTGCCTGGTCAATGATGGTTCCCAGGTCGGTCAGCAAAGCTCCGCGCCGTTCCTTGTTGAGCAGAGAAAATGGACCGCGCTTACGCCGTAGGTCGGTCTCATGAAACATAACTTCATCGTGGCCGAACTGGCGGTGCTTGAGACGCTTGAACGGATTTACGACTGACGCCAGCTAGGCGCTTTTCTCGATGATGCTCAGCGCAAGAACGAAGACCGGGTAATCCCTATCGATTGACGTCAGGCTATGGTCCCCGCTTTCATCTACGAAGACTAGATACTCGCTGTGGACGATTGGCGCGACGTCCTGGACTAAGTCATCAACCAAGGTTCGCTTCCTTTTTCTGTGCGGCGCTCAATGCGGAGCCGATCGCACGCAGGCACGCTTCAGCAGGCTCGATTACTGATCGGCAGCTGACCTCCGTGCGCTCGATCACTCAGCTAGGCTTTGCGCAAGAAGTCGAAATCACATCCGTCTTCTGCCTGCAGCACCGACTGCCTGTAGAGGCGATCGTAGCCACGAAGCGGAAGTGTCGCAGGTTGCGCGAGCGCCTTTGCCCGCGCCGCGAGCTCGGACTCTTGAACCAGCAGGTCAAGACTGCGCCTTGCGACTGAAATGCGGATGCGGTCACCGCTTCTGGCAAGTGCGAGCGGGCCGTGCGAGGCTGCATCTGGAGACACATGCAGCACAATCGTGCCATAGGCGGTGCCACTCATGCGCGCGTCCGAGATGCGCAGCATGTCGCGCACGCCCTTCTTCGCGAGCTTGGCTGGAATCGGCAGATAGCCCGCTTCTGGCATGGCGGCGCTGCTTTTGGGTCCGGCGTGCTGCAGCACCAGAATGTCATCCTCGGTAACGTCAAGGTCAGGACTGTCGATGCGTGCTGCAAGGTCTTCAAGCGATGTGAAGACGACAGCGCGGCCCTCATGCTCAAAGAAGCGCGGATCGGCCGCCGAGCGTTTCAGGATCGCGCCGTTGGGCGCAAGCGTGCCAAAAAGCGCAACCAGGCCGCCCTGGCGCAAGAATGGATCGGCGATGGGTCGCACCACAGCCCGGTCGACATAGCCTTCTGCGCCAGACAAGCGCTCGCCAAGCGTCTCGCCGGTAATCGTCAAGCAATCCAGGTGCAATAGCGCCCGCAATTCCCGCAGCACCGCGCCAAGTCCGCCTGCAGCGTAGAGATCCGACATGTAGTGCTGCCCGGTCGGCTTCAAGTCGATCAGGACCGGCGTCTCGTCAGACAAGGTGTTGAGCCGTTCAAGCGAGACCTTGATGCCAAGCCGCCCTGCGATTGCCGTCAGGTGGATCAGCGCATTGGTCGAGCCGCCAATGGCAAGTAATACGCGCAGTGCGTTTTCAACCGCCTTGGCCGTGATGATCTGGCTCGGCCTGATCGGCTTGGCAACCAGTTCCACGGCACGCTTGCCACTGGCTTCGGCGGCGCGCAGGCGGTCGGCGTGAACTGCCGGAATCGCAGCGGTTCCCGGTAACGACATGCCAAGCGCCTCGGCGATCGCGGCCATGGTGCTTGCCGTTCCCATGACGGCGCAAGACCCGGCGGTGGTCGCGAGGCGCCCCTCGATGTCGTCGATCTGTGCCTTGCCAATTTCACCGCTGCGAAATTTGGCCCAAAAGCGCCGGCAGTCGGTGCACGCGCCAAGACGCTCGCCCTGATAGGCCATCGGCAACATCGGGCCGCCCACCAGCAACACGGACGGCACGTTAGCCGATGCCGCCCCCATCAAAAGTGCCGGCACGGTCTTGTCGCAGCCGCCAAGCAAGACCACGGCATCCATCGGCTGCGCCCGGATCATCTCCTCGACGTCCATTGACATCAGGTTGCGAAACTTCATGCTGGTCGGGCTAAGAAAGGCCTCGCCAAGCGAGATCGTCGGAAAATCGAGCGGCAGTCCGCCAGCCGCAAGCACACCCCGCTTGATTGCCTCGACGAGTTCAGGGAAGTGCCGGTGGCAATTGTTAAAGCCACTTGCAGATTGCGCAATGCCGATCACCGGCCGCGCCATCAGTTCCTTCGAATAGCCCATGGCGTTGACGAAGCTGCGCCGCAGGTACAGCGAGAAGTCGGCATCGCCGTACTGGGTGAGCCCGCGCGCGAAGCCGTGCGAATTGTCACTCATCGATGGTTTCCGGACTAGACATTGCACCTACTCTAGCATCGGCACTTGCCTCGGTAGCGCTGCAACTGAGCAAGGCTACCTCCCCACGACGTCATCCGATTGGCCGATAACTTCGTTAAGGAAGGACTGGCTCGGGATTTATTTCGCCATCGGGCTGTCGTATCTTCAAGGACATACACCGAGCTTGCGAGCATTCTGGCCAAAATGCCGTAGACTTCGGGCCCTGCACAAGAAAGGTACCTGTGAGCGCAACTGAAACCACCAAGCTATCCCACGGCGTTTTACGCTGGGCTGCCGCCGACAAGGCCGCATTTGAACTCAGCGTCGAAAAAGACGCGCCCGACACGCCCGAAGCGGCGATCAAACTGCTGCAAAAGCGCAAGGCCGAAATCGAGCGCGCCAACCACGCTTCGACCTTCAAGATCGGCGCGGACCGTGAACTTGCTGCAATCGAGGAGCTGTTGAAGACGCTCAACGGCTCGATCCTGCAGGCGGCCTGATTCTGCGGCACGATTCTGCGGTCTGATTCTGCGGCCAAACCTCTGCGGCCAAACTGCTCTAGCCCGCTGCGAGCGGCGAGCGCTAAATCGATGGCGCAGAGCTCAAAGGTCCGCCCTGCACCTGGGCCGCAAGACCATCAGGCATGGCAATAGGTCTAGCCTTGGCGAGATTTCTCGTCCTTCTTGACCTTTTTCAGCTCACGCTTTTCCTTTAGGGTCTTGGTCGGCTTCTTCTTTTCTTCGGCTTTGCTATCGCGGGCCTTTGACATGGCTTTCCTCCTGTTGCGAACCAGAGCGAATCCTGTCGAGTGCAAGCACCCTTGTCAAGCGGCGCGGAAGTCTGCACGCTAGCATCGCAGGCGCACGGCTTGCGAGGAGCGACCCTTGACCATGGCAGAAACGAGGCGAATCAGAATCGGCGTTTCGGGCTGGCGCTACCCACCGTGGCGCGGCGTGTTCTATCCCGAGGACTTGAAGCAGGACCTGGAACTTGCCTACGCCTCGCGACAGCTCTCAACGATCGAGCTCAACGGCTCGTTCTATTCGCTGCAGCGGCCCGAGAACTACCAGGCCTGGGCAGATGCCACGCCCGAGAATTTCATTTTCAGCGTCAAGGGGCCACGCTACATCTCGCATATCCTGCGCCTTCGCGACTGCGAGATCGCACTCGCCAATTTCTTTGCATCCGGCGTATTTCGCCTGGGTGAGAAGCTCGGACCCGTGCTTTGGCAGTTTCCGGCCAATTTCTCCTTCGATCGCGAGCGCCTTGTGCAGTTCTTCAAGTGGCTGCCGCGCGATGGCCACGCGGCGAGCGCGCTCGCTCAGCGTTACGACAAGCGTTTCTCAGGCCGGGTCGACCTTGATGGCGAGCACATCGCAAGGCTAAGACACGTGATCGAGGTGCGCAATGCGAGTTTTGCCACAACCGAGTTTGTCGATCTGCTGCGCGCGGCCGACATCGGCCTTGTGATCTCGGACTCTGACGGGCGCTGGCCGGTCTTCGAAGACCTCACGTCCGATCTTGTCTATATCCGTCTGCACGGCCACGAGCAGCTCTACGCCAGCGGCTACGACGATTCCGCCATCGCCCGCTGGGGCGCGCGCATCAGCGACTGGGTGAACGGCGCGGAGCCCGAGGATGCGCGCCGCATCGGCGG
>CAJCIC010000120.1 GCA_903970185.1 Gammaproteobacteria bacterium
CCGCAAGTGCCGCATCACAGCCCGGCGCCGCCTGCCCCTGCACCGCCTGCGCCTGATGTGATTGCCACTGACGCCGGGCCAGGGATGGTCATCGGCACGCCCGCCGAGCCGGCCGCAAAAGACACTGCCGAGGCGGGCGAGAACCCTGGCCCTGTCGCTGCCCCATCCGCACCTTTGGCGCCTGCGCCGATGGCGGCCAAGCCGGTCAACCAGACGCTCAATTACGACGTCGTCGCGCTCGACCCGAAACAACCCAACCAGAGCTTCGTTGGCAATGGCGTTCTGACCTATCGCGCCGACGCGTCGGGCTATCGCGCAACGCTCGAGGCGCGCGTCGCGCTGCTTTTCATATCGCTGAAGGTGCTCTCTTCCGAAAGCTCGGGCATGCTTGGCGCCGACGGGCTCGAGCCCAGTCACTACAGCGAGACGCCACGCAACAAGCCAACCGTAGCGACCCTCATCGCGCGCGATGCCAACGGCCTGCCTGGCGCTGTGACCTCATCGCAGGGCAGCGATTCGTCCATGGCGCAAGCTGGCGTGCAGGACCATTTAAGCCTGCTCTTTCAGCTCGGCGGCCTGCTCGCTGCCAATCCCGCCTGGCGCGAGGCGCAAGCGCGCTTTGCCATTCCTGTTGCCGGACTCAAGGGCAATGTCGAGACGTGGAATTTTCTGGTGCTGGGGCACGATGCGGTATCAACGCCAGCCGGCCGGCGCGATGCCATCCACGTCACGCGCGTCTTGCGCGCAGGAACCAACGATCGCGGCATCGACGTCTGGATCTCGACCGAGCCGATCGGGCTGCCCTTGCGCGTGCGCTACACCGAACCTGGCGGCGCCAGCATTGACCTCGTGCTCGCCTCGGCGAGCCCAGGGTAAAAAAAGGCGGACCCCAAGTTCACGGGGCCCGCCAACACACGACATCTGGACAACGCCTACGCGCTAGGCCGCACGCACGACGTTAATGGCCGTCACCGGAGCCTTGAAGGCGGCCAGCAGCTCCTCGCGCTTTTGACTTGCGCGCTTGATGTGCGCTTCCTTGACGTGGCCATACCCCCGGATATCCTCGGGAACACTGGCTAGCGCGATCGCGGCCTCGAGATTGGCCGGCGACAGCTTGCCAAGCACCATGGCCATGGTGGCCTCGTACTCCTTGATCAGCGCATGTTCCATCCGGCGCTCGGCGCTGTAGCCAAAGACGTCAAGCGGCGTGCCGCGCACGGCGCGCAGTGCCGCAAGCAGCCTGAAGGCGCCAAACATCCATGAACCGAATTCGCGCTTGATCAGTTCCCCCTTGTCGTTGCGCCTTGAGAACGCCGGCGGAGCAAGATGGAACTTGAGCGTGTAGTCGCCTTCAAACTGGGCCCGGATCTTGTCCATGAACGCGCCGTCGGTGTAGAGCCTTGCGACCTCGTACTCGTCCTTGTACGCCATCAGCTTGAACGCGTAGCGGGCGACAGCTTCGGTCAGTCGCGTCGACTCGAGCTTGGCTTCGGCGCTGCGTGCCTTCTCGACCAGGGCGCGATAACGCGCCGCATACGCGGCGTTCTGGTACGCCTCGAGAAACGCTGCGCGACGCCCGATCATCTCGTCAAGCGAAGAGGACAGGCGCTTGAGTTCAATCACTTCGGCCGGGAACGCGACGCGCGTCACCGCCTCAAGGTCGTGCGCTGCGCGCCTGCCCCAGACGAACGCCTTCTTGTTCTGCTCAATTGCGATACCGTTGAGTTCAATGGCGCGCAGCATCGCCGCTTCTGACAGCGGCAGCCAGCCCTTTTGCCAGGCGAAGCCAAGCATGAACGGATTGGTATAGAGGGAATCGCCAAGCAGGGCCACCGTGAGCCGGTTGGCGTCGACAAATTCGCACTCCCCGGCAATCGCCTTGGCAATATCCGCCTGCAGGTTGCCGCCTGGGAACTGCCAGTCGGGATTGCGCACGAAGTCGGCGGTGGGTGCGTTGGTGGTGTTGACCACCGCCCGCGTCACGCCCTCACGAATCTTCGAAATCGATTCGCGATTGGAGGTCACAACCAGATCGCAGCCGATGATCAGTGCCGCCTCACCCGTGGCAATGCGGGTGGCATGCAAGGCTTCTGGCGTTGGCGCGATTTGCACGTGCGATGAAACTTCGCCGCCCTTTTGGGCCAGGCCTGCCATGTCAAGCACCGACACGCCCAGTCCCTCGAGATGGCCGGCCATGCCCAGCAGCTGGCCGATGGTGACAACACCCGTGCCGCCAACGCCTGTGACCAGAATGCCATAGGGTGCCGACACCGGCGTGATGACCGGCTCGGGCAGATCGAACAGGTGGTCTACGTCTTCCACCTTCGATCCCTTGCCGCGCCTGAGCTCACCGCCTTCGACCGTGACAAACGACGGACAGAAGCCCTTCACGCACGAATAGTCCTTGTTGCACGAGGATTGGTTGATCTGGCGCTTCCTGCCAAACTCGGTCTCAAGCGGCTCGACCGAAATGCAGTTGGACTTGACCGAGCAGTCGCCGCAGCCCTCGCACACCAGCTCATTGATGAACGCGCGTTTTTTCGGGTCCGGAAAACCCGGCTTGCCATTGACGATCTTTTTGCGACGGCGCCGCTTCTCCGAGGCACAGGTCTGGTCGTAGATCAGAATCGACACACCCGTGATTTCACGCAACTCGCGCTGGATGCGGTCAAGCTCGTCACGATGATGGACCAGCACCCCTTCGGCTAACGTGATGCCGGTGTATTTCTCGGGCTCGTCGGTGACCACCACGATCCTGGCGACGCCCTCGGCGGCCATCTGTTGCGTGATGCGTGGCACCGTCAGGATGCCATCGACCGGCTGGCCGCCGGTCATGGCCACGGCGTCGTTGAAAAGCACCTTGTAGGTGATGTTGACCTTGGCGGCAACGGCGGCGCGAATGGCAAGCGAGCCGGAATGAAAATAGGTGCCATCGCCAAGGTTGGCGAAGATGTGCTTTTCTTCCGTGAAGGCCGCCTGGCCGATCCATGGCGTGCCCTCGCCGCCCATTTGCGTGAAGGTTTCGGTGCGACGATCGGGCATCCACACGGTCATGTAGTGGCAGCCGATGCCCGCCACGGCACGCGATCCCTCGGGCACGTTGGTCGACGTGTTGTGCGGGCAACCCGAGCAGAAAAAGGGCTTGCGCTCGATCGTCACGCGCGGACGGGCGAGCGCCTTTTCCTTGGCATCGATGACCGCCAGGCGCGCGTCGATGCGCGCGCGCACGTCGGCGGGCAGCGAGAAATTCGACAGGCGTTGCGCCACCGCGCGGGCGATGCTTGCAGGCGAGAGCTCGTACTTGGCAGGCAACAGCCAGTTGCCTTGCGGGATCGCCCATTCGCCGCCTTCCTTGTCGTCGAACTTGCCGAAAATGCGCGGGCGCACGTCTTCGCGCCAGTTGTAGAGCTCTTCCTTCAACTGGTATTCGATGATCTGGCGCTTTTCTTCAACCACCAGAATCTCTTCGAGGCCGGTGGCAAACTCGCGCACGTGATAGGCATCGAGCGGCCAGACCACGCCGACCTTGAACAGGCGAATGCCCAGTTCGCGGCAGATGTTGCGATCAAGGCCGAGATCTTCCAGCGCCTGGCGCGTATCGAGGTAGGCCTTGCCCGAGGCCATGATGCCAAAGCGCGCCGCGGGTGAATCCCATACCGTGTAGTTGAGCTTGTTGGCGCGCACGTAGGCAAGCGCCGCGTACCACTTGTAATCCATCAGCCGCGCTTCCTGCTCGAGCGGCGAATCGGGCCAGCGGATGTTCAGGCCCTCAGGCGGCAAGACGAAATCCTCAGGCAGGCAAATTTGCACGCGATCAGGATCGACCTCGACCGAAGCCGACGCCTCGACGACATCGGTCACGACCTTAAAACCGGTCCAAAGCCCGCTGTAGCGGCTCATCGCGTAGGCGTGCAGGCCAAGGTCGAGGTATTCCTGCACGGTGGCAGGAAAAAAGACCGGGATGCCGCAAGCCTTGAGCACGTGATCGGACTGGTGCGGCAGCGTTGATGACTTGGCCGAATGGTCATCGCCTGCAAGCACCAGCACGCCACCGTGCTTGCTCGTGCCTGCGGCGTTGGCATGCTTGAAGACGTCGCCGGACCGGTCCACGCCCGGCCCCTTGCCGTACCACATGCCAAACACGCCGTCGTATTTCGCGCCCTTGTACATGTTGACCTGCTGCGAGCCCCAAACCGAGGTCGCGGCCAGGTCTTCGTTGAGCCCCGGCTGGAAATGAATGTGGCTCTTCTTGAGGTATTTCGCGGCTTTCCAGAGCGTCTGGTCGACGGCCCCAAGGGGCGAGCCGCGATAACCGGAAACGAACCCCGCCGTGTTCAACCCGGCGCGCGCATCGCGCTCCCTTTGCAGCATCAAAAGGCGCACCAGGGCCTGCGTGCCATTGAGATAGACACGGCCGCGCTCTAGCGTGTACTTGTCGTCCAGGTTGACGTTGTCAAGCGCCTCGCGAAGCGCAGGCGAAATGGGGGCGTTCATGCGGTCATCCTCAAAAATCGTGTTTTTGGGCATCGGAGGACGGCCATGGCAACACGGTCGATCCGATCACGACGTGTGCTCTTGTGAAGCCCACGTGCGTTGGTGCGGCAGGGTGCCGCGCGTATTTGTGGCGAAGCGAATTGCATGCCAATCAGCGCGTGCGCAAAGTACCAGAAAGCCGCCCGGCCAGCAATCGTGCAACGCACCAGCCAAGCCTGCTTTGGGTGTCACGCTGGTGCACGAATCCGAAATCGGACTTGAGCCTTCTTTCCCATCTTCCCACCTCACGTGATGCGGCGCTCGGCACGGCAAGATCTGGCGAGAGAAAAGCCAGCTCGAGCCTGATGCCGCCAGCGACAAGGGTGTTACGACGGCCTTGACCCAGACGGCTCGGTCGGATCTTGCGTGGGTTCAACGCTGCGGCAGGCTGCCCTTAAATCACGAAGACGAGGTCGGTGTATCGCGCGAGCATCGCGTCGGCCGTCATGAGCCTTAGCGGTTCGGTCATTGCCTGAGCGATCAGCAGGTGGTCGAAGGGGTCGTTGTGATGCAGCGCAATTGTTTTGACTGCAGCGGCATGGACCGCTCGCACAGGCAGCTCGGAGAAGCCACTACTCATGATGGCAGCGGCTAGCTCATGGCTGTCGGCTTTCAGCCTTCCAAGGCGCGTCTTTATTGCGACTTCCCAGATCGATGCGGCTGACACGAACACCTCGTCGGCGTCTTGAATGACGCGCCGTTGCGTCGCTTTCAGATGGCTCGAGCCGCTCACTGCCCACAAAAACACGTGCGTATCGAGAAGAAGACGCATCAGGTGCCGTCGAACCCTCGCACGACCTCGTCCGGAAGTGGCGCATCGAAGTCGGCAGCGATAATCACCTTGCCTTTGAGCACGCCAAACTTCACCGGACGCTTGGCCGACGCAAGGCGGGTAATGCGCGCCAAAGGCTTGCCGTTCCTCTTCACCACAACGTCGTGGCCCGACGCGGCTTGGTCGACCAGTTGCGACAGTCGTGTCTTGGCTTCGTAGATATTGACCGACTCCATCGCCGCCTCCAGCCAAAAGATGACCAAGTCTAGTCTAGTTATCCTGCGGCTGCAATCGCAGGGCAATTGCAAGGGTGCGCGCCCGCTGCGTGAGAAGACCATCAGATCAACAAGCTCAGAGCGAGCCTGCCTTGGCCGCAATCGGCAGCACGGCATGCGACTTGCGCAACCCTTGTCGCGCCCATTGCGCAAGCAACGCAAGAGCAGTCTTCGCTTTTATCGGCCGGCAATCCGTGCCGCCTGGGGGCGCCAAAGGATCAGACATGAAGCACCCGCTGCGACCCGAATTCCTCGCTGCAAGCGCAATCGCGCTTGCCTTTTGCGTCTCGCCCGTCGCATTTGCACATCAGGCGGCATCCGCACAGCCTTCAACTGCGGCCGCGCCCGAGTCGAGCCCCGCTGCACAGCGCGCAGCCGGCACGCCAGAGACGAGTGGCGTCAACGGCAACACCGTCGGCGCGCCTGAAAACGGCGTGGCGCCCTCGCAGCAAAGGGGATCCCAGGTGGTGAACCCGGAGACCACACGCGCCGCACCGGTCGCGTCCCCCTTCAATACCCCTTCTCCCTCGGCGCAAAGCCCCAACCAGATCACGCCGCTTGGGCCGGAAGGTAACGGCGTGACCCGTTCTGGTGCGGCCTCCGATGGCCAGACCGCGATCGGCGCGCCACCTGCGGCGACGGGCCCGGCCTTTAACTACACTCCCCGCGGCGGCATCAACAACGCCAATGTGACCGGGCCAGATTCGCCATCACCTGCCGGCAGCAACGTCGACGGCGCTTCGGGAGCGGTCAACGCGCCCGTGCAGGGGCCAGCGCCAACGCAGGGGCCAGCGCCAACGCAAGGACCCGCGCCCACGTTCTAAAGCGCGCCTAGTAGCCGCCAGGCTTGTCGGCTACGCCCTGAAAGAACTTGTAGATGCCTTGATTACCCATCTGGCGCGCGTCGGCAAGCTCGCCCGCGCGCGTCTCGTAGACGATTTCGTCTTTGGGTGTGACCACCACCACCGAAGGAATGCCTTTGCCGATCGGATCGCCATAGAGGTGGGCAAACGCCAGATTCTTGTCGAAGTGGCCGACGTCGACCTTCATCACCACGTAGCGCTCATCGATCAGCTTGGCGACATCCCCCGCGCCATGCAATTCATGGTCGAGCACGCGGCAGTCCGGGCACCAGTTGGCACCAAACACGATCAAGACACGCTTGCCCGAGATGCGGGCTTTCTCAAGCGCCAGGGGCAGATCAGCCGCCGGCTGGGCCGCCTCGTCATAGGGCAAATCGGCAGCGAGCGGCGCGCGCGCGAAGAGCATCGGCGCGCAAAGCAGAAGCGACCACAGCAATTTTTTCATAGGGCCTCACCGCGCTATCAAGGAGATGGCCCATTTTACCGCGTTGGCTACATGCGCTCGATGAGCAGCACAAGCGCCACCAAAATGGCGGCAAGGATTGCGCCGATGACGCCAAAGCCGATGCCGAACATGCGGATCCAATGCGTCAGGCGTGCCTCGATCTTTTCAAGTTCGTCAGCGCTCGAATGGATCGCGTGCTTGGACAGCGCGGCGTGCGCGAGCCTTGGCAATTGCGGCAGGAACTGGGCCAGCATCGCGCTTTCCTGCTTTACGCGCTCGAGCATGCCGCGCCAGCCGATCTGCTCTTGCATCCAGCGCTCAAGAAACGGTCGCGCCGTCTGCCAGAGGTCGAGTTCCGGATCGAGTTCCCGCCCCAGGCCCTCGACATTGAGCAGGGTCTTTTGCAGCAGCACCAGTTGCGGCTGGACTTCGACGTTAAAGCGCCGCGACGTCTGGAACAGACGCAACAGCACCTGGCCAAACGAGATCTGCGCCAAGGGCCGATCAAAGATCGGCTCGCAACAGGCGCGAATCGCCGACTCGAGTTCATCCTCGCGCGTGCCCTTGGGGACCCAGCCCGATTCGATGTGCAAGGTGGCGACCCGTTTGTAGTCGCGCCTGAAAAAGGCCAGGAAATTTTGCGCGAG
>CAJCIC010000121.1 GCA_903970185.1 Gammaproteobacteria bacterium
ACCCTGGGACGGTACATTGAAAGCGACCCTATAGGCCTCAAGGGAGGCATCAATACATACGCCTATGTCCGCGGCAACCCGCTGATCAGGATTGATCCGTATGGTCAGGCGGATGAGTTAGACAAATGTGTTGGTAGGTACGCGAACTGCGGTGACACGCAAGACCCCGGCGGTGGCACCTTAGGCAATTGGATTCGCTATCAGGTCTGTAAGAAAGGGGTCGACAATATCTGCACCAAGTCGCCCATTACATGTTGCGATGCCGACAAAACTGAATGTCTTCAGGGTCTCCCGACAGCAACGCCCGCTGATTTGACTCCTTCTGACCTCAAGAAAGTTCTTCAGTGTGAATTCAAATATCAAAAGTGTTTGGGTTCGGGAGGCCAACATCAGTAACTTAAAAGTCACTGTCGGCTTCGTAATCGGGCTATGTGTGGGTGCTATTACGGCTACCGGATTTGTCCTGTTATTTGCGCAGCGGGCAAGTAATGACTGGGTGGTCGAACAAGGGCTCGCAGCAAGGAATTTGCTCCAAGCTTCAGCAGTACAAGAATATCGCGCCGGCCATTTTAGCCACGCTGCAGGTTTGATGGATTCGGCAGATAAGCTTGACCAGGACGTTCTCCGAAAACCGGGTGGCTTTGCCTGGGGCTACTGGTTTCCGATGGACGAGCTTTATTCGACGTTTGGATTATCGAGCCTTCCTTCACGAACTTCACCAGGTGCTGCAATGCTCTCGAAATGTACCGTTCTCGTTTTTTATGAAGCTGCTCACGATGAAGCTGATGCAGAAAGAGAGCTAAGTGATGTGAAGGCGCTCTCCCCGAAGACTGACCGAGACTCGTGCGTTACTCTAGGCTCAAGCATCTTGCCAGCTCATCCATAAGTTCCGTCGAGAATTAAGAACCGATCACCTCTTGGCTCTCACCAAGGGCCTCCCGCTTCTGCGAGAGCATGAATGCCAAATGTTCTTCGATCATGCTGCGTATCTCTGGATCGAGGTTAGGCTCCTTTAGCCGTTGATGCAGCACTGCCGTTGACTCATATTCAAGAAGGCGAAGCTGCTTGCCGATTTCGTTCTCAAAAAGCTCCTTCGAGAAGGCGGGTTGGGTTGGTAGCTTGATAAAGCGACGGAAGATCGCGATAAAGCTGTTCCGCGATGCAAGCATATTGGTGCCCCGCTCTATGAGCGTCAAGAATTGCCAGAGTCCAAGCCAGTTCATTCCGAGTGCGTTTACTAATACGCGGCGGAACTGATCGACCGGCATCGGCTGCTTGCCATTCATATATCGCTGCAAGGTACGCGGGCTGAAATCTGGGGATGTCTCCGCCAGGCCAAGTTTGCTGATTAGCATGTCCATCGTGACCACGGGATGCTTGCACTGATCGCATACGGACAGAACTGGCCGCGCACGCCGCTGCGGAAATCAATCGTCGCGGGCATGTCACCCTCGTCTGGGGTGGGCGTATCGGTGGGTTGAGTCATGGATTTAGCGGCTGAGTTCGATGAGTGCGGTGCGGGCGGTGACGATCGGGATGTCAGCGTGACGGCCAAGGGCGAGCAGGTGCTGGTCGCCCGAAACGATCCACTCGGCCCGCGCGGCGATGGCGCAGGCGATGACGTGATCGTCGTCGGCATCGTTGGGAACCAAGCGCAGCACCCGGAGTGGCGAGACGAGAGTGACGACGGCGCTGTAGCGCAGGGCCAGCTCGGCCGGGGTGGTGGCGGCCTGGGCGATGCGCTGGGCGAACTTCGGATAGTGGAAGGTGTGCGCCAGTTCGTCGATCAATGCCGGGCTGCTATAGAGGGTGACGAGGTCGTCGATGGCGAAATCGAGGAGGCGGTAGGGAGGGCCGCTCCAGAGCAGGCCGGCGATGACGACGTTGGTATCGAGCACCAGACGCGTCAACTGCTGGCCCGCCGGCGGCGCTCGGCGCGCGCCGCCTCGACTTCTTCATGGATCATCTGCTCGATCTCGGGAGTGAGCTCCTCGCGGGGCAGGCGTGCCCAGATATCGCGCAAGGACTGGCCGGCCTGCTTCTTCAACTGGTCACGCAAGAGGCGCTCGATCGCCTCGGGCGTGAGCAAGCCGGCGGCTTGCGCGTCGTGCGCGAGCTCGTCAGGCAACTGGATCTGGACGGTCGTCATGCGGCCTCCTGTTCGTTGATGCGCTGCTTGAGCTTGCCGCGCTCGATGAAGGTGTCGATGATCTGAAGGATCTGGCGCTTCTCGGTGGCGTTGAGCTTCTCGATGGCCATGAGGCGGCGCTCGAGGCGGTTGGTGGCGAGCTTCTTAGGGCGGCGCGGCAGGCTGATGCCAAGCAGCACATCGACACTGACCCCGAGCGCCTGGGCCATTTGCGGCAGCAGATGGGCGGGCGGATGGGCATCGGGGGCCTCGTAGTAGGCGACCATGCGCTGGGTGATACCGACCTCGGCGGCGAACTCCACCTGGGTGTAGCCGGCGGCTTTGCGCAAATGGGTGAGGCGGTCTCCAAAGCTCTCGATCAAGGGCGTCTTCCGTTTGGGCATGTGGGGGTGCTCTCCGTAGGGGAGCCTAGGGCCGATGCGGGGATCGGCTTGCCAAAGTATACCAAGAGCGTATATAGTCGTGTCAACAAATTTCCTGCCGGTGCCTCTTGACAGGTTTTTGGCGGAGAACGGCTTATGGCCCGCATTGCCGAAGGCGAGATCGAGCGGCTAAAAAAATGAGGTTTCGGTGCGGCGTCTCGTCGAGGCCGCCGGCATCGAGTTGAAGCGCTCGGGCAAGGATTGGCTGGGCCGCTGCCCGTGCCATGCCGATGGTGAGCCGAGCCTGGTGGTCACTCCGGCGAAGAATCTGTGGCACTGCTTTGGGTGTTCGGCCGCTGGTGGCCCGATTGAGTGGGTGATGAAGCTGCGCGTTGTCTCCTTCCGTCACGCGGGGGAACTCCTCAAGGCGGATCCGGCGGCCGCAGCCGGATCGAGCGAACCGGTAAGGCGGGGCACGGTGCGCGTGCTGGCGGCACCGGTTGCGCTCGATCCCGTCGACCAGGCGCTGCTCAACCAGGTGATCGACTACTATCACGAGACCTTTAAGACCTCCATATCTGGAGAAGCGCGGCCTCGCCCACCCCGAACTGATTGAGCGCTTCAGGCTGAGCTATGCGAACCGCACGCTGGGTTTGCGTCTGCCAGCGAAGAATCGCATGGCGGGAGCTGAAATGCGCCGCCGACTGGAGAAGCTCGGCATCTACCGCGCGAGCGGACGAGATGCGTGCGACAGTGTCTGCAGGATTTCGACCGGTCATGTAGCAGAAATTCTGATGGGTCGCCAAACATAAGCTGCACGATTACTTCGCATACTCACTGCTGGACCGTTTGTCCGGCGGGTGGCTGTTCCGGGACTCAATTGGGAAATGCCGTGAGCTCACCACAGCCATACATGCTTTCGGCGCTTATCGTATTGCCGATAGTTCTTTTTTTCAGAAGTCGCATTGCGGGTACGATTGTGGGTGGAGTTCCCAGGATTTCGTGGAGACCTGGTCATGGACGTTTTGCAGCTGCTTCGAACTGGTCGGAGCTGACGCCACCTAGATAGCTGTGTCGGCGAATCGGATTGTAGAAGTGCTCAATGTAATCGGAAATATCGGCCGGGGCCACCGCGCGGTCTTTGTAGATGCGCCTCTTAATCCTTTCTTTCTTTAGGCTGCTGGAGAACGACTCCGCGACTGCGTTGTCGTAGTAATTGCCACGACGACTCATACTGGGCTCGAGGTGGTTCTTACGGCAGAAGCGCCGCCATTCATCGCTCCCGAATTGTGCGTCGATCTTTCAACAGAGTCATCGCAGTGTGCAGACCCATGGACCCACACGATCGATGGCCTCGGCAACCTGACAGTACTTTCCAGCCCGGACACGGGCAGCACCACCAACACGTACGACGCAGCCGGAAATCTCAAGACCAGCAAGGACGCGCGCGGCGACACCACAACATATATCTTTAGTTCAGTTCAGGGAATGAAGCAAGAAACGGGTCGCGCAATCGCAAACAGCCTGGCCCTTCCTCCGATCTGCAATCCGGTTGAATAGGCGAAACAATTCGATGCTCTTGAGGCTTAAGCTTCAAGCCGGCCGAAATCAAGTGGGCAACCGGTCTTCTCGGCGATCAGCTCACGGCTGACCCCTTGTGCCAGCTCAAGCACGGCAAGATGGCCTTCGGTGACCTCGATCACGCCAAGATCGGTGATGATCAGATCAACCACGCCCACACCCGTTAGCGGCAGATTGCATTCGGGCAGAATCTTCAAATCTTCGCTGCCATCCTTTTTCTTCGCGGTGTGCTCCATGAGGACCAGTACGCGCTTGACGCCTGCGACCAGATCCATCGCGCCGCCCATCCCCTTGACCATCTTGCCTGGGATCATCCAGTTGGCCAGATCCCCCGACTGCGACACTTGCATGGCGCCAAGAATGGCCAGATTGATCTTGCCGCCGCGAATCATTCCAAATGAGTCTGCCGACGAAAAAATCGACGAGCCGGGCAAGGTGGTGACGGTCTGCTTGCCGGCATTGATGAGATCGGCATCGACTTCATCTTCGGTCGGAAAAGGTCCGATACCGAGCAGCCCGTTTTCCGATTGCAGCCAGACCTCGATGCCGGCAGGCACGTGATTGGCAACGAGGGTGGGCAGTCCGATGCCAAGATTGACGTAAAAACCGTCTTTCAGTTCGCGGGCGGCGCGTGCCGCCATTTGGTCGCGCGACCAGGCCATGATCGTCTCCTTAAGGCGCAGCGCGCGTGGTGCGCTGCTCGATGCGTTTTTCAGGGTGGGGATTCAGTACCAGGCGCTGCACGAAGATGCCAGGTGTGTGGATCGCATCGGGGTCGAGTTCACCGGTGGGCAGGATTTCCTCGACTTCAGCCACCGTGATGCGACCGGCCATGGCCACGTTGGGATTGAAGTTGCGCGCCGTGCGGCGATAGATCAGGTTGCCTGCGGCGTCGGCCTTCCACGCCTTGACGAGCGAGATGTCGGCAACCAGGCTCTCTTCCATGACATAGGTCTCGCCCTTGAACTCGCGCGTCTCCTTGCCTTTTGCAACGAGCGTGCCGACGCCCGTGCGTGTAAAGAAGGCCGGAATGCCGCAGCCACCGGCACGCAGTTTCTCGGCGAGCGTGCCTTGCGGCGTGAACTCGAGCTCGAGTTCACCGGCCAGGTACTGGCGCTCGAATTCCTTGTTCTCGCCGACATAAGACGCAATCATCTTCTTGATCTGGCGTGTCGCCAGCAACTCGCCAAGGCCAAAGCCATCGACACCGGCGTTGTTGGAGATCGCGGTCAGGTTCTGTACGCCCGAATCGCGCAATGCCGAAATCAGCGCTTCCGGAATGCCGCAAAGCCCGAAGCCGCCAACGGCCACCACGGCGCCGTCCATGACGATGTCGGCGAGCGCCACTTTGGCGCTGGGAAAGATCTTGTTCATCGCTTCTTTTCTCCTGCTAGAGTTCTGTCAAGCCGGATGTTTCCATCATCTCGCGCACAGGATCGGGCCACGGCAGCGAGTGTCCGGCAGCATAGTCCATCCAGACGATGACCGACTTGCCGCGTGCATAAATTTCTTCCGGTGCATCAACGCGGGCAATGGCAAGATCCATGGCGACGCTGCTCTTGCCTACGCGCGTGATGTCCTGGTGCACGAAAATATCCCCCGGGTACTTGAGCGGACGCACGAAGTCGCACGAGATATGGGCAAGGATCGGCCCGCAGCCGCGACCGTCGGTTTCAAGCCCGGCGGCAACGAACCAGGAAATGCGCGCCTGCTCGAAGTAGCGGATGTAGAGCGTGTTGTTGATATGGCCCATCGCATCCATATCACCCCAGCGCAGCGGCATGCGGAACCTGAAGCGTCGCATCGGCCTAGAACACGCTGTGGCCGTCGTCGGCGGTAATCACGGCACCGTTGATGAAGCGCGACTCATCGGCGGCAAGAAGAAGAATCAGGCCGTCGAGGTCGGCGGGCTCGCCGATGCGCCGGCGCGGCAGAAGACTGATCAGCTTCTGGCCGGCTTCGGTCTCGAAATGCCCTTCGTTGATTTCGGTGCGGATATAGCCAGGACAGATGGCATTGGTGTTAATGCCAAAGCGGGCCCATTCGAGCGCCATCGATTTGGTGAACTGCACCACCGCCGCCTTGCTCGCGCAGTAAATGCCGATTTGCGGCAGCACGCGCAGGCCCGCAACCGAGGCGACATTGATAATGCGTGACTGGCGCTCCGGATTCGCCTTGGCGCGCACGATCATGCGCTTGGCAACTTCCTGCGCAACAAAAAACGATCCCTCGGTGTTGGTTCTGAAGACAAAGTTATAATCTTCAGGAGTGACATCGACCAAGCGCTGCGTCGTCGAGACACCGGAATTGTTGACGAGGATATCGATCGGCCCGGCTTCGGTCTCGGCATGGGCAACTGCCGCCTTGATCGAATCAAGATCGGTGACATCGAGCTCGACACAATGCGCATCGCCGCCCTCCGACTCGATCTCGGCGCGCAATTCCTTCAGGCGATCGACACGGCGGCTGGCCAGAACCACACGCGCCCCGGCCATCGCCAGCACCCGGGCAAAGCGGTCGCCAAGACCGCTCGAGGCGCCCGTGACAAACGCGATCTTGCCTTCCAGATTGACTTCTACGCCCACCTTCTACTCCCTGATTGAATCGACGCGACCAGCGTCCGGTTTGCAGTCCTTTGAAAACTGCCCGAGAATCCCAGCCGCAATGCAGCAAGCAAGCGCTGCGTTGCCTGCGCGTGGCGCGCAGGAGGGCAACGAACGAGGTACCCTGTTTGTTGCGACAACAGTTTATCAGGAACGACATGGCCGATAACGTGAACGCCTCGCTGGTCGAGCAATACGGACCGCGTGAAGTGATGGACTATGACGTGGTCATCGTTGGCGCTGGCCCAGCCGGGCTCGCCGCTGCGATACGCTTAAAGCAGCTCGCCCGCGATGCAGGAAGCGAAATCAGTGTCCTCGTCCTCGAAAAGGGCTCCGAAGTCGGTGCGCACATCCTCTCAGGTGCAGTGATGGACCCGCGCGCGATCACCGAACTGATTCCGACCTGGAAGGATCTCGGTGCGCCGCTCAACACGCCGGTGACAGAAGACCGCTTCATGTTCCTGAGCAGGGATTCGGCCTATCGCACGCCGGCGTGGATGCTGCCCTCCGTGTTTCAGAATCATGGCAATTTCATTGTCAGCCTCGCCAACGTCGTGCGCTGGCTTGGCCAGCAGGCAGAAGCGTTGGGCGTGGAGATATTTCCGGGCTTTGCGGCAGCCGAAGTGCTCTACGATGAGGATGGCCGGGTCATCGGTGTTGCCACCGGCAACATGGGCGTGGATCGCGAGGGCCAGCCGACATCCGAATTCCAGCTCGGCATCGCCCTGCATGCCAAATACACGCTTTTTGCCGAGGGCTCGCGCGGCCAGCTCGGGCGCGAATTGATCAGCCGCTACAAGCTCGATCGCAATTGTGACCCGCAATCGTATGGCATCGGCCTGAAGGAGCTGTGGGAAGTGCCAAAGGAAGTGCACGAGCCCGGACTTGTCGTGCACACCGCGGGCTGGCCGCTTGACAGCAAGACCTACGGCGGCTCGTTTTTGTACCACCTTGAGAACAACCAGATCGCCGTCGGGTTCGTGGTTGGACTGGGTTATACCAATCCTTACCTTTCACCCTTTGAGGAATTCCAGCGCTATAAGACCCACCCTTTCATCCGCCCTTTCTTCGAAGGCGGCAAGCGCATCGCCTACGGTGCGCGCGCGATCACCGCGGGCGGCCTGACAGCGCTGCCCCAGCTGGTCTTTCCGGGGGGCGCCATGATCGGCTGCGAGGCCGGTTTCTTGAATGCGGCGCGCATCAAGGGCAGTCATGCCGCGATCAAGACCGGCATGCTCGCCGCAGAAGCGACGTTCAAGGCGCTTGGCGCGGGCCGCAGCCACGACGAACTCTCCGCCTATCCCAGCGCCTTTGCGCATTCCTGGCTTCACGAAGAACTCAATCGTTCGCGGAACTTCAAGAACTGGATGGGCAAGGGATTATGGCTTGGCACGGCGATGGTCGGCCTCGAGCAGAAAGTGCTGGGCGGCCATGTGCCCTGGACGCTTCATCACAAGCACGCCGACTACCAAAGCCTCAAGCCCGCGGCGCAGTGCCAGCCGATCGACTATCCGCGACCCGACGGCAAGCTGACGTTCGATCGGCTTTCGTCGGTTTTCATCTCCAATACCAATCACACCGAAAACCAGCGCGTGCACCTGACGCTCAAGGATCCGACGGTGCCGGTGCGCATCAACCTGGCGCAATACGCCGGACCAGAGGCACGCTATTGTCCTGCTGCGGTCTACGAGTTTGTCGCAGTCGAAGGCGGCGGCGAGCGCTTGCAGATCAATGCGCAAAACTGCGTGCACTGCAAGACCTGCGATATCAAGGACCCGACCCAGAACATCGTCTGGATTGCGCCAGAAGGTGGCGGCGGGCCGAACTATCCCAACATGTAGCCAAGCCCTGCGATCGCGCTAGAGAAAGCCGGTGGCGGCAACGCCCAAGCCGGCCACCGCGGCCGCAGCCGAGCACCAGATCAGCCAGCGTCGCCGGGTCAGAACCGTGATTGCCGCGAGCGCCACGGCGATTTGCA
This sequence comes from Gammaproteobacteria bacterium, assembly GCA_903970185.1. GTDB lineage: Bacteria > Pseudomonadota > Gammaproteobacteria > Burkholderiales > Burkholderiaceae_D > CAJCIC01. The sequence goes on from CAJCIC010000121.1 coordinate 8,674, forward strand.
CCAGCGTCATGCCAAGGCTTAGGCGGTGGTGCGGCTTGAGCGTCGCTTCTGCCTCCTCGCCGAGTTTTCGCGACTCCTCCTCAAGCGCCTTGGCTTTGGCCTGGACCTCGTTCTTTTCCGCGTCCTGGCGCGCCTGATCACTTGCAAACCCGGCTTTTTGAGCGGGATCGGTCGCAAGCGCAGCGGCAATGCCGTCGAGGTGGCTCTTTACCGACTTGGCCTGGTAGTAGGCCCACTGGTCTGACGCCTGCGCCTGCTTCAGGATGCTTTCGTTCTTGAGGAACATGGCATCGTTTTGCGCGCTGCCGCTCTCATAGCTGAAAAGCGCGCCAATCGTCGCTAAGATCGCCGTCATGAGCGCAACGCGCTGGGCAAAGGCATCGACTTCAGCGTGCTCCTCCAGCGCATGTTCATGCGGCGCTGGCACTTCGAATTCCTCTTCCATGACTGCTCCGTCAAATTCTTCTGGCCAAAAAGCCAGCCGATGTCATTTTGTCGATCGGCACCTTGCAGCTGCGACGTGCCGCAGGGGCTGCGCCGTGTCTCTAGCTACACCTGCCAGGCGCCAGCGAGGATTTTCTCGAGCCAGAAGGCACCGATGATGGTCTTGACATCGGTCACCGTGCCATCCCTGACCCAGCCTAGCAGTTGCTCGGGCTCGATCAGAAGAATATCGAGAAACTCGCCTTGATCGAGCTGCCTTTGCCCTGCTGTGAGCCCGCGCGCCAGATAAATCTCGATGTGTTCGGTCGAATACGAAATGGCATTGTTGATACTCGCAACAAAATCGAGCGATGCCGCCTCGTAGCCGGTTTCCTCGATCAGTTCGCGCCGGGCGGTCTCGAGCGGCGCCTCGCCTGCATCGATCTTGCCGGCGGGAAATTCGATAAAGGCGCGCTTGAGCGGATAGCGCCATTGGCGCTCCATCACGAGCCGACCGTCATCGAGCAGCGGAATCAGCATGACGGCGCCCGGATGAACGATGTATTCGCGCTCTGTCGTTGCGCCATCGGGAAGCTCGACGCGATCGCGGTTGATATGCAGGAAGCCGCCGTCGAAGACGCGCTCGGAGGAAATCAGGGTCTCACGCAAACCCTTATCGGGGTCGTCCATGGCAAATCCAGGTCAGGGTCAGGACGCGAGCGTACGTGCGATCGCGGACAGGCATTGTGCGAGAAGTCCCCCAGGCAAGATGCCAAGGGCCATGACGAGCACGCCATTTAAGGCAAGGGTGACGCGAAAATCAAGCGTCGGCGCAAGATGCGTCGTCACCAGGGGCGCCTCGAAATACATCAGGCGCACCACGCGCAGGTAATAGAACGCGCCGATCAATGACGCCATCACGGCGAAGACGGCAAGCCAGGGCATGCCGGCGACGATCGTTGCGTTGATGACCGCGAGCTTGCCGAAAAAGCCGATGGTGGGCGGCACGCCGGCGAGCGAGAACATGACGGCCAGCATCACCAGGGCAAGCCACGGATTGCGCTGGTGCAGCCCGCGCAGGTCATCCAGATGATCGGCCTCGTAGCCATGCTGCGAGAGCACGATCAAGACGCCAAAGCCGGCCACTGCCGTTAGCGTATAGGTCAGGACAAAAAACATCGCCGAGCTGTAGGCTGCTGCCGCCGAGAAGGCGTTGCCGCCGATCACGCCTGACAAAAGGCCAAGGAGCATGTAGCCCATCTGGGCAATCGTCGAATAGCCAAGCAGGCGCTTGAAGCTGGTCTGTGCAAGCGCTGCAATGTTTCCAAGCGCCATCGACAGCAAGGCAAGCACGAGCAGCATCTGCTGCCAGTGCGCGGCGAAAACGAACATGCCCTGCGCCAGGAGGCGCAGCGTGATGGCAAAGGCGGCAATCTTTGGCGCACCGCCAATGATCAGCGCAACCGCGGTCGGTGCGCCCTGATAGACATCGGGAATCCACATGTGAAAGGGCACCACGCCGATCTTGAAGGCGAGTCCCGAGACAATGAAAACGAGGCCGAAGACCATGATCGTCTGGTTGCCATTGCCCGCGGCAAAGTCGCGCGCGATCACCGACAGGTCAAGCGAGCCGGTCGCGCCATACACCATCGACATGCCGTAGAGCAGGAAACCCGACGACAGCGCGCCCAGGATGAAATACTTCATCGCCGCTTCCGTGGCGCGGACATCGTCCCGGCGCAGCGCAATCATGGCGTACAACGACAGGGACATCAGCTCAAGGCCGAGATAGATGGTGAGGAAATTGTTTGCCGAAATCATCACCATCTGGCCGAGCACGGCAAACAGCACCATCGGATAGAACTCGCCTCCGCGCTCACCCGAGACGATGCCGCGCTCGACCAGGTAATTGCGCGAATAGACCATCGAGACCATGGTGATCAGGTAGGTCGCAACCTTGAGCAGGTTGGACATCGGGTCGGAGACAAACAGGTTGGAGAAGGTGTAGGTCGTGCTGCCATCGACCAGATAGGCGAGATTGAGCGCCGCGCAAATCGCCAGGGAGATGAGGCTTAGGACATAGGTGACATTGCGCTTTGCGTCCGACACGAAGAGATCGATGAGCAGAATCGCGGAAATCGCAATGCCAAGAAAGACCTCGGAATAGGCCGGCAGGATATTGACGTCAGGAATGGTCAGGTGCGTCATCTCAATGGCCCCCAAGCTTGGATACGGCCACATGCTTTTCGAGATCGACAACCGATGCGTGCATGACATCGGTAAACGGCTTCGGATACAGGCCCATGAAAAGTACCGCGACGGCCAGGACGGCAAGCATGCCGAATTCCCGCGCACCGATGTCCTTAAGGGCGGCGACATGGTCATTGGCAACGCCGCCAAAGATCACGCGCTTGTACATCCAAAGCGAATAGGCAGCGCCAAGGATCAGCGCGGTGGCGGCAGCAAGCCCGACCCAGAATTCGAAATGAACGGCGGCGAGGATCACCATGAATTCACCAACGAAGCCGCTCGTCGCCGGCAAGCCGCAATTGGCCATGGCAAACAGCATCATGAAGGCGGCGAAGTGCGGCATCGAATTGACCACGCCGCCGTAGTCGGAAATCTGGCGGGAATGCATGCGGTCATAGAGCACGCCGATGCAAAGAAACATCGCCCCCGAGACGAATCCGTGGGAAATCATCTGCACCAGGCTGCCCTCCATGCCAAGCGCACTGAAGATGAAAAACCCGAGCGTGACGAATCCCATGTGGGCAATCGAAGAATAGGCCACGAGCTTTTTCATGTCGGTTTGCACCATGGCGACAAGCCCGATGTAGATCACCGCGATCAAGGAGAGCGTGATGATGAAGCCGGATAGCTCGTGGCTGGCATCAGGGGCAATCGGCAGCGAAAAGCGCACGAAGCCATAGGCACCGAGCTTGAGCATGATCGCAGCCAGCACCACCGAGCCGCCGGTCGGTGCCTCGACGTGGGCATCGGGCAGCCAGGTATGCACTGGCCACATCGGCACCTTGACGGCAAACGCCATGAAAAAGGAAAGGAAGATGAAGACCTGTGCCGTCATCGGCAAGGGCAGGTCCTGCCAGGTCTTGATCTCGAAACTGCCGCCGGACTTGTACCAGAGATACAGAATCGCAACCAGCGTCAGTAGCGAGCCCAGCAGCGTGTAGAGAAAGAACTTGATTGCCGCATAGACGCGTCGCGGCCCGCCCCACACGCCGATGATGATGAACATCGGGATCAGCGTGGATTCGAAGAAGACGTAAAACAAGAGGCCGTCGGCGGCACAGAAAACGCCGATCATGAGCCCTGAGAGGATCAGAAACGACGCCATGTACGGCGCGACGTTGGTGCGAATCACTTCCCACGCCGAGACCACGACAATCAGCGTGATCAGCGCCGTAAGCAGCACGAACCACAGCGACAGGCCATCGACGCCGAGGGCGTAATACGCGCCGTAACGCTCGATCCAGTCGGCCTTCTCGGCGAACTGCAACGCTGCCGTCGTATTGTCAAAACCGAGGTAAAGCGGAATCGTCACGAGCAGGCCGAAAAGCGCACCCAGCAGCGCCAGGACACGGACCAGCCCCTGGCGCGAATCGTTGCCTACCACGAGGATGACGACGCCCATGGCAATCGGAATCCAGATTGACAGACTAAGTAGAGGCATCGACTGAACCATTTTTTATTGTGTTTGTCCGCGACAGCGGCGCCATGTCAGTGAAACAGGAGTTGCCGCACCACGAACCAGCTCATCAAGGCCGCAACGCCAATGATCATTGTCATGGCGTAATCGCTTAGAACCCCGGTTTGCAAGCGGCGTAGCACGCCAGCAAACCAGCCAATCGATTGTGCCGAGCCGTTGACCATGCCATCGATAATCTCCTCGTCGCCGACTTTCCACAGCTCGCCGCCGATCAGGCGCGCGCCGCCCATGAAGACGATTTCGTAGAGCCGGTCGATGTAGTACTTGTGATCGAGAATCGTGTAGAGCACGGAAAAACGCATGCGCAAGCGCGCGGCAAGCGTCGGGTTGCGCAGGTACACGTACCAGGCGGCAACGACGCCCAGGACCGCCAGCCACAAGGGCAGGCCCGTCACGGCATGCAAGGTCATCGGCAAGACGCCATGGAACTCTTCTTCGAGGCGGGCCATGGCCGGGTGATCCTCGGCCACGGCAATCACGCCATCAAAGAAGCGGCCAAAAAGAAAGGGCTGGATCACGTAGCCCGCGATGATCGAAAAAAACGCCAGTACGACAAGCGGCACCCATACCACCCAGGGCGACTCGTGCGGATTCTGCTGGGCGTGCAAGGTCGCATGCGCCTCACTGTCAGCGTGGCTTGCGGCGTGATCATGGCCACCGTCTCTTGCGGGCGCTTGTGCGTCTGCGTCATGGCCATGCGGCTCGGGAGGATGGTTGCGGAAATGCTCGCGCCCGTGAAACACCATGAAATACAGCCGGAAGGTGTAAAACGCCGTGACCACGACGCCGGCTGCGACCGAAAAATAGGCAAACAGGTGACCGGGCAGTGTCGACGCCTTGACCGCATCAATGATGCTGTCCTTCGAATAGAAGCCGGAAAAGAGCGGGGTTCCGATCAAGGCCAGCGATCCGATCAGAAAAGTGATCCACGTCACCGGCATGTACTTGCGCAGGCCGCCCATGTGGCGGATATCCTGGTCGTGATGCATGCCAAGGATCACCGAGCCTGCACCGAGGAACAGCAGGGCCTTGAAAAAGGCGTGCGTCATGAGGTGGAAGATCGCCACCGGATACGCCGAGACACCGAGCGCCACGGTCATGTAGCCCAGCTGCGACAGCGTCGAATAGGCGATCACGCGCTTGATGTCGTTTTGCACAATGCCGACAAATCCCATGAAAAGCGCCGTGATCGCGCCAATGATCATGACAAGCGACAAGGCGGTGTCCGACAGCTCGAACAGCGGCGACATGCGCGCCACCATGAAAATGCCGGCAGTGACCATGGTGGCGGCGTGGATCAGGGCGGAGATTGGCGTCGGTCCTTCCATCGAATCGGGCAGCCACACATGCAGCGGGAACTGCGCCGACTTGCCCATGGCCCCGATGAACAGGCAGATGCATGCAGCCGTGATCAGCGGCCAGTGCGTGCCCGGCACGGTCGATGCCGCCCAGTCGCCCGCGCTCGAGAAGACATCGGCGTAGTGAAGCGTGCCGCACGCCGAAAGCAGGAGGCCAATGCCAAGGATGAACCCGAAGTCACCCACGCGATTGACCAGAAACGCCTTGAGGTTGGCGTAGATCGCCGTCGGCTTGGTGTACCAAAAGCCGATCAGGAGATAGGACACGAGGCCCACCGCTTCCCAGCCGAAGAACAGCTGCAGGAAATTGTTCGCCATCACGAGCATCAGCATGGCGAAGGTGAAAAGCGAGATGTAGGCAAAAAACCGCTGGTAGCCCGGATCATCGGCCATGTAACCCACGGTGTAGATGTGCACCATGAGCGAGACGAAGGTCACGACCACGATCATCGTCGCCGTCAGCGCATCGATCAGAAAACCGATGTCGAAACGGAGCTTGCCAACACTCGCCCAGGTATAGACGGTGGCGTCGTAGTGCGCCCCGGCGATGACATCCACGAGCACCATGACCGAGAGCACACAGGCCAGAGCCACGCCAGCGATGGCCACCGTTTGCGCTCCAACACGGCCGAGGCTTTTACCAAGGAATCCGGCGAGAATCGCACCTGCCAGGGGCGCGAGCGGAATCGCAAGCAGGAGGCCAGGACTTAACGAGGGGGTCATGCTCAACCCTTTAGCTGGTCGAGATCCTCGACGTTGATGGTATTGAGATTGCGAAACAGCAGCACCAGGATCGCGAGGCCGATCGCCGATTCCGCGGCCGCGACGGTAAGCACGAAGAACACGAACACCTGGCCGCCGTAGTCACCGAGGTAGTGCGAGAAGGCGATGAAATTGGTGTTGACCGCAAGCAGCATCAGCTCGATCGCCATCAGCAGCACGATGACGTTCTTGCGGTTCAGGAAGATGCCAATCACGCTGATCGCAAAAAGGATCGCGCCTAGCACCAGGTAGTGGGTCAAGCCAAGGCTGAAGGTCAGCATCGTCTTAATCCTTCCCTTCGGAGGCCATCGCTACCAGCCGGACGCGATCGGCGCGGCGCGTGTGAATCTGCTCGGCCGGATTCTGGCCCTTGGTGTCCTTGCGCCGGCGCAGCGTCAACGCCACGGCGGCAATGATCGCCACAAGCAGGATCGCTGCGGCGATTTCAAAGGCAAAGACGTAGTCGGTAAAGATCAGGATGCCGAGGTCACGCGTATTGCTTGAATTGGCACCGAGCACGGGTGCGACGGCGTCGGGCACGAGAAAGGTCTTGATCAGCACCAGTGCCATTTCGAGCACGATCAGAACGCCGACGACTGCGGCAATCGGGAAATAATTCCAGAAGCCTTCGCGCAGCTTGTCAAGGTTGATGTCAAGCATCATGACGACAAACAGGAACAGCACCATCACCGCACCGACATAGACAAGCACCAGTGCAATCGAGAGGAACTCGGCACGCAGCGTCATCCAGATCGCGGCAGCCGAAAAGAAGGACAGCACCAGGTACAGCGCGGCGTGTACCGGATTGCGTGCAGTGATAACGCGCAACGCGGCGCCGATCAGGACGACGGCAAAGATGATGAACAGGGCGGTCTTGAAATCCATGTCGTCTGCGCTTAGCGGTAGGGTGCGTCAGCGGCACGGGCCGCTGCGATCTGCGGCTCATAACGATCGCCAACGGCCAGTAGCATTTCCTTGGTGTAATACAGATCGCCGCGCTTTTCGCCGTGATATTCGAGGATATGCGTCTCGACGATCGAGTCGACCGGACACGATTCCTCGCAAAATCCGCAAAAGATGCACTTCGTCAGGTCAATGTCGTAACGCGTCGTGCGCCGCGTGCCGTCATCGCGCACACCCGACTCAATCGTGATGGCAAGCGCCGGGCAGATGGCTTCACACAGTTTGCAGGCGATGCAGCGCTCCTCGCCATTGGGATAGCGGCGCAGGGCATGCAGGCCACGAAAGCGCGGCGACATCGGCGTCTTTTCTTCGGGGAACTGCAAGGTGATCTTGCGCGCGAACATGTAGCGCCCGGTCAGCGCCATGCCCTTGAGCAATTCGCCTAGCATCAGACTCCTGAAAAAATCCTTAACGGCTTCCATAGCGGCTCACTTCCAGATATTTAGCGGTGTCTGCATCCACAAACCGACCACCATCAGCCAGACCAGCGTGAAAGGAATGAACACCTTCCAGCCAAGGCGCATGATCTGGTCGTAGCGGTACCGCGGGAACGTCGCCCTGAACCAGACGAAAAGGCTGACCATGAAAAAGGTCTTGCCAAACAGCCACGCCCAGTCCCAAAACGGCATCGTGCGCTCGATCAGGGACGGCGTGTCCATGCCGAACAGGTGAAAGGAGATCGGCGCCTGCCAGCCCCCCAGGAACATCAGGGTGGCAAGCGCCGAAATCAGGATCATGTTCATGTACTCGGCAAGAAAGAACATCGAGAACCCCATGCCTGAATACTCGACCATGTGGCCCGCGACGATTTCCGATTCGCCCTCGACGACGTCAAACGGATGGCGGTTCGATTCGGCCACGCCCGAGACGAAATAGATCACGAAAATCGGCAAGAGCGGCAGCCAGTTCCACGACAACCAGCTGACCCCGTGGCGCGCGAACATCCCCTGGCCCTGCCCCAGCACGATGTCGGTGAAGTTAAGGCTGCCTGAGACCATCAGGACCACGACCAGGGAAAATCCCATCGCGATCTCATAGGAGACCATCTGCGCCGATGCGCGCATGGCGCCCAAAAAGGCATACTTCGAATTCGATGCCCAGCCGGCAATGATGATGCCGTAGACCTCAAGCGAGGTGATCGCCATGACGTAGAGCAGGCCGGCATTGATGTTGCCCACGGCGCGATTCGGCCCGAACGGCACGATCGCCCAGGCGGCGACGGCCGGCATGATGGTCATCACCGGTGCAAGCAAGAACAGTCCCTTGCTTGCCGTTGTCGGCACAATGATCTCCTTGAAGAGCAGCTTTAACACGTCGGCAAACGGCTGCAGCAAGCCCAGCGGTCCGACGCGGTTGGGGCCGATGCGAAGGTGCATCCAGCCGATCATCTTGCGCTCCCACAGCGTCAGGTAGGCGACGCAGCCAATCAGGGGCAAAACGACGATGACGATCTTGATCAGGGCATAGACCAGGGGCCACACCACGCCAAGCGTGTTGTGCCCCCAGAGGATGCCCTGATCGATCATGTCTTCTCCGCAATGCGCTCGATCTCGACCGCGCCGATGGAGGCGCCAAGCATCGCCGTTAGCGCATGCGCAGAGGCGATGCGCACGCAGCCATCGATGACCTGCGGATCGATGCGGCAGGTGAGCTCCGCCCTGCCCGCGCCCTGCGAAACGTGGACCCGATCGCCATTGGCAAGCTTCAACTTCAAAGCCAGGCTGCCGTTGAGTCGGACTTCAGGTGCTGCCGCGTCGGCCGTGCGTTGCAGGGCCGGCGCGCGCCGCACCAGCGCATCGGCAAAGTAGATGGGCACGTCGGCAATGCGTTCGAGACCGTCCGGCGTGGCCTCTCCGGCACTGATGTCAACGCCAGCCGCGTTGCCAAGCCGTGACGCGAAATCGGCTTCGCCGTTGAGTATTTCCTTTAGGATCTGGTCAGACGACTCGTAGTCAAAGCCCGGCAGCTCAAGCATATTGGCCAGCACGCGCAGGACCTTCCATCCGGGTCGCGCCTGCCCGAGCGGATTGACACAGCCGTAGAAGCTTTGCGCCCGGCCCTCGCAGTTGACGAACGTCCCCGAGGTCTCGGTATAGGGACTGATCGGCAGCTGGACATCGGCGTAGGCACTACCGGCACTTGCAAACGGTGTGAAGGCGACAACCATGTCGGCCTGATCGAGCGCTGCGCGCGCGACAGCAGGATTGCCGGTGTCGAATTCCGGCTCGACGTTGAAAAGCAGATAGGCGCGTTTTCTTGCGGCGAATTGGCCAGGCACGCTGTCAGCCGCCTTGGCAGCGACGGCACCCGCGAGGTGCGCGCCCACGGAATTGGCAGCCTCGGGCAGAAGGGACAGCGTGGCACCTGCGCTCGTCGCGATCCATTCTGCCAGGGCCCAGATCTTGGTCGCGTCAGGATGGTGTTGCGCCGCAGCGCCAAGCACGACCGCGCGCGCGCGCCCGGAGACCAGATCGGCAGCCAGCCGTTTTGCGTCATCGCCAGGCTCGGCCTTGATCGGCGCATCAAGCGACTTGAGAACGGCCACCGCAGCGGCGATCTCGGCCAGTCGCGCGACCCACTTCGAGGGCGCTGCCAGCACCCGCCCGGACATCGGCATGAGCCAGTCGTCGTCAACCGCATGCAGGCTCCATACGCGCGCGCCGCGTTTTGCCGATTGCCTAAGGCGCTGTGCCAGAAGCGGCTGATCCTTGCGCAGGAACGAGCCGATGACGAGCACGCGATCAAGACGCCCGAAGGCGGTAATCGACATGCCAAGCCAGGGTGCGCCGCTTCTCTTGCCGTCGGCACGCGAATCGAGGAGGCGCAAACGCGCGTCGATGGCGCTGCTGCCTAGCGCGCGCACCAGCTTTTGCGCGAGGTACATCTCTTCAAGCGTGCTGTGTGGCGAGACGATCGCGCCGATCGCATCGGCGCCATGCTCGGCGATGATGCGCCTGAGGTTGCTCGCGACCGCCTCGAGCGCGAACGGCCACTCGGCTTCGAGCCAGGCATTGTCTTGCCTGACCATCGGCATCTTGAGGCGGTCCGACGAATTCAGCGCCTCATAGGAAAAGCGATCCTTGTCCGACAGCCAGCATTCGTTGACGGCCTCGTTTTCAAGCGGCAGCACGCGCATGACGGTGTTGTTCTTGACCTGCACGATGAGGTTGGCGCCAAGCGCATCGTGCGGGCTGATCGATTTGCGCCGGGACAATTCCCAGGTCCTTGCGGCATAGCGAAACGGCTTGGACGTCAAGGCGCCGACCGGACAGATGTCGATCATGTTGCCCGACAGCTCGGAATCGACGGTCTTGCCAACGAAGGTGGTGATTTCCGCAAACTCGCCACGGTTGAGCATGCCCAGTTCCATGACACCGGCGATTTCCTGGCCGAAGCGCACGCAGCGCGTGCAGTGGATGCAGCGCGTCATCTCCTCCATGGCCACGAGTGGGCCGACATCCTTGTGAAAGACGACGCGCTTTTCTTCCGTATAGCGCGATGCCGAGCCGCCATAGCCCACGGCAAGGTCCTGCAGCAGGCATTCGCCGCCCTGATCGCAGATCGGGCAGTCGAGCGGGTGATTGATGAGCAAAAACTCCATGACGCCCTTTTGCGCCTGGATGGCCTTGGCCGAATTGGTGTGCACGACCATTCCGGCGGTCACGGGCGTCGCGCACGCGGGCAGCGGTTTCGGCGCCTTTTCAACGTCGACGAGGCACATGCGGCAATTGGCCGCGATCGAAAGCTTCCTGTGATAGCAAAAGTGCGGAATATAGGTGCCAAGCGAATTGGCAGCGTCCATCACCATCGAGCCTTCGCGGACCTCGAGTTTCTTTCCATCGAGCGTGATTTCAATCATGGCGTCACTCAGTTCACACGTAGGTCGGCACAAGACAGTGCTTGTGCTCGACGTGATACACGAACTCGTCGTGAAAATGCTTGATGAACGCGCGCACCGGCATGGCCGCGGCGTCACCTAGCGCACAGATGGTTCGCCCCTGGATGTTGTCGGCCACCGAATTCAGAAGGTCAAGGTCCTCCATGCGTCCCTGGCCGTGCTCGATGCGATGAACCACGCGATACATCCAGCCCGTGCCCTCGCGGCAGGGCGTGCATTGTCCACAGGATTCCTCGAAATAGAAATACGACAGGCGCAGCAGCGACTTGACCATGCAGCGCGTCTCGTCCATGACGATGACAGCGCCCGAGCCCAGCATCGAGCCGGCTTTGGCGATGGCGTCGTAATCCATGTTGGTCGCCATCATGGCTTCTGCCGGGATCACCGGAGCCGAGGAGCCACCGGGAATGACGGCCTTGAGCTTCTTGCCATCGCGCATGCCGCCGGCAATTTCCAGAAGCTTGGCAAACGGGGTGCCAAGCGGAATCTCGTAGTTTCCCGGGTAGGTCACATCGCCCGAGATCGAAAAGATCTTGGTGCCGCCATTGTTGGGCTTGCCAACCTTCAAGAATGCCTCACCGCCGTTGCGGATGATCCAGGGCACGGCCGAGAAGGTCTCGCTGTTATTGATCGTCGTGGGCTTGCCGTACAAGCCATAGCTCGCTGGAAACGGCGGCTTGAAACGCGGCAGGCCTTTCTTGCCTTCGAGCGATTCGAGCAGTGCCGTCTCCTCGCCGCAGATATAGGCGCCATAGCCGTGAAAGGCATGCAGCTCGAAGGAAAAACCGCTTCCAAGGATATTCTGGCCAACGAATCCCGCTGCGCGCGCCTCCTCCAGTGCTTCTTCGAAGCGCTCGTACTCGGCCCAGATTTCGCCGTGGATATAGTTGTACCCGACCGAGATACCCATGGCGTAGCCGCCAATGATCATGCCCTCGATCAAGGCATGCGGGTTATAGCGCAGGATGTCGCGGTCCTTGAAGGTGCCAGGTTCGCCCTCGTCGCTGTTGCACACGAGGTATTTCTGGCCCGGAAACAGGCGCGGCATGAAACTCCACTTAAGCCCGGTGGGAAATCCCGCGCCGCCGCGACCGCGCAGCGCCGAGACCTTGAGCTCGGCAATGATGAATTCGGGCGTGATCTTGTCGTTGAGGATTTTCTTTAGCGCGTCGTAGCCGCCGCGCTTGACGTAATCGGCGAGGTGCCAGTTATCACCGTTCAATCCGGCCAGGATCTGCGGCTCGATGTGGCGATCATGCAAGGAGGTGTTCATTGGCGGCTACTTCAATTCGTCAAGCAGGGCATCGATGCGCTCGGGACTCATGAGACTGCACATGCGCTTGTTATTCACCAGCAGTACCGGCGCATCGCCGCATGCGCCCATGCATTCACCTTCGATCAGGGTGAACTGGCCATCGCCTGTGGTCTCGGTGAAATCGACGCCAAGCTTCTCCTTCAGGTAGAGCGCGGCACGCTCGGCACCGGATAGGGCACAGGGCAAATTGGTGCAGATGCTGATCTTGAACTTGCCAACCGGCTTGATCGCGAACATGTTGTAGAAGGTCGCGACCTCCTGCACGGCGATGGCCGGCACGCCCAGGTACTTCGCGACTTCGTCCATCGCGTCAAGCGACAGCCAGCCGTAGTGGTCCTGCGCGATCGTGAGCGCCGCGATCACTGCCGACTGCCTTTGGTCGGCCGGGTACTTTGCGAGCTCGCGATCGATCTTGCGCAGCGAATCTTGGCTAAGGGGCATGGGCGCTGGTTCTCTATCTACCTGTCGATTTCGCCAAAGACAATGTCTTGCGTGCCAATCAGCGTGACCACGTCGGCGATCATGTGGCCGCGCGCCATCTCGTTTAGGGCATGCAGATGGGCAAATCCGGAGGCGTGAATTTTCATGCGATACGGCTTGTTGGCGCCATCGGAGACGAAATAGATGCCGAATTCGCCCTTGGGATGCTCGATCGCCGCATAGGCTTCCCCTGGAGGGACATGAAATCCTTCGGTGAAGAGCTTGAAGTGGTGGATCAGCTCTTCCATGTTGGTTTTCATGCCAACGCGATGCGGCGGCGCGATCTTGTGATTTTCGATCATCACCGGGCCCGGGTTGTTGCGCAGCCACTCGATACACTGCTTGATGATCGAGTTCGACTGGCGCATCTCCTCGATGCGCACCAGATAGCGGTCGTAACAATCGCCATTGACGCCAACAGGGATGTCGAACTTCAAGAGGTCATAAACCTCGTAGGGCTGCTTCTTGCGCAGGTCCCACTCGACGCCCGAGCCGCGCAGCATCGGCCCTGTGAAGCCGAGCGCCAGCGCGCGCTCGGGACTGACCACGCCTATTCCGACCAGCCGCTGTTTCCAGATGCGATTGTCGGTCAGGAGGGTTTCGTATTCGTCAACGAGGCCCGGGAAGCGGTTGGTGAAATCTTCGATGAAATCCAGCAGCGAGCCCTGGCGATTCTCGTTTAGGGCGCGCACGGTCTTGTCGTTTTTCCATTTCGAGGCACGATACTGCGGCATCGCGTCAGGCAGGTCGCGATAGACGCCGCCGGGCCGGTAGTAGGCGGCGTGCATGCGTGCGCCGGATACGGCCTCATAGCAATCCATCAGTTCCTCGCGCTCGCGAAACGCATACAGGAATACGGCCATGGCGCCAACGTCCAGCGCGTGCGCACCGAGCCAGAGCAGATGGTTGAGGATGCGCGTGATCTCGTCGAACATGACACGGATGTACTGGGCACGAAGCGGCACCTCGACATCGAGCATTTTCTCGAGCGCGAGCACGAATGCATGCTCGTTGCACATCATCGAGACATAGTCGAGCCGGTCCATGTAGGGCAGCGACTGCAGGTAGATGCGCTGCTCGGCGAGCTTCTCGGTCGCACGGTGCAAAAGGCCGATGTGGGGATCGGCGCGCTGCACGACTTCACCGTCGAGCTCCAGCACAAGGCGCAAGACACCGTGCGCCGCAGGGTGCTGCGGGCCGAAATTCAGCGTGTAATTCTTGATTTCGGCCATGCTAGGTGATGCCTCCGTAGCCTTCTTCGCGAATCACGCGCGGGATGATCTCGCGCGGCGCGATGGTCACGGGCTGGTAGATCACGCGCTTCTGATCCGGGTCGTAGCGCATCTCGACGTTGCCGTAGATCGGGAAGTCGCGCCGAAACGGGTGGCCGATGAAACCGTAGTCGGTCAGGATGCGGCGCAAATCGGGGTGACCCTCGAAAATGATGCCATAAAGATCGAACGCCTCGCGCTCGAACCAGTTCACCGAGGGCCAGATGTCGACCAGCGAGGGCACGAGCGGAACGTCGTCGTCATCGGCAAACACGCGCAGCCTGAGGCGGACGTTGTGCGTGACCGAGAGCAGATGCGACACCGCTGCAAAGCGTTTCGACTCGCGTGGCCGCATGCCGTAGTCGTAGTAATCCACGCCGCACAGATCGATCAGCTGTTCGAAGCGAAGATCGACATGATTGCGCAGCGTTGCCGCGACGACCAGATAATCGGAAGGACGCGTCTCGATCGTGACTTCGCCAAGCGCCGTGACGCGCGAGACGAGATGTTCGGAAAGGGCCGCCGCGAGGGCCGTTTCGAGTCGTTCGATCTTTGTCGTCATTGCGCCTTGGCCCCCATGTGCAGTCAGGAACGCGCGATCGTACTGGTGCGCTTGATCTTGTTCATCAGCTGCAAGATGCCGTAAATCAGCGCTTCGGCGGTCGGCGGACAACCGGGGACGTAGACATCGACCGGCACGATGCGGTCGCAACCGCGAACCACCGAATACGAGTAATGGTAATAGCCGCCGCCATTCGCGCACGAGCCCATCGAGATCACCCAGCGCGGCTCGGTCATCTGGTCATAGACCTTGCGCAGCGCCGGGGCCATCTTGTTGCAAAGCGTTCCTGCCACGATCATGACATCCGACTGGCGCGGGCTTGGCCGAAACACCACGCCGAAGCGGTCAAGATCGTAGCGTGAGGCGCCGGCGTGCATCATCTCCACCGCGCAACAGGCAAGGCCGAACGTCATCGGCCATAGCGAGCCGGTGCGCGTCCAGTTCAGTAGCGTATCGACGCTGGTGGTGACAAAGCCTTCGTTCAGCTTTCCTTCGAGACTCATGAATTGCGCCTTTGCTTGCCCTTGAACCGGATGATTACTCCCAGTCGAGCGCACCCTTCTTCCAGATGTACCAGAACCCGACGGCAAATTCGAGAACGAACACCGTCATGGTCAGATAGCCGTACAGCCCAAGTTCGCGCATCGCCACTGCCCACGGGAAAAAGAAGGCGGTCTCAAGGTCGAACAGGATGAAAAGGATGGCGATCAGGTAGTAGCGCACGTCAAAGCGCATGCGCGCATCCTCGAAGGCTTCGAAGCCGCATTCGTAAGGGGAGAGCTTGGCTGCGTCCGGGTGACTTGGCGAAACCAGACTGCCGAGCGTGACGGCAGCGATCCCGACGAGCGCTCCGACGACGATGAAAAGCAGAACGGGGAAGTAGTTTTCCAGATTCACGAATGTTTACCTGTTTTCGCGCACCGCACCTTTCGGTCCCGCATGCGCGGTCTAGCTTGCCGTTCACCGGATTGACTCCGGAACTTCGATATTCTGGTGCCGACGGCGAGACTCGAACTCGCACAGCTTTCGCCACTACCCCCTCAAGATAGCGTGTCTACCAATTTCACCACGTCGGCATACTGCATTTATCGCATTTTTCGCGCCAATTGGCGCGCAATTTCCTATTTCGGGATTTCGCCCGATTTTACCGGTGGCGGCGGCGCCACCGATCCCTGTGCCGGCGCTAAAGGCACGCTTGAGGTCGCCGGCAGGGCGCCAGGAAGCGGGCCGCTTGGCGCTGCCGGCACGATTTGCCCCGGCACGTAGCCCGCAGGTCCTGCGGTCTTGGTGCGGTAACTTGCAAACCAGCTCAAGGCCAGGGTGCAGGCAAAGAATAACGTCGCCAGCACCGCGGTCGAGCGCGACAGGAAATTCGCCGAGCCGGTCGCGCCAAACAGGCTGCCGGAAGCGCCAGCGCCAAAGCCGGTGCCCATATCTGCGCCCTTGCCGTGCTGGAGCAACACCAGAACCACGATGCCAACGGCAGACAGCAGCATCAGCGCGTAGACGATTTTACTGAGAATATCCATGAGCCTTCACTTGATCGCCGCACGCCGCATCGGCCGCGGCGACAATCGCTAAGAATTCCGGCGCAACAAGCGATGCGCCGCCGATCAAGCCACCATCCACGTCCGGCAACTCAAACAGCCGTGCCGCAGTCTCCTTCTTGACGCTGCCGCCGTAGAGCAAGGGACACGCGCTGCCCATTTTGGCGTCAACGCGCTGCAATTGCTCACGCAGCACAGCATGCACCTCCTGTACGTCCTCGGGCTTTGCCGCGTTACCTGCGCCAATCGCCCAAACCGGCTCGTAGGCCACGACGAGCTGACCCATCATTTGCGGCATCAAGCCGGAAAGCAGCGCCCTGAGCTGCCCGCGCACGACGCGATCCGTGACGCCGGCCTGACGCTCGGCGAGCGACTCGCCAACACAGAAGACCACGCGCAATGCGCCGTGCAACGCACGCAAGGCCTTGGCCGCCGCGCGCTCGTTCGATTCTGCATGAAAGACACGTCGCTCCGAATGCCCAACCAGTACCACACTCGCACCGAAGTCCTCGAGCATCTCGACAGAGACGTCGCCCGTATAGGCCCCGGGTGCATGCTCACTGACATCCTGGGCACCCCAGGCGATCGCGCTCTTCGACAGGAATTCGCGCGCCTGCCCGAGATAAGGAAATGGGACGCACACTGCAACCTCGCTGCGGCAACCGGTGGCAAGCCCGGCCGTAAGCGCGCTAAGAAGAGCCGCATTGGCCGTCGCGCTGCCATGCATCTTCCAGTTGGCAACGACCAATTTGGGCCGATGCGACATGAAAAAGAACGATGGATCGAAACCCGTCGATTGTAGCGGTTTTCAGCGACGCCGGTCAAATTGCAGACCCCCCGAAACGCTTCTGAAAACCGGCCTTTTTTCAGAGCGTAAGGACGATCTTGCCGATGTGTTCTCCACTCTCCATCAAGGCGTGGGCGCTTCTCGCATCGGCAAGCGCAAAGGTACGGAAGATGACAGGCTTGATCGCCCCGGACTCGATCAGCGGCCACACCGTCGCTTTCAGCCTGGCTGCGATGGCAGACTTGAATGCCACCGACCTGGGCCTTAGGGTCGAGCCCGAAATGCTCAGACGGCGGCGCAGCACCTGCGCCAGATCGACTTCGGCCTTGGCGCCGCCCAAAAGCGCAATCAGCAAGAGGCGCCCATCATCGGCCAGGCACTCGATCTCGCGCGGCACGTACTTGCCTGCCACCATGTCAAGAATGACATCGACGCCACGGCCGGCGGTCGCTTCGCGCACGACCGCGACAAAATCCTCGCTGCGGTAATTGATGCCCTTCGCAGCCCCGAGCGTCTCGCAGGCCTTGACCTTGTCGGCAGAGCCCGCGGTCGCAAACACCGTGTGGCCGAGGGCCTTGGCGATCTGGATCGCGGTGACGCCGATGCCAGACGAGCCTCCTTGTACCAGGAGCGTCTCGTCGCCTTTGAGCTGGCCGCGATCAAAGACATTGCTCCATACCGTGAAAAAGGTCTCGGGCAGACTTGCCGCCTCGACGTCTGAAAGGCCTTTGGGGACAGGCAGGCACTGGCCGATCGGCGCTGCGCAGAACTCGGCATAGCCACCGCCTTGCACCAGCGCACAGACGCGATCGCCGTGGGCAAGGCCGGAATCGCCGCAGTCGCCCTCGATGATCGTGCCTGCGACTTCAAGGCCGGGAAGATCGGATGCACCCGGCGGTACGGGATAATGTCCCTGGCGCTGCAGCACGTCGGGCCGGTTGATGCCGGCAGCGGCGACCCGGATCAGGACTTCGCCGGGCTTAAGCGCTGGGGTTTCACGCTCGGTTGCGACCAGCACTTCCGGGCCGCCTGGCGTCTTGATTTCAATGGCTCGCATCGACTGGGTTCTCCGTAGGTCCTAGACATCCACCGCACGCGACGATCCTGATCGGCTCGCAAGGATTCGATCGCGGATGCAAAACGGCCCTGTGTCAGACACAGGGCCGTCGCAAAGTTCACCTGCAAAGCTGCGACGGGCGCCTAGGCGTGCGGCGCGTCTTCGGCTGCAGGCGCAGGCGCTGCCGCAAGCGCTTTCATCGACAGGCGCAAACGGCCCTTGTCATCGGCTTCGAGCACCTTGACCTTGACGGTCTGGCCTTCCTTCAGATAGTCGGAGACGGCGTTGACGCGCTCCTGGGCAATCTGGCTGATGTGCAGAAGTCCGTCCTTGCCTGGCAACACCTGCACGATCGCGCCGAAATCCAGCAGCTTTAGCACGGTACCTTCGTAGACCGAGCCGACTTCGACTTCGGCGGTGAGTTCCTCGATGCGTTTTTTTGCCGCCTGCCCTGCTGCCGCGTCGATCGACGCGATGGTCACGATGCCATCGTCGTTGATGTCGATCTGGGTTCCGGTTTCTTCGGTCAGTGCGCGAATCGTCGCGCCGCCCTTGCCGATCACGTCACGGATCTTCTCTGGATTGATCTTGACGGTGATAAGGCGCGGTGCGAAGTCCGAAAGTTCGGTCTTGAAGTGCGGCAGGGCCTCTTGCATCTGGGCAAGAATGTGCAGGCGCGCCTCCTTGGCCTGGGCCAGCGCGACTTGCATGATCTCCTTGGTGATGCCCTGGATCTTGATGTCCATCTGCAACGCGGTAATGCCGGTGGTGGTGCCTGCGACCTTGAAGTCCATGTCTCCCAGGTGATCTTCATCACCCAGAATGTCGGTCAGCACCGCGAATTTGTTCCCTTCCTTGATGAGGCCCATGGCGATGCCCGCGACGTGCGCCTTCATCGGCACGCCAGCATCCATCAATGCCAGGCAGCCGCCGCACACCGAAGCCATCGACGACGAGCCGTTCGACTCGGTGATTTCGGACACCACGCGGATCGAATAACTGAATTCCTCGGGCGCCGGCAGGCACGCTGCGAGCGCGCGCTTGGCCAGGCGACCGTGGCCGATCTCGCGGCGCTTGGGCGTGCCAACGCGTCCGGTCTCGCCGGTTGCAAACGGCGGCATGTTGTAATGAAGCATGAACCGGTCGCGGTATTCGCCCATCAAGGCGTCGATGATCTGTTCGTCGCGGCCCGTGCCAAGCGTTGCCACCACCAGGGCCTGGGTTTCGCCGCGCGTGAACAGCGCCGAGCCGTGGGTGCGGGGCAGGAGCCCGGTGCGAATCGAAATCGGGCGCACGGTGCGCGTATCGCGACCGTCAATGCGCGGCTCCTCGTTCAGGATCTGTCCGCGCACGGCCTTCGATTCGAGATCGAACAGGATGTTGCCGACGTCGACTTCGCTGGGTACTGGCGTGCCCGAGGCTTCGGCGTGCGCCTTGAGATTGCTGATGACATCGCTTGTGATCTGTTTCAGCTTGTGCGTGCGCAGCTGTTTCTCGCGAATCTGATAGGCCGCGTGCACTTCCGCATCGGCTAGCGCGTGGATGCGCGAGATCAGCGCTTCGTTTTTCGGCGCCGGCGTCCAGTCCCACTCGGGCTTGCCCGCGTCACGCACCAGCTCGTGAATCGCCTGGATTGCCGCTTGCATCTGGTCATGACCAAACACCACTGCGCCAAGCATGATGTCTTCGGGCAGCTGTTGTGCCTCGGACTCGACCATCAGCACGGCAACATCGGTTCCAGCCACGACCAGGTCGAGCTTTGACGACGCCAGCTGCGTCTTGGTCGGATTGACGACGTACTCTCCAGCGATATAGCCCACGCGGGCAGCGCCAATCGGGCCTGCAAAGGGCATGCCGGAAATCATCAGCGCAGCGGATGCGCCAATCATCGCCGGAATATCCGGATCGATCTCGGGATTGACCGACAGGACGTGGATGATGACCTGGACTTCGTTGTAGAAGCCTTCCGGAAAAAGCGGCCGGATCGGACGGTCGATCAGGCGCGAGGTCAGCGTTTCCTTCTCGCTGGGCTTGCCTTCACGCTTGAAAAAACCACCCGGAATGCGTCCTGCAGCGTAGGTCTTCTCGATGTAATCGACGGTCAGCGGAAAAAAATCCTGGCCCGGCTTGGTGTTCTTCGAACCCACCACGGTGGCCAGAACGACGGTATCTTCAACGCTCACCAACACGGCGCCACCGGCCTGGCGGGCGATTTCGCCCGTCTCAAGCGTGACCTGATGCTGACCGTACTGGAACGTTTTCGAAACTTTATTGAACACAGTTGCTCCTTTCACATTTGCCCGGTTGATTCCTGGAGAGCCGGTACACCCACTGCGAGTGCTATTGCGCCAAGGCGCACGTTCTCAGGCCTTGCGTTCACGTATCACGCGCGCGGCCTGTCAGCGCCCGTGCCAAAAAGACAAAGAGCCCGCCCAGAACTCTGGTGCAGGCTCTTTACCGGTTCCAATTGTCAGAAGTCCCGACTTACTTGCGCAGGCCGAGTTTCTCGATCAAGGCGCGATACCGGTCGGCATCTTTGCCTTTCAGATAGTCAAGCAGTTTGCGGCGGCGGCTGACCATGCGCAAAAGACCGCGCCGCGAATGGTGATCCTTGGTATGTTCCTTGAAGTGCGGCGTCAGTTCGTTGATGCGCGCAGTGAGCAGCGCGACCTGAACTTCGGGGGAGCCGGTGTCCTTCGTGTCCCGTGCATGGGCAGCGACGATCTCGGCCTTGTTAAGCGTGGCAAATGCCATATCCAGACTCCTTGACAAGCGGTCGCAACTGGATGGGTCGCGCCGTGGGGTAGAAAGCATTGAATTTTAACGTACTTTTGCTTTCATGTCACCCTTGGCTTAGCCTCAGGCCTGGGCCCTGCGCTGGCGCACTGCCTCGAAAAGGCAGACCGCCGAGGCGACGCTGACGTTCAGGCTTGAGACCGCCCCCGCCATCGGGATGGCGATCAATTCGTCGCACGTCTCCCGCGTCAAGCGGCGCAGGCCCTCGCCTTCGGCGCCGAGCACAAGCGCCAGGGGGCCTGTCAAGCCGACCTGGAAAAGCGAGCGTTCGGCCCCGTCTGCCGTACCCACGACGCGGATATCGCGCTCCTTCAATTCGCGCAGCGTGCGCGCGAGATTGGTCACCGTGACATACGGAATCGTCTCGGCTGCACCGCTTGCCACCTTGGCTGCGGTCGCATTCAGTCCGCAGGCCCGATCCTTGGGCGCAATCACCGCCTGCGCACCCGCGCCATCGGCAACCCGCAGGCAGGCACCAAGGTTGTGCGGATCGGTAATGCCATCAAGGACGAGCAACAGCGGCGGCGATGTCGCCGCGTCCAGGATATCGTCGATGCTATGGCTTAACTCGAGCGCGCTGACCAGCGCCACCACGCCTTGATGCTGGCTGGCACCGGCAAGGCCGGCAAGGCGCGAAGCCGGCACGGTGAGCACCTTGATTTCCTCACGCTCGGCGAGCTTGACGAGCTCGTGCATGCGGCCATCATCGCGCAGGCTGTCGACGTAGAGCTCATGAATCGAGCGTGGCTGCGTGCGCAGCCGGGCCGTGACCGCATGAAAGCCGTAGAGGACGCGCTTTTGCATGGTCTAGCGCTTGCGCCTTGCGCCTGGGGATTGCGCCTTGGCCGGACCTTTCTTGGTTTTTCCTGCCGATTTGACGTGCAGAGGGGCAGGCGCGGCGGCGCCTGCGCGCGGCTTGGCTGCGCGCTTGCCCGCGCTCTTGCCTGGGGCGCTGCGACGATTTCCGGCGATGTCGTCGGGCAAGACACCGCGCATCAGATCGGAGTAGCTCGCACCGCGCACCAGCCTGAACTCGATCTTGCGGGCTTCCAGATCGACGCGTGAGACCTGCACGGTCAGGGTGTCGGTGAGCCGAAAGCGCTGGCCGGTGCGCTCGCCGCGCAACTCGTTCATGGCTTCGTTGAACTGGAAATAGTCGGTACCCAGTTCCGAGATGTGGACGAGGCCCTCGACGTACAGGTCATTGAGCGTCACGAAAATGCCAAAGGGCGTGACCCCCGTGACGGTGCCGCGGAACTGCTCGCCCACGCGTTCCCGCATGAAGTAGCACTTGAGCCAGGATTCGACGTCGCGACTGGCGTCGTCAGCCCGTCTCTCGTTGGTCGAGCAATGCAAGCCAAGCTGCTCCCAGATCGCGTGCACGCGCTGCTGCTCTTCCTTGGCCGCCCCGCGCCGGGGCGGCACCGGCAGGATGCCAGGCTCGGGGATGTGCGGCACGTAGCGCTGGCCTGCCAGCACGGCCTTGATGACGCGATGGGTGAGCAGGTCCGGATAGCGACGAATGGGCGAGGTGAAGTGCGCGTAGGCCGCGTAGGCGAGGCCGAAGTGGCCGCCGTTGTCGGGGCTGTAGATGGCCTGCTGCATCGAGCGCAAGAGCATGGTCTGCAGCAGCTGCGCGTCTGGCCGCAGCTTGATCTTCTCGGCAAGTGCCGCGTAGTCGCTGGCTTGCGGATTGTCCCCGCCTGCGAGCATCAGGCCAAGCGTCTTGAGAAACGCGCGCAGGTTGGCAAGCTTCTCTGGTGTTGGCCCGTCATGCACGCGGTAAAGACCGGGATGCTTGGCGCGCGTCATGAAATCGGCAGCGCAGACGTTGGCGGCCAACATGCATTCCTCGATCAGCTTGTGGGCATCGTTGCGCGTGCGCGGCAGGATTTTTTCGATCTTTCCCTGCGGGTCACAGACGATATAGGTCTCGACCGTGTCGAAATCGATGGCGCCGCGCGCCTCGCGTGCTGCAAGCAAGGCGCGAAACACCTGATTGAGCGCGTTGATTTCAGGCAAGATCGCAGCGCGCGCGTTGGCCGTCGGGCCCTCGGGAGCACTGAGCATGCCGAACACTTCGTTATAGGTCAGGCGCGCCGCCGAATGGATGACGCCGTTGAAGAACTGGTAGGCCGAAATCGCGCCATCGCGCGCGATCACCATGTCACACACGAGGACCAGGCGGTCGACGTCCGGATTGAGCGAACAAAGCCCGTTGGAGATGCGCTCGGGCAGCATCGGGATGACGCGACGCGGGAAATACACCGACGTCGAACGCTCGTAGGCGTCAACATCAAGCGCGCCCCCGGGCGTGACGTAATGGCTGACGTCGGCAATCGCCACCAGCAAGCGCCAGCCGCCCTCGCGTCCTGCAATCGCCTCGGCGTAGACGGCGTCATCGAAGTCGCGCGCATCCTCGCCATCGATGGTCACAAACGGTACGTCGCGCAAATCCAGGCGCCTGGCCAGCTCCTTTTTCTGCACCGCTTGGGGAAGCCTTGCCGCCTCTTCGCGCGCCTCGGGACTAAACACATGCGGCACGTCGAACTTCCTCACCGCGATCTCGATTTCCATGCCCGGATCGCCGATTTCTCCCAGCACCTCGACAATGCGCCCGATCGGCTGCGTGTAACGCGAGGGTTGCTCGACGATCTCGACGGTCACCACCTGGCCTGGCTGCGCCTTGCGTGTCTCGCCTGTGGGAATGAGGATGTCGTGCTTGATGCGCTGGTCTTCAGGGACAACCACGAACACGCCGCGCTCGTTAAGGAGCCTTCCGACCAGACGTTGCGTGCGCCTCTCGGTGACTTCGACGATGGTGCCTTCGGGCTTGCCACGGTAATCGCTGCCCGACAACTTGACGAGCACGCGGTCGCCGTGCAGCACCTTGAGCATTTCCTTTGGCGCGAGCCAGATATCCGGGCGCAGGCCGTCGTCGCGAATGACAAAGCCATAGCCATCGCGGTGACCGACGACGCGACCGGCGATAAAGCCCGGCTGGCTCGACAATTCGATCATGCCCTTGCGCGGCGGCAGGAGCTGCCCGTCACGCTCCATGGCGGCAATGCGCCGCTCGAATCCTTCAGTTTCGGCCGTGGTGCCCAAGCGCTTGGCGAGCTGGTCGTAGTCGACTGCGACATCGACGCGGCGCAGTTCGGCCAGGATCTGTTCACGACTGGGAACGCCCACATCGAGTTCGCGCTCGCGACTCAGAGGCGCAGCTGACGCATCCCTTGATTTGCTTTTCTTTCGCGGCGTGCGCGCCGCGCTACTTACGGTTTTTACAGGTTTCTCGGTTGACAAAGTTTTGATTCTCTTTAAGATTTCGGGTTCGCTGTGACCGCATCGTGCCCAGATGGCGGAATTGGTAGACGCACTAGGTTCAGGTCCTAGCGGTGGCAACACTGTGGAGGTTCGAGTCCTCTTCTGGGCACCACGGCATCCTTTCGGATCGCCGCGAAAGCCCATCCAAACCCCCAGCAGCACTGCATTTCCGGCCATCACGGCCCGACGTTGAATCCCGCAAGACATCGCCCGAGAGCCCGATCATCGTTTCCGGAATCGGCCCGCAAACAGGCTGAATCGAAGGAAAAAGGCGCTCTGGAGCGAGGGCAGGAGTCAATGGCGCGCCCGGGTCAAAAAAGACGGACGGGACAGCCACGTCCCGGGACTTGTACCACAAAAGCGCGCGGCGAGTTTTCGGATCGGCCCTTGAACTTGCTCAAACACGCATGCTCGAGGCCAAACGCCGGGAAAGCGCCTGGGCCTGCCTAGGCATCGTCGCGATGGCGTCGCCGCAGTCCTTCAAGCCCGAGACCGTCATAGATCTCGAAGGGCTGATGAATCCAGGGATTGCCGGGCAGGATCTGGTGGGCATAGTCGGGTGCGACCTGCGCATGCGCCTTGGTCCAAAGGACCGCGGTACGCACCTCGAGCACGGCCGGATAGTCATGAGCGAGGTGCCTTGACACGGCCAGGAGCGTCGCACCGGAATCGACCAGGTCGTCAACCAGCAGCACCCGCCCGGCAAGTTCGCCCTGCGTCAGGGTGATATGCGCTGCGATGTCGAGTTCGCCTTGCACCGTGCCCGCCGCTTCGCGGTAGGAACTCGTCGCGAGGATGGCCAATGGCTTTTCGAACAGCCGCGACAGCACATCGCCAATGCGCAGGCCGCCACGCGCAAGGCAAAGGATCAGATCGAACTGCCAATCCGACGCATGCACCATCAGGGCCAGTTCCTCGATGGCACGATGATAGTCAGGCCAGCTGACCCAAAGATCGTCTTCGCCGCTCGCGCCCGATGCCGTCATCGACTATTCGAACGGGTGCTTTTGCACGATCGTCTGGTCGCGATCGGGACCGGTCGAAATCATGTCGATCGATACCCCGCAGACCTGGCTTAGGCGATCGAGGTAGGCACGCGCGTTCTGTGGCAACGCATCGTAGCTGCACACGCCAAACGTATCTTCCTGCCAGCCAGGAAGCTCCTCGTAGACCGGCTCGCACGCGGTGATGTTGGTCGCGCCAAAGGGCAGGATGTCGAGCACCTGTCCATCGACCTTGTAACCCACGCCAAGCTTGATGACCTCGACACCGTCAAGAACATCGAGCTTGGTGATGCAAAGTCCCGACACGCCATTGATCTGGATCGAACGCTTGAGTGCTGCCGCATCGAACCAGCCACAGCGTCGCGCGCGCCCTGTGACCGAGCCGAATTCCTTGCCCTTCTCGGCGAGGTGGCGACCGACGTCGTCAAACAGCTCGGTTGGAAACGGTCCGGATCCAACCCGCGTGGTGTAGGCCTTGGTGATGCCAAGCACGTAGTGCAGGCTTTGCGGGCCGACGCCTGCGCCGGCAGCGGCTGCGCCGGCGACACAATTGCTCGAGGTGACAAACGGATAGGTGCCGTGATCGACATCAAGCAGCGATCCCTGTGCGCCCTCAAAGAGCAGGCTCTGACCTGCGGCCTGCGCATCATGCAAGGCGCGCGGGACATCGGCGACCATGGGCTTGATGCGCGGGGCGAGTTCCATGGCGCGATCGAACACCTCGTGATAGTCAATCGCCTTGCCGCCGAGAAATTGCGTCAGCACGAAATTGTGGTATTCGAGGACCTCGGCCAAGCGTTCACCGAAACGCTCGGGCAGGAACAGGTCCTGCAGGCGCAGCGCGCGCCTTGCCACCTTGTCCTCGTAGGCGGGGCCAATGCCGCGACCGGTCGTGCCAATGCGCGTGGCCCCCTGCTTTGCCTCGCGCGCCTGGTCAATCGCGACGTGATAGGGAAGGATCAGGGGACAGGCCTCGCTGATGCGAAGCCTCTGTGCAACCTCGAGCCCGACCGCCTCGAGTTCGGCGATCTCGGCAAGCAGCGCCTCAGGCGACAGGACCACGCCATTGCCGATATAGCAAATCACTTCGGGTCGCATGATGCCTGACGGGATCAGGCGCAATACGGTCTTCTTGCCGTTGATGATCAGCGTGTGCCCGGCATTGTGGCCGCCCTGAAAGCGCACGACGCCAGCGACGTGGTCACAAAGCCAGTCGACCACTTTTCCCTTGCCTTCATCGCCCCACTGGGTGCCGATGACGACGACGTTTTTTGCCATGATGACCTAAGAATGGGAAGCCGCGGCCTTGACCGCGTCTTCGAGCCCTACGACCTGCCATGTGCCGTCGCGACGCACCAGTTGTCGATCGCAGCGGAATTCCTTGTCGTCGCTCGCATGGCCTGGCAGCGCTTGCACGACAACCTCGCCAGCCCGGCGCAACTCGGCGATCTTCGCCTTCAGGCCAAGGTCCTCGCTCCACGGTGAGCGAATCGCAGGCCTTGCGGCCGGCACCGGCACGAGCGCCGCCAGATCGCGCAGGTACAGGCTGAATCCTGCAGCGGGCCTGGCACGCCCGAAAGCCTTGCCGACTTCGTCATAGCGGCCGCCGCGGGCGACGTCGGTTGCAAGCCCCGGACAATACGCGGCGAACATCACGCCGCTATGGTAGTGGTAGCCGCGCATGTCGGCCAGATCGATCGTGACGCGGTCGTGCGGCAAAGCCATGCACAGCCGCTCGAGATCATCGAGGGCGCGCGCAATGCGCACGTCATGGGGCAGCCTCTTGCGCGCGACATCGATCAGTTCATGGCCCCCGTACATGTCGCAAAGGTTGACGAGCGCCTCTGTCGTGCGCGCCGAAAGCGGCGGTTCAAGCTGGGCGATGCCATCGCGATCCTTCGACTGCAAGAGCGGATAGATGTCGTCGGCGCGCGCCGCTGCAGCGGGGTCGGAGGCAAGCAGTGCGCGCAGGATCTGCGGATGGCCGAGATCGAGCCTGACCTCCAAGATGCCGGCAGCAGCCAGGGCTGCAAGCAGCAGTTCCTGCACTTCGAGATCGGCCTCAAGGCCGGCATGGCCATAGATTTCGGCGCCGAGCTGCAGCGGCTCGCGCGTGCTCGACAGGGCTTCGGGTCGGGCGTGAAGAACGCTGCCGGCATAACAAAGACGGGTAACACCGTCGCGGTTCAACAGATGCGCATCGATGCGCGCCACCTGCGGCGTGATGTCGGCACGCAATCCCATGGTGCGGCCCGAGAGCTGATCGACCAGCTTGAACATTTGCAGGCCCATGTCGCGACCGGTCCCAGACAGCAGGGACTCGGTGTACTCGAGCATCGGCGGCATGACGAGCTCATAGCCGTAGCTGCGAAACAGATCGAGGAGGATACGCCTGAGCTCTTCGATCTTGCGCGCTTCAGAGGGCAAGACATCGGCGATGAACTCGGGCAACGACCATGCGGGCATCGGTCAATTGCGGTCGCGGCAGGGAGGCGACACCGGTCGATTTAAAACCAGATTTTACACGACACGACGCTTGCGCCGACCCCTGCGCCCGCGCCGGGCCAGCTTCCGTCGTGCACCAGCAACAGCGGCAGCAAAAGGAAGAGGCCAGGCGCGATCAAGACGAGGCCAGAAAAGCGGATCTGGCCGTCAAGACGCATGACGATGCGGCTCAACATGGCCTTCCAGCGCGCGGGCAGGAACAGGGGCAAAAGGCCTTCGAGCACGAGCATCAGGCCAGCGCCGATGAGAAGACTGCGCACCACGGCGGGCTAGCGCTTGGGGGCGACCGGGGGTAACGCGTCGGGATTGCGCATATAGCGGAAGAACTCGCTCGAAGGATCGAGCACGAGCAGGTCGCGACGATCCTTGAAACTGGCCCGATAGGCCTGCAGGCTCTGGTAGAACGAGTAGAACGCCGGATCACGACCGAACGCCTCGGCATAGATGTCAGACGCCTTGGCGTCGCCGTCCCCCATGATGTCTTGCGCCTTCTCGTAGGCATTAGACAGGATCACCTTGCGCTGGCGATCGGCGTCAGCCTTGATCTGCTCGGCCTCGGCTGCACCTGTCGAGCGCATCTCGTTGGCCACCTGGTTGCGCTCGGCCTGCATGCGGCGATAGACCGAGTCGCTGATTTCAGGCAGAAGGTCAACCCGCTTGAGCCTGACGTCAATCACGCTAACGCCAAGATCGGCCGTGTCGTGCGCGACCTTGGCGACGATTCCGGCCATGACCTGATCGCGCTGGTCAGACACCACTTCGCGCACGGTGCGCTTGGTGAATTCCTCGTTGAGCGCCGAGCGGATGATCTGCGTCAGGCGGCCGGCGGCCAGGCCCATGTTGCCCTGCACGCTGGTGTAGAAGCGCTTGGGATCGGCGATCTGCCACTTGACGAAGAGATCGACCATCAGGTTTTTCTTCTCGGACGTGATGTAGCGATCGGCTTCGTCGGTATCGATGGTCTGGATCGGCTTGTCAAGAAACACGACGTTTTGAAACGGCGGCGGCAGCTTGTAATGCAGGCCGGGCTGGCTGATCACGCTCTTGACCTCGCCAAAGGAAATGACGATCGCGTAGCGACGCTGGTCGACGATGAAAAACGATGACAGCAGCCACGCCAGGATGACGAGCCCGACGATGAAGGCCACGATGCGGTTAACGGTGGGTGTCATCTAGCGCTGCTCCCGCTCTCTGGAACGGGTCGGGTCGCGCGTGCGCTCGGCATCCACTGCGCTCGGAAAGACAGGCGTCGCAGGCGGCTGCGCCTGCTGATCGGCTGCAGACGAGCGGGCCTGGCCCGGCGCCGGGTCGCGCGCAGCGTCCTGGGTGAGCTTGTCAAGCGGCAGGTAGACGATATTGCTGCCGTGACTGTCAATCAACACCTTGCTCGTGTGGCTTAGGACATCCTGCATGGTCTGCAGGTACATGCGCTCGCGGGTCACGGCGGGCGCCTTGGCGTATTCGGCCAGGACCTTCTTGAAGCGCTCGGCGTCACCTGCGGCGTTGGTCACGACTTCGGCGCGGTAGCCCTCGGCCTCCTCGAGCACGCGCGCTGCGTCACCCTTGGCGCGCGGGATGACGTCGTTGGCGTAGGCCTGGCCTTCGTTTTTCTGGCGCTCGCGATCCTGGCTGGCCTTGACCGCGTCATCAAACGCCGCCTGCACCTGCTCGGGCGGCTGCACCTGCTGCAGCGTCACGCTCGTGACCGCAATGCCGGTGCCATAGGCGTCGAGAAGTTTTTGGATCGACACCTGCAGATCGCTCTCGATTTGCGCCCGGCCCGCGCCAAAGACATAGTCCATGTCGCTTCTGCCGACGATTTCGCGCACTGACGTTTCCGCCGCCTCGACGACGGTCTCTTCCGGCCGCGCGTTGTTGAACAGATAGTCCTTCGCGTCCTTGATGCGGTATTGCACGGCGAAGCGCACGTCGATGATGTTCTCATCGGCGGTGAGCATCGACGAATCCTTCAGATTGGTCGCGTGAATCGGCGTTGGCCGGCCGATCTCGACCGAGCGCAGCGATGACAGCGAGACAGTCTCGACCGACTGGATCGGATAGGGCCAGTGAAACCAGATACCGGCGCCGCGCGTGTCCTTGTAGGCGCCAAACTGCAGCACAACGCCAACCGAGCCTTCCTGAACCTGGAAAACGCCGCTGGCGAGCCAGACGAGCACCAGTGCTGCGGCAATGCCGATGACGCCAACGCCGGCGTTCCTGAAGGGCGCACCACCGCCTGGGACCACGGCGCGAATGCGGCCAGGCAAAAGCGAGCGCAAAAAACGCGTGAGCTTGAGAAACTGTTCCTCGAGGTCGGGCGGTCCCTCATTGTGCGGCCGGCGCGGATCGGGATCAGACCAGGTCAGGCCGGCGTCTTTGCGCGGCGCAAGCCACGAAGAGAGAAATTGCCGCAGGTGACTCTTCATACTTATTTATCAAAAGCGCAGTTCGCGCTCGGAGGGGCCTGCCGCCGTCGCAATCTCGGCGGGAAGTCTCTGACTGGCAGCAAGGGTCAGGGCGTCGCGCAAACGATCTAGGCCAAGTCCGCTCTTGGCGCTTAATGCGACGCGGCGGATGGTAGCACAGTCATCGTATGCAACAGCAGGGGAAAGTCCCTCGCGATCGATCTTGTTGTAGACGAGGATCTGCGGAATCCGGTCTGCGCCGATCTCGGCCAAAACCAGGTTGACCTGCTCGATTTGCTCGAGCCTTGCCGGACTCGATGCGTCGACCACATGCAACAGCAGGTCGGCTTCGGCGGTTTCTTCAAGCGTTGCCTTGAAGGCCTCGACCAGCTGGTGCGGCAACTCGCGAATGAAGCCGACGGTGTCAGACAGGACGATTTGTCCGGCACCCTCGAGATAGAGCCGGCGCGAAGTGGTATCAAGGGTGGCAAAGAGCTGATCGGCGGCATAGCTTTGCGCGTGCGCGAGCGCGTTAAACAGCGTTGACTTGCCGGCGTTGGTATAGCCAACGATCGACACCTTATACGCCGCATTGCGCTGGCGCTGGCGCCGCTGGGTGGCGCGCTGGCGGGTCAGCTTGTCAAGGCGCAGCTTGAGTTGCTTGACGCGATCGCCGATCAGGCGCCTGTCGGTTTCGAGCTGGGTCTCGCCCGGACCGCGCAGTCCGATGCCGCCTTTTTGCCGCTCAAGGTGGGTCCAGCCGCGCACCAGGCGCGTGGCCAGGTGGTTCAGCTGGGCGAGTTCGACCTGGATCTTGCCTTCGTGGGTTTTGGCGCGCTGGGCGAAGATATCGAGAATCAGGCTCGTGCGATCGATCACCGAAACCTTCAGGACGCGCTCGAGATTGCGCTGCTGCGCGGGCGAGAGGACATGGTCGAAGAGCACCAGCTCGACCTCATGCGCAACGATCAAGGCGGCAAGCTCGTCGGCCTTGCCGCTACCGATGAAAAGTTGTGCGTCAGGACTCGCGCGCCGCGCGCTGACGATGACGACCGGCAAGGCACCGGCCGAGCGCGCAAGAAGCTTCAGCTCCTCAAGACTCGCGGTTGCATCGGACTTGCCGAAATCGACGCTGACCAGCGCCGCCCTGACAGGTTCTTGCGCGATCGCTTCAGTCAAAGCGTGCCACCTGGGCCTGCGCCAGTCGCATCACGATTCGCCCGATTCGATGCTAAACGTCACCGCACGTGCCGGCACCACCGTCGAGATGGCGTGCTTGTAGACCATCTGCGTGACGGTATTTCTGAGCAGCACGACGTACTGGTCAAAGGACTCGATCTGACCTTGCAGCTTGATGCCGTTGACGAGGTAGATCGACACGGGGATATGCTCTTTTCTCAGTACATTGAGAAACGGGTCTTGTAATAATTGCCCTTTGTTGCTCATGCGAACTCCAAGGAGGTTGTTGTTTTGACGACTTATCAATCACGACGTCATGTTCGAGATGGGGTCCGATGCAAGATTCACAAGCATCGCGGAGATTGACCCCGGTTCAATGTAGCCGATTTCGCACTCTGTCGCCACCGCTTGCCCAATCCTTGGGCGCGAGGTCATTGCCTCAGGTGCTCGGCGCAAAAGGATTCCGACTCGATCGGAATTCGATTCTCAGTGGAGTGCCTTCAAGGGAAAAGGTTTCCCTGAAATAGGATTCGAGATAGCGCTTGTAGGTCTCGGACACCGCCGACAGCCCGCTGCCATGCACGACCACGATCGGCGGGTTGTGTCCGCCCTGGTGGGCATAGCGCATTTTCG
>CAJCIC010000122.1 GCA_903970185.1 Gammaproteobacteria bacterium
TTCATCAATACGCGTTTCTTTCGGCGCCCAACCTGATTCGATATGCGCTTCGGCAACGCGTTTGTAATCGCGCCTGAAAAAGGCCAGGAAATTTTGCGCGAGATAGTTCTTGTCGAAATCGGTGAGGGTGCCAACGATGCCGAAGTCGAGCGCGATATAGCGGTTGAAATCGGCACCGCCGTTGTGCTCGCGCGTGCCGACGTAGATGTTGCCCGGGTGCATGTCGGCATGAAAAAAGCCATGGCGAAACACCTGGGTGAAGAAAATTTCGACGCCGTCGCGCGAGAGCTTTTTCAGATCGATGCCAGCGGCAATCAGCTCCTCGCGGCGCGAGATCGGAATGCCGACCATGCGTTCCATGACGATCACCGCTTCCGAACAGTAGTCCCAGTACATCTCGGGCACGCGCAGCAGGTCCGAATTGAGAAAGTTACGGCGCAACTGTGACGCGTTGGCGGCCTCGCGCATCAGGTCGAGTTCGTCGTGCAGGTGCTTGTCGAATTCGGCCACGACATCGCGCGGGCGCAAGCGCTTGCCGTCAGCCCACAGGCGCTCGATCAGCCACGCTGCGCTTTGCATCAGCGCCACGTCGCGATCGATGGCGCGCCGCATGTTCGGCCGCAGCACCTTGACGGCGACCTCGCGGCCATCGTGCAGCGTCGCGAAATGCACCTGCGCGATCGAGGCGGAGGCCACCGGCACGCGCTCGAAGCGGGCAAACAGGCGATCCGGATGCTGCCCCAGGGAGAGCTCGATCTGGCGCACGGCAAGGTCGGAACTGAAGGGGGCGACGCGATCCTGCAGGAGCGCGAGCTCGCCAGCCATGTCCTCGGGGAGCAGATCGCGTCGTGTCGAGAGCAGCTGGCCGAACTTGACGAAAATCGGCCCGAGATCTTCGAGCGCCAGGCGCACGCGCATGGCGCGCGGCAACGACAGGTCGCGCCCGATCGCCAGGATGCCGGTGGGTAGCGGCACGCGCAGGCTGTCGGCCGCGATCTGGTCAAGGCCGTAGCGCCACATCACGCGCGCAATCTTCAAAAGCCGAAAGAGCTGCATCAGGACGTCTTGAGCCTGGTGACGCGCTTCTCCAGGCGGGCAAGGTCGTCGCGCAAGAGCCTCACCGCCTCGGTGAACGAGGACAGCGCATGACGATCGACGAGCTGCGGATTCTCGTGCACCAGATATTCCGCGACGTTGGCCGTGAGCCGCTTTTGTGCCTCGATCAGGGCCCTGCCAAAGGCGTGTGCGAAACGCACGACGCGCACCGCGGCGATGTCGCCAATCACGCGCGACAGATCCTCTTCGACGTCGGGGCGAAGATTGCGCGAAAGCGTGGCCAGCGCCTCGGCAAATGCGGCATCGCCTTCGATGCGCATGCCAGATGTCGGACTGATGCCGCCGATCATCGACAGCCCGCTTGCCATCGGCATGTCGATGGCAACCCATGCCGGCTCACTGTTTTGGCAATGCTCGATCAGGCCCGCCTCGGTCACGCGAATCGAAATGACAAAGGGCAAAAGCGTCACGCGCGCGACCTTGCCGGCAAAGGGAAGAAGCGTGGCGGCAAGACTTTCGTCTTGCGCGAGCGCGCGGTTGACAGCCCAGATCACCGGCGCATAGGGCGAGGGCAGGCGCAATGAAGGCGGGTCGCGACTCAAAGCCTGGCGCCTTCGTGCAGGGCAACCACGCCTGCGGCAAGATTGAAATACTTGACGCGCGCAAAACCCGCCTCCTCGAGCAGGGTCTTTAGCGTGTCCTGATCCGGATGCATGCGAATCGATTCGGCCAGATAGCGATAGGAGGCGCCGTCCTTGGCCACGCGTTCGCCAAGCCAGGGCAAAACGCGAAACGAATAGGCGTCATAAAGCGGCGCCAAGGGCTTCCACACGCGCGAGAATTCGAGCACCAGCACGCGCCCGCCAGGCTTGAGCACGCGGCACATTTCGCCTAGCGCGCGCGCCTTGTTGGTCATGTTGCGAAGCCCGAACGCCACCGACACCAGGTCGAAGTGGTGATCGGCAAAAGGCAGCGCCTCGGCATCGCAAAGCGCAAGCGGCACGACCACGCCGCGGTCGATCAGCTTGTCGCGGCCAGCGCCAAGCATGTTCGCATTGATGTCGGTGAGCCAGACTTCGCCGTCCTTGCCGGCGGCGCGCGCAAACGCCAGGGCAAGATCCCCCGTGCCACCGGCGATGTCGAGCACTTTCTGCCCGGGCCTGACCGCAGCCCTTGCGATCGTGAAGGCCTTCCATGCGCGATGCAGGCCCAGCGACATCAGGTCATTCATGACGTCATAGCTTGGTGCGACCGAATCGAAAACGCCCGCGACCTTTTTCGCCTTGGCACTTTCGTTAACGCGGGTAAATCCGAAATCAGTCTCTTTTTCGCTCATCGGTTGGGTCTGGCGGCAAGGGGCAAACAGGAAGCTGCGGCTGGGCGCAAGACGCCAAGGCCAGGCCCTGCATTCTAGCGGGTTGCGGCCTTGCCCCATTGCGCGCTAGAGACGGCGAATCGGAATCGTGCGCATCGGCGCTGGCGCCTCGCGCGAGGCGCCAGCGGCCTCGATGCGCGCGAGATAGTCGTGCCACAGCCTGTCGTGGTTTTCGCCAAGCCAAAGCAGGTAGTCCCAGGAATAGATGCCGGTGTCGTGGCCATCGCTAAAGGTTGGCTTCACCGCGTAATGGCCGACCGGCTCAAGCGCGGTGATGGTGACGTCCTTCTTGCCGGTTTGCAGCACCTCCTGGCCCGGGCCATGGCCCTTGACCTCGGCAGAGGGCGAATAGACGCGCAAGAACTCGAAGGGCAGGCGGTAGCTCTGGGTCGGTGCGAACACCACTTCGAGCACGCGCGAGCGTCCATGCAGGACGATGTTTTGCGGGGCGATAAGCCTGCCCTTTTCACTCACGGCGAATTCCCTCGCAGGCGCGGCGCAAGATTCGCGCAAAGACGCTGTAATGCAATCGTCATGGAACTGTCTTATTCTCGCTTCGTATACGACTGATTGGGAACAGTATCATGGCAAGCACGATCCTCGTTGTTGAAGACGAGCCGGCGATTCAGGAACTGGTGGCGGTCAATCTGACCTTCGCCGGCCACAAGGTGCTAAGGGCGGCAACGGTCGATCAGGCGATGACGCTCGTGCGCGCCGAATTGCCCGATCTGGTCTTGCTGGACTGGATGCTGCCTGACATGTCCGGCATCGTCTTTGCCAAGCGCCTGCGCGCTGACGAGCGCAGCCGTGACATCCCGATCATCATGCTCACCGCGCGCTCCAACGAGGGCGACAAGGTCGAGGGCCTTGAGGCCGGTGCTGACGACTACATCACCAAGCCGTTCTCGCCCAAGGAACTCATCGCCCGCATCAAGGCCGTGTTGCGCCGGCGCGCACCGCAACTGACCGACGATCTGGTCGAACTGGGCGGCTTAAAGCTCGATCCGGCCACCCACAGGTTATACGGCGCGCGCCCGGGCGGCCAGGCCCAGGCGCTTGAAATCGGGCCGACCGAATTCCGCCTTCTGCATTTTTTCATGACCCACCCCGAGCGCGTCTATTCGCGCGCGCAGCTGCTCGATCAGGTGTGGGGCGATCACGTCTTTCTTGAAGAGCGCACGGTCGATGTGCATATCCGCCGCCTGCGCCACGCCTTGACCCCAAGCGGGCACGACGTGCTGGTCGAAACCGTCAGGGGCAGTGGCTACCGCTTTTGCGCGACCGCAAGCCGCGTCAACGAAGGCGATCTGGCCAACCTCACGGCCTAGGCGGCTAGTTGAAGGTGTAAAGCAGGTTGGCGTGGAGCCGCTGCGTGCCCGAAGGAATCGTCGGGTATTCGCTGCCGTGCACGATGTAGCCGTAGTCAAGCGCGAACTGCGCCGACTGCAGATAGGTCCAGCGCAAGCCCACCCCCAGGCTTTGCAGCTGGTCACGCGATGACTGGCCGACGACCGGGTCGTGGCGCGTCACAAAACCGTTATCGCTAAAGGCAAGCAGCTTGACGTTATAGCCGAGATCAGGCGTATACAGCTCAAGCGAGCTCGACGCACCACTGTCGCCCACGACCGCGCGTTCTTCCGCGCCGCGAATCGACGAGGCGCCGCCCAGGCCGAACTCTTCGCCCTGGATCAAGGCATCCGACGAATACTGGCCGACCAGGCGCACGTTCAATGCGAAGCCGCGCGGCAAGGGCACGCCGAGCGAATAGTTGACGCGCAGGGCGTTCCAGTCGTTGTTGGCACCGACGCGGTTGGCGTTGTAGGACTGTTCATCGTTGTGCGAACCCGAGCCGAGGTTGTGGTCGATCTCGATGTTGAAGTTGCTCGTACCCCAGTTGGCTTCGTAGTTGCCCGTATAGGCGAGCGAGATCGGCCGGCTCCTGACATCGCCGCCGGTGAGTTGCGCCTGATCAAGCGTTGGCGAGCGGAAGAGCTTGTCGTCAAGGCCGAGCGCAAGTGACGATTTGTAGGCACCAATCGGCGACAAAAGCTGCGTGTAGGCGATGCCGTCAATGGTTCCCGCGCCCGTGATCACCTGGCCGCTGCCGAGCGCGCCGCTGCTGGTCGTCGAATACGAATGGCTCGCCGATACGACGCCGCCCCAGGCATAGATCGGTGCCTTGTAGTAGATGCCGTACTGCTTCACCCCTGACGTGTCGTTCGGCGCAGTGGTGTAGGCAAAGCCCAGCGTCTGGTCGAGGTTGAACAGATTGGCATACTGCAAATAGGCGAGGATCCGTGTCTCGCCGCCCTCGGCCGGATCGCCGGTATTGTTGGCACCGACCGTTAGCGACCAGGGACTCTTGTCGGTGACATCGACGTTGGCAACGATCCCCGATCCATCGGGCGCTTCGCCAAAGCGCAGCGCGGTGTGCTTGGCAGTATCGTCGTTGGCCAGCTCCAGATCGCGCGCGACGATGCGCATGTCAGGCGTATCGCCAACCACCAGCGCGGGCAGGCTGGCGCGGATATTGGCTTCCGAAAAATACTTCTCGCCAGCAACATTGATGGCGACAAGCGGAATCTTGGTCACCGTCAACTTGATCGTGCCGACCGCATCCTGGGGCGGCAGCACGACGCGGTAGAGTCCGAGCCCGGCGCCGCGGATGGCCTCGGCCAGGGCCTCGCGTGCCGCCTCGAGTTTGTAGATGTCCTGGTTCGGCCCGACGAAGGGTCGCAGCGCCGCCTGGGTGGCGTCGGCATTGAGCGGGTTATCACCCATGACTTCAAACCCGGTGACCTCGAAGGTCGCATCGGGCGCGGCGTTGATGGACTGCGCCAGCACCGGAGAAGCTGCCAATGCGGCAGACAGCGCGAGCGCGAGCGGCAGCAGGCGAGGAGCAAATAACGGTCGATTCACGGCAAGTTCCGTCCCGTAGAAGGTTTCACCTTAAGGCGTGCACTGTGCCACCACCCCTTGCGACTGGATCAGGCTTAGCAGGTTGCCGCCATCTTTCGCATTCGGCAAAGGCGTACTGTCAAGGATGAGGAAGTTCGGTGTCAAGATCGGCCGCAGCAGCTGGGTGCCATCGGTATAGCCGCTCTCGCCGCGGCCGAGGTCAAGCTCGCCGTTCGCGGTCTCGAGGCTGACGTGGCCATCGCGCACCAGCACCCAAAGACCGGTCTCGCTGCCTGACAATTCGAATTCACCAAAGAGCAGATCCATATTCACCGTGAGCTCATCGGGCCTGGGCGTCGAGAACTGCAGCGCATCGGCCGACTTCTCGCCATGGTGGCCGGGCCGGATGATACCGGTCTCACCGGTGGCGATGACGATAATGTCCTGCCCGCCTGGCTCCTTGAGCACGATCTCGCCAAGCCACACGGTAGCAGTCAGGCCATCTTGCGCCGCCGTTGCAGTCTCGCCCGCGCAGGTGCCGATGCATTGCAGGTCCCAGCCGGTGCCGCGAATGCCAACCGTGGCCGTTGGCGTGCGCACGGCGACATTGTCGTGGTTGGTGCTGCCGATAACGCCGGTGAAGGCACGCAAACCGCCCTTTAGCAGGCTGACAAAAAAGCGCCCCTCGCTTGGCTGCTTCTTGTCGAAGACGAAATCATCGACCTTCATGCGCGAGTTGGGCTGCACCGTCATGCGCGTCTCGTCACGAAACACCAGCACCGCATAGCCGTCAGGCGGCGTCTCGACGGTATCGCCGGGATAGACCGGCGCGCCGGTGGCCATCAGCCGATGGCCGCCTTGGGCATCGGTTGCGGTGATGCCGCCAACAGCGCTTAGAATGCGCGCGCTGGCGATAATGGCATTGGGCCGCGAAATGCGCGCGCCTTGGGCGGCCTGCACCGGGCAATCGCCGTTGCAAAGCCTGGCATCGAAATCCGTGCCACGGATGCCAACGGTCGCCGTCGGCGTGACAATGCGCGCGGCATTGGTATCGCGCTTGGGGATGATGCCGGTAATCGCTCGCAAGCCGCCGCGCAAAAGGCCGAACACCATCGAGCCGCTACTGCCTGACGCGCTTGGCTGGTAGTCGTAGGTGGTCACGACCAGCTTGGAGTCCGGACGCACCGTCATCAGGGTGCCATCGGAGAGCTTCAAGACCGCGTAGCTGCCAGGCGCGGTGGTAATCGTGTCGCCCTGATTGATCGGCGCCCCGGCGCCCGCGATATGACTTTGGCTCGCCGAATTCTGCACGGTTGCAACGCCTTGGGTGTATTGCACCGATCCTGCAGGTGCAGCCCATGCGCTCGTGCCAGCACAAAGCGAGACCAGGGCCAAGACCAGGCCCAACACGCGGTTAGATGCAGCCATCAGCGCCCCCATCCACATAGATCGCGCCGGGAAGGGCGAGCGGATCATCAGGCGGCTCGGCCGCGTAAATCAGGTTGAGCAGATCGCCAATGATCTGATCGATGAGCGGCTCGCCAATGCCGCTCGAATTGATTGGCGCAGGTGCAGGCGGTGGCGG
This sequence comes from Gammaproteobacteria bacterium, assembly GCA_903970185.1. Taxonomy (GTDB): domain Bacteria; phylum Pseudomonadota; class Gammaproteobacteria; order Burkholderiales; family Burkholderiaceae_D; genus CAJCIC01. The sequence goes on from CAJCIC010000122.1 coordinate 6,915, forward strand.
CGGCGGTGGTGGCGCTACCCCCGTCGCAGAAAAGAAGCCGGAATTGATATCGGTGTTATTGATCGGGTTAGCGCCCACCGTGGGCGCGCAGTCCGGACAGGCGACGACCGTGGTTGCCATCGGGCTGCCGGTGCGAGACACCACGACCGCATCCGAATTGACGCCGCTGCCCGTGGTAAAGGTGATGCTGTTGGCATTGAAGATCATCTGCCCGTAGCCGACGATGGCGGCATACGCATTGTTGCCGCTGCCACCGGTGAGGTTGATGTCATGCGCCGACATGTTGAGAATGCTGCCGGCGGCCTCCGGATCAATCAGGGCATAGCTGCCATTGCCGCTGCCGCCTTGCAAAACGACATTGCCTGACACGGTGTAGGTCGAATTGCCCTGCGAGCTCAGGGTTGCATAAGCACCCGGGGCACTGCCGCCTTCGAGCAGCACGCTGCCGGCGTTGACCGTTAACGTGCCATCGGCGTTGACGAGCGTGCCCGCCGGGCTTGCCGTGGTGTCAGGGCCCCGGATCACGAGGTCGCTGGCGCTAATCGTCATGTTCTGGGCCGTGACCACAGCCGAAGCACCGGCGCTACCGATCGCGACGCTGCCGCCTTGCAGGCTCATGTCGCCGCTTGCGGTAACGCTGCCGGAGAGCATCAGCGAGCCCGTCAGGTTAACGACGTCGCCTGTCAGGGTGCCCGAACTGATGATCGAGGGCGCTGACAGGTTGAGCGACCCGGAAGCAATCATCGAGGTGGTCTCAATCGACGACGGCGATGCGATGTACAGGTCCGAGAGCGACTGCGCGGTAATCTCACCCGCGACGTTGACTTCCACGGGCGCGCCTGAAGTACCGATGTCCGAGGCCAGGACGAAAAGCGATGGCGCGCTGACGGCGCCGCCGGAATCGGTAATCGTGGTGCCTGCAAGGAGCCTCAACGGCGCCGAGGAGACGAGCGTTCCGGCAGCAAGCGAGATTGCGCCGCCGGGCACGTCCAATATGACCGTCTGCGGATCGCTGTTGGGGAAATCGACCGGGCCTTGCACCGTGAGCGTGCCCGCCTGCACCGGGCCACCGAAGGTCAGCGTACCCTCGGTGAAGATGTGGTCGAGATCGCTTTGCGTCAGGGTATAGCCGGAATAGGCGCTGCCCCCCAGATTGATGTTGGTGTTCGGGTTGGTCGTCTCAAGCGTCAAGGTCGAGCTCGGCGAGCTATCCATGGAAATGCCGTCCAGCAGATGCAAGTTGTCCGCGGCAAGCACGACATGGTCGTAATACTCCAGGCCGTAATTCTGATACGGCCCCTGGGTGTTGTCGCCAACGACGAGCGGCACACCCGCTGCCACGCCGAAGTTGAGCACGGCACCCGCACCAATCGTCAAGGCGCTACCTGCGAGCGTGACCGATCCACCCGGAGTCGACGAGCTGACCTGGGTCAGCGTCGCGCTGTTGGAGACGACGTTGATCGCATCGACTGCAAGGGTGGTGTAGCGGTCAGCGGAAATCGACCCTGCGGTCAGGCCAAGCTGCGTGCCCTGCGGCACGACCACCGTGCCCGCGGTATTGGCGATCGAGGCCAGCGTGATCGACGACGTCGAGGAGTTGCCGATGTCGATTGCGTTGGTTTCTGCCCCGGAGAAAAACTCGGCGCCAATGACGAGCTCCGGAAGGCCGGGGAAATACACCCCGGTCGTGCCATAGCTGTCGGCCGTGACATAAATCGGACGTCCGTTGGTCAGCGTCGTGATCTGGATGCCGTCGCCTGGACCGCTCGCGTTAAACGTCGTGCCGCCACTGACGGTGAGCGAATCGGTCTGAAGGACGATCGACGAGGCGCCCGTGTTACTCGAATCGGACACGAGCGATGCACTGTAGAAGTTGATCTGCGGCCCGGAAAGAAAGATGCCGCCATAACCACCTGTGCCGGCGACAAGCGAGCTGTAGGACAGGTTCATGCCCGCCGCCGACGAGATATTGATCTCGTGGGCAGCGGTGGTGTTAAGCACCTGCAGGAAGTTGTTCGAGAAGATGTCGAAGCCGCCCGCCGATGCCGTACCCGAAATCTGATCGAAGGAATTTCCCGGATTGGTCAAGGCGACCGAGGATCCCGAGGCATTGACATTGATGAAGGTGCCGGCAGTGCTGCTGATTGCACCGGTCTGCACCACCGGGCCCGCGGCGTTGATATCGATCTCACCGGTACCGTTGATGCCATACGGGCCCGAGCCCGCCTCAAGATCGAGAGTGCCGAGCGTCACCGTGCCGCCGCTTTCGTACTGAAAGAGAGCGATCGGTTCAAGAGTGCCGCCATAGCCCCCGTTGTTGCCAACGCTTCCGGATCCGGCGTAGCCGCCTGCGCCGCCAATCATATCGATCGTGCCGCCAAGGCTTACGGTCAGGCTCGCTTCGATGTCAACGCCCTGGACCGAGCCACCTGCGCCGCCGGCGCCAGCGGCCGCGTTCTGGTCGGAACTCGAGCCGCCGTTGCCGGCGTTGCCGCCCGTGAGCATCATCGTGCCACCCGCATAGATGTTGCCACCGCCATCGGCGTAGATCTCTAGCGAATCGCCGTAGAGCCCAACAATCGAGCCGCCGCTGCCCCCGCTGCCAGCGGCGATCATGCTGCCGTTCGTAATGTTGGTTCCGGTCAGATTGCCGCCT
>CAJCIC010000123.1 GCA_903970185.1 Gammaproteobacteria bacterium
TCCTGCACCCCCTGCTGCACCCGCTCCTGCACCCGCCCCTGCACCCGCTGCAATCAAAATCGATGGGGACCGGCCAGGCGCAGAGTTGCCTCAGGGTTCGTCATCCGATAACGCGAGTGCGATCGAGCCACGGCCATCGGCAGCGCTTGAAGAAGCGCCACCGGCAAGCGCGGCGGAAAGCGCGGCGCAAAACGCAAAAGCCGCAAAAGCGCCGCTTTGGGGCGCGCGTTCCAAACCCCTGGGCGAGAATCGCACAGCTCCGACCGAAGCGACCGCGCCCGCGCCCGCCGAAGGCGCCGAGGAAGAGGAGCTGTTGGGGCCTTCGACCTATCATCCTTCGTTCATGGGCCCGCTTGACGGCCCGGACGTTGCACCGCGCCGCCTGCGCCATGCGCTTTCGGTCATCGTGGCTGTCATGCTCGTGCTCTTGCTGGCAGCACAGGCGAGTTATTGGTGGCGCAACGACATCGCGGCAAGTATTCCGGAGTCGCGCCCCTACCTCGTCTTGGCCTGCCATCGCATTGGCTGCGTGGTCAGCCCGCAGGCGCAAATCGAGCAGTTGTCCATCGAGTCTTCCGAACTCACGGCAGCGCCTGGGTCATCGGGCGTGCTCAATTTTTCGGCGTTGCTGCGCAACCACCGTGACGTCGCGCTCGCCTATCCGGCGCTCGAGGTGACCCTCACCGACGCCCGCGATCAGGCGGTTATCCGCCGCGTCTTCACGCCTTCGGACTACCTTCGTGACGAGCGCCGCTCACACCAGGACGAGGGCATTGCGGCCAACAGCGAATTCACGATCAAGCTTTCCTTTACCACCGGCGGTGTTGCCACAAGCGGCTACCGCGCGAGCCTGTTTTATCCCTAGGCCACGACGGCCGGGCTCTCCTAGCAACAGGAATTCTCATGCGCACGCTGATTTGCGGATCGATTGCCTATGACACCATCATGGTGTTCCAGGGCTACTTCAAGGACCATATCCTCCCCGACCAGGCGCACGCGCTCAACGTTGCCTTTCTGGTGCCCGAGATGCGGCGGGAATTCGGCGGCACGGCCGGAAACATCGGCTACAACCTGAAGCTTCTTGGCGGCGACCCGGTGCTGATGGCAACGGTGGGCGATGACGCCCTGCCCTATCGCAAGCGCCTTGCCGCGCTCGGAATCGGCGATGCCCACGTCACATCGATTGCCGGCAGCTTCACGGCGCAGGCCTTCATTACCACCGACCTTGCCGACAATCAGATCACGGCGTTCCATCCGGGAGCGATGTCGCACGCGCACGAGAACCATATCGCCGATGCGAAGGATATCGCGCTTGGCATCGTTTCCCCTGACGGTCGTGACGGCATGCTGCAGCACGCAAGGCAGTTCGCCGATCTTGGCATCCCCTTCATCTTCGATCCGGGTCAGGGGCTGCCGATGTTTGACGGCAGCGAACTTGAGCATTTCATCGACCTTGCCTCTGTCGTCACCGTCAACGACTACGAAGCGAAACTGATGGTCGAGCGCATCGGGCGCCCGCTGGAATCGATCGGCACCGCGAACAAGACGCTGATCGTGACGCGCGGCGCAGAAGGCTCCGATCTGTATCGGATGGGCAGCGCTACCCGCTTTGCCGCTGTGCCCGCCGCAAAACTGGTCGACCCGACCGGATGTGGCGATGCCTTTCGCGCGGGACTGCTCTTTGGCATGGCACGGGACTTTGACTGGGAGACCTCAATTCGGCTTGGCAGCCTGCTTGGCTCGATCAAGATCGCATCAGGGGGACCGCAAAATCACGCGCCGCAATCAGGCGAGATCGCAGAACAGTTCGAAAAAGCCTTCGGCTATCGCTTCTAGCCGCAGCGCGCTCAATAGGTTCCAAGCCAGTTAAAGCTTGCCGCCTGCAGCACGCGCAGGAAAATTTCGATCACGAGCGCGACGACAAGCGGCGAGAAATCGAAACGTCCGGCGCTGCCGAGGAGCCGCCGGATTGGCCTTAGCAGCGGTGCAGCCAGCGCATCGAACACCGGCAACACCGGCGAGAAGGGATTGATCCAGCTCAGCACCGCGCCGATCAGGATGACCAGAAACGCCACATAGAGCAGCCATTTCACCGACCACACGAGCGCAAGCCCGAGAAAAACATCGGGCCCGGGCAGGCGCATGACGCCAAACAAGAGGCTGCTCAAGATCCCGAGCACGACAACGCAAAAGAGCGCAAGCAGATAGGCCGCGATGAGGCTTGACCAGTCGATGCCGCCCGTTGCCGGCACGACTCGTCGTAGCGGCCGAACGATCCAGTCGGTGAGCGCCATCACCATCTCGCCCAGCGGATTGCGCATGCTAATGCGCAGCCATTGCATCCAAAGGCGCAGCAAGCAGGCCCCAACGAACAGCGCGCCCAGCGTATCGACCAGCAGTTTGACGATTTCCAGGATCATGACGGGCCACAAAAAAGCGATCCCGCATTCTATCGCCTAGCAGGGTGACGTTAAAAAAGGCCCTGCAACTTGCGTTGCAGAGCCTCCTCGCACAGTTTCTGCGAGCTACCGACTGACAGCTCTACGGACGGCCGCCGGTCGGGAATGGCCAGGCTGCGGCCGGATTGAGTGCCGACTTCACACCCGGAGTAGCAGCGGTCGAGGGAACCGAGGGCACCGTCGGTGCTGGCATCGCAGGCTTTGCAACGGCCTTCTTTGCCACCACCGGCTTTGCAGCCGGCTTCTTCTTCGCAGCAGCCTTTTTCTTCGCAGGCTTCTTGGCAGCCTTCTTGGCTACCTTTTTCGCCGGCTTTTTCTTGGCGGCCTTCTTGGCGACCTTCTTGGCTGCGGGCTTCTTTGCAGCCTTCTTGGCGACCTTTTTGGCCGGAGCCTTCTTCTTCGCTACAACCTTCTTTGCTACCGCCTTCTTTGCGACCTTCTTAGCGGGAGCTTTCTTCGCGACTTTTTTCGCCGCGGGCTTCTTTGCTACCTTCTTGGCAGTTGCCATGATGATTTTCCTTCACGTGAAGTGACTAAGTACCAGGGTTTAGAGAAACCCGTCCGCCTTCAGCGCGCTGTCGGCGGAACGGATTATTCATCGGCGCACACAGCGGCTGGAGCACTGGCGACGCGTACTGCATTGCGTCGCTGGCGCCCGGCCGTAGCCTGGTTACGCTAATGAATTCGGCACTTGGCCCGCTGATTCGACCACTCGGCAACGTGCCAAACGGACGGATCAATCGGCCAAAAAAAACGCCGGCGTCAACGCCGGCGTTTGTATCTCGCACAAATGATTTTTGATTCGATTCGACGACGTGTTGTTTTTTTGCAGCAGTTTGATTGCAAAACGAAGAGGGAATCAGGGCCTTGACCTGCAAAGAGCAGGATATCGGAATGCGTGTTCGAACTAGATGACTATGCATGCGCGCGAACGCTTTCGCTCCTTGACCAACTTCGTTGAACACATTGCGTTTCTCTCATCTCGGTGCGTTTCTTATTCCCAACTCAATGCACCACCGGTTTGATATTCAATCACGCGGGTCTCAAAGAAATTTCGTTCTTTCTTCAGATCGATCATCTCTGACATCCACGGAAACGGATTCTCCTCCTGAGCAAACAAGGGGTCAATACCTATTTGCTGGCAACGACGATTTGCGATGAAGCGAAGATAGCCCTTGAACATCGGCGCGTTGAGTCCGAGCACGCCGCGCGGCATCGTATCTTCGGCATACGCATACTCGAGCTCGACGCCTTGCTTGAACAACTCGCGGATCTCGTCTTTGAACTCGGCAGTCCAAAGATGCGGGTTCTCGAGCTTGATGGTGTTGACCAGGTCGATGCCGAAATTGCAGTGCATCGACTCGTCGCGCAGGATGTATTGGTACTGCTCGGCGGCCCCGGTCATCTTGTTCTGGCGTCCGAGCGAGAGGATCTGGGTGAAGCCGACGTAGAAGAAAAGCCCTTCCATCAGGCACGAGAAAACGATCAGCGATTTCAACAATTTCTGGTCGTTCTCGACAGTACCGGTGGTGAATTGCGGGTCGGTCAGGGTGTCGATGAAGGGGATCAGGAATTCGTCCTTGGCACGAATCGAGGGCACCTCGCGATAGGCATTGAAGACCTCGCCCTCGTCAAGCGCGAGCGACTCGACGATGTACTGGTAGGCGTGGGTATGGATCGCCTCCTCGAACGCCTGGCGCAGCAGGTACTGGCGGCATTCGGGTGCCGTGATGTGGCGGTAAGTGCCAAGCACGATGTTGTTGGCAGCAAGCGAATCGGCGGTGACGAAAAAGCCGAGATTGCGCTTTACGACACGGCGCTCGTCGTCGGTCAGGCCGTTGGGATTTTTCCACAACGCGATGTCGCGGGACATGTTGATTTCCTGCGGCATCCAGTGATTGGCGCAACCCGCGAGGTACTTTTCCCACGCCCATTTGTATTTGAAGGGCACGAGCTGGTTGACGTCGGTCTTGCCATTGATGATGCGCTTGTCAGCCGCGTTGACGCGCATTGCGGACTCGACGGCAGCGCCTTCCGGCAAGAGCGGCCGTGCCGCGACAAGCAACGCCTCGGCGCCTAGCCGCGATGGCACTTCTGGCGGGCTCGGACGGTAAGGCGGTGGGGTGTGAACTTCTTCATCCCAGGAGAGCATATCAATCCTCGTTACAAAAATGCGGGTTTGGACGGGCGGGGGTTACTGGCAGGCTTCGCATTCCTCAAAGCCATCATCGCCAGGTTTGAGCATGCACGCCACGCCCACGATCTCGGGTTCTGGCAGTGCCATCGATCCGCGTCCCTGTGCCTTGGGAACGCCGCCATCGACGCTCACCGAATTCAATTCGCCCCCCTGCCCGGTTGATTTCTCGGCACTCGATGCTGACAGCGTGCGCAGGTAATAGGTGGTCTTGAGTCCGCGCAGCCATGCCAGCTTGTAGGTGTCGTCAAGCTTCTTGCCCGACGCCCCGGCCATATAGATATTGAGCGACTGGGCCTGGTCGATCCATTTCTGCCGACGCGACGCGGCCTCGACCAGCCAGCTTGGTTCAACTTCAAACGCGGTGGCGTAGATGCGACGCAACTCGGCCGGCACGCGGTCGATCTTGGCCAGGCTGCCGTCAAAGAACTTCAGGTCGGCAATCATCACTTCGTCCCACAGGCCGAGCTTTTTCAGGTCGCGCACGAGGTAGTCGTTAACGATGGTGAACTCGCCCGACAGGTTCGATTTCACGTAGAGGTTCTCAAAGGTCGGCTCGATGCAGGCCGAAACGCCGATGATGTTGGAGATGGTGGCCGTAGGCGCGATGGCAACGCAATTCGAGTTGCGCATGCCGTATTGCGCGATGCGGGCACGCAGCGCCTGCCAGTCCATGGTTTCAGACTGGTCGACCTCGACGTAGCCGCCGCGCTCGGCAGCAAGCAGCTTGATGGTGTCTTGCGGCAGGATGTTGCGATCCCAAAGCGAGCCATGAAAGCTCGAATAGCGGCCGCGTTCGGCTGCCAGATCAGTCGATGCCCAATAGGCGTAATAGCACACGGCTTCCATCGAGCGATCGGCGAATTCGACCGCCTCCGTCGAGGCATAGGGCAGGCGCATGACGTGCAGGCAATCCTGAAAGCCCATGATGCCAAGCCCGACCGGACGATGCTTCAAGTTCGAATCGCGCGCCTTCTTGACGGCGTAATAGTTGATATCGATGACGTTGTCGAGCATGCGCATGGCGGTGCTGATGGTGCGCTTGAGCTTGGCGTGGTCAAGCGTTGCGCTGCCGTCCGCTTCCTTTTTCAGGTGGGCCACGAGATTGACCGAGCCGAGATTGCAAACGGCAATCTCGCTGTCGTTGGTATTCAGGGTGATCTCGGTGCAAAGATTGGACGAGTGCACCATGCCCACGTGCTGCTGCGGCGAGCGCAGGTTGCAAGGATCCTTGAACGTGATCCAGGGGTGTCCGGTCTCAAACAGCATCGAGAGCATCTTGCGCCAGAGCGTGGTCGCCGCGATCTTCTTGGCTGGCTTGATGTCGCCACGTTCGGCCTTGGCCTCGTAGGCGAGATAGGCCGCTTCAAAAGCCTTGCCGACCTTGTCGTGCAGATCAGGCACGGCCGAGGGCGAGAACAGGGTCCAGGCGCCGTTTTCCATGACCCGCTTCATGAACAGGTCGGGAATCCAGTTGGCCGTGTTCATGTCATGGGTGCGCCTGCGATCGTCACCGGTGTTCTTGCGCAGCTCAAGAAACTCCTCGATGTCGAGGTGCCAGGTCTCGAGGTAGCAGCACACCGCGCCCTTGCGCTTGCCCCCCTGGTTCACCGCCACCGCCGTATCATTGACGACCTTCAGAAATGGCACGACGCCCTGCGATTCACCGTTCGTGCCCTTGATGTGCGAGCCCATCGCGCGCACGGGCGTCCAGTCGTTACCCAGGCCGCCGGCGTACTTGGCAAGGAGCGCGTTTTCCTTGATGGCCTCGTAAATCCCGTCAAGATCGTCTGACACCGTCGTCAGGTAGCACGACGACAGTTGCGAATGGCGCGTGCCGGCGTTAAACAGCGTCGGCGTCGAACTCATGAAGTCGAAACTCGACAGGATTTCGTAGAATTCGACGGCACGCGCCTCGCGCTCGATTTCGTTTAGGGCAAGACCCATGGCGACGCGCATGAAGAAGGCCTGGGGCAATTCGATTCTGCGTCCGTCCTTGCTAAAGCCGTCGTTACGGTCAATCAGGAAGTAGCGGTCATACAGCGTCTGCAGCCCGATGTAGTCAAACTTGAGATCGCGTTTGGCATCAAGCGCCTTGGCCAGAAGCACCAGGTCGTAGTGGGCAAGACGCTCGTCGAGCAACTCGGCTTCGATGCCGCGCTTGATGAATTTGGGGAAATACTCAGCATAGCGCTCAGCCATTTCTTCTTGCGCAACCTCAGCGCCGAGAACCTCCTGGCGTACGGTGTGAAGCAGCAGCCGGGCAGTGACTTTGCTGTAGGCTGGATCCTTCTCGAGCTGCGAGCGCGCAGCGAGGATTGCCGACTTGTGCACCTCTTCGATTGGCACGCCGTCGTATAGGTTCTTGATGGTTTCGTCAACGATCGTCTGGGCACTGACGAATTCGCTCAGACCGTCGCAGGCCGCAGAGACAAGCGCGCGGATGCGCGCCGGGTCAAACAGGATGCGCATGCCATTTTCGGTCACGTGCAGCGGCGCCGGCTCGGACGAATTGCGTCGCGCTTGTGCCCGCTCCTGGCTTCTCGCCTCGCGATACAGGACGTAGGAGCGCGCAACTTCGTGCTCGCCGGTACGCATCAAGGCCAGTTCGACCTGATCCTGGATTTCCTCGATGTGCAGATTGCCACCGGACGGCATGCGCCTCATCAGGGTGGCCACGACGAGTTCGGTGAGACGCTCGACCAGTTCGCGGATACGGGCTGACGCGGCGCCTTGCCCGCCATTGACGGCAAGAAAAGCCTTGGTCATGGCGACAGATATCTTGGCCGGCTCGAAATTGACCACCGCGCCATTGCGGCGGATGACTTTGTAATCGCAGAACTCAGCGCGCGTACCGGACAGGCCGCCAGACTGGTGTGCCGCAAGGGGTGGCATAACCGGGCCCTGGCCTGAGGAAAACTGGTTTGCACGTTGCATTACTACCTCCAGATCGCTGTTTCCAGCGTGTTGTTCTGAACACCGGCGAACGCTTGCCGATGTTCCTCGCGGGGCTGGCAAATTGCCTGCGAGCCTCGCGCAAATAGATGAAAAAAAGAGGGTCTACCGCGAGTGCCCGCCGAGCCACCAAGATGGCATCGGAACTCCTCGACAATAACGCTTGCGGTGCACGTCCCCTGAGGCTTAACCACTATATGTAGTGGTAGAAGGCTCCCTGACTACTAATTCTAGTGGCCGCAGGCGCGCTGCGCAAGAAGTGTTTTTAGGTTTTTTCACAACGTCATCCACCTCTTGTCCACAGCCTGTGCACCGCAGCATGAGGTTTGTCCACCCGCTATCCACAGGCCATCCACAGAGAAAGCGAGCGGCTTGCGATGCGGTGTGAGCGAGCACTTCCAATCAGGACTTGGCGCCACCCAAAGGCGAACGCATGCGGCGCAGGGTCGGCGCAGAATCGAGCAGCTTTTGCCAATCGAATCCGGGACCGGGATCGGTCTTCCGTGAAGGCGCGATTTCGCTATGCGCAGCAACCGCAAAGATGGGAAACCGCGCCGTCAGCGCGGCGCTCACGCCGATCAACGCGTCATATTGGGCGTTGGTGAAGATGTCGCTATCGATGCCTTCAAGTTCGATGCCGACCGAAAAATCGTTGCACCGCTCGCGGCCCTCAAACGCCGATACGCCGGCATGCCAGGCGCGCTTCAGGCATGAGACGAACTGTACCGTCTCGCCATCGCGCCTGATCAGGAAATGCGCCGAGACGCGCAAGGGTGCGAGATCCTCAAAGGCGGGGTGCGAGCTGCAATCAAGGGTGTTGGTGAAGAGTTCAAGAATCGCGTTGCCGCCAAACTCGCCAGGCGGCAGCGAGATGCTGTGCACGACGAGAAGATCGATCGAGGCATGCAGCGGGCGGTCATCAAAGTTGGGCGACTGCACGCGTCTTGCGCCCAGGAGCCATCCCTCGCCGTCAATCGCCTGCGCCTTGGCGCTCAACTGATATCGAGCCGCTGCATGCGATAGCGCAGCTGGCGAAAGGTGATGCCAAGCAGCTCGGCTGCAGCCGTGCGGTTATATCGGGTTTGCGCGAGCGCCTTTTCGATCACTTCGCGCTCGATGCGGTCAAGATGCTCGGGAAGACTGCCGGAAAATCCGAGCACCCCAGGCGGCGGTGCCGGCTCGCTAAAGGCGTCTTCGATGGCGCGCTCGGGACTTGGGTGGGCCGCGTCATAAGACGGCGACGATAGCGCCTCGGTTGCCGCGAGTTGGAGATCCTGTGCGTCGATCAGGTCCGATTCCACAAACGCCGCGCTGCGCTCAAGAATGTTGCCAAGCTCGCGCACATTGCCCGGAAACGTGTAGCCCGCGAGCTTGACCGTGGCAGCCGACGATAGCTTTAACTGCGGCGCCATTTGCGACAGCAGATGGCGCGCGAGCAGCGGAATATCCTCGGCACGCTCACGCAAGGGCGGAATGCGGATGTCGATGACGTTGAGCCGATAAAACAGATCCTGCCGGAAAAGACCCTGGGTCACGCGCTGCGAGAGATTCTGATGGGTGGCGCTGACGAGGCGGACATCAACCGTCTCCTCGGCCATGCCGCCAACGCGCCGGACTGAGCGCTCCTGGATGGCCCGCAACAGCTTGACTTGCATGGCGAGCGGCAAATCGGCGACCTCGTCAAGAAACAGCGTGCCGCCCGCTGCCGTCTGAAAGTAGCCCTCGCGATCGCTGTCGGCACCCGTGAAGGCGCCTTTTCGATATCCGAAAAATTCGGCCTCCATCAACTGTTCCGGAATCGCGCCGCAGTTGACCGCGACAAACGGACCTGTCCTGCGTCCGCTGCAATCGTGGATGGCCCTTGCGACGAGCTCCTTGCCGCTGCCCGATTCGCCTGAGATGGCCACCGGCGCCTGCGAGCGCGATACCCTGCGAATCAGTGCACGGACATCGCGCATGGCCTGCGAATCGCCAAGAAGTCGATCAAGCGTCGAGCTTTGTGCGACGGCTTGTGTGCCGCCCTCCCCGGCCCGCGCTGGCGCCGCCTGGGTCGACTGCACCGCCGAGAGCACCAGCTGGCGCAGGTGCTCGAGCGACACCGGCTTTGACAGATAGTCAAAGGCGCCTGCCTTCAGTGCCGCAACCGCATTGTCGGTGCTGCCATAGGCGGTCAGTACGGCAACCGGCGTGCCGGGATGTTCATGCGCGATGGCGGCGACCAGGTCCATACCGCTGCCATCGGGCATGCGCATATCGGTCAGACACAGCGCATAGCTTCTTTTGGCAAGCGCTGCGCGTGCATCGCTCACCGTCGCCGCACTGTCGACGTCAAGTCCCATGCGCACCAGGGTCAATTCAAGAAGTTCGCGCAAATCGGGTTCATCGTCCACCACCAGGACGCGTGGAATCTGCTTGCCCGTGCTGCCTGAGTGCGACGAATTAGTCATGCGTCGTTCCCCGAATTTGCGGTTGCAAGGCAGTCATGGCACGGTCCCGGCCGCATTCACCACGAAGCCCCCCTTTTTTGATTCATCGATGTTTGGCACGTAGCCAAGTGTCGCACCGTTTGCAAGACAGAGTTCACGCGCCAGATAAAGTCCAAGGCCGGTACCGCGATGATGCGTCGTAAAAAACGGCTCGAACAGGTGCTGTCGTGTTTTTGCGTCAATGCCGGCACCGTCGTCCTGAACGATCAGCTCGATGCGCTCGGTTGCGCGCTGCACGTGCCCCGATCCGTCGGCGGCGTTGCCAAGCAGTGGCAGCACGGGTACAACCACAATCGAGATACTGCCAGGCGCCTTGCTGGCATAGCGGAAGGCATTTTGCAGCAGATTGACCAGCACCTGGCGCAGGTGCTCCTCGTTGAAACTCAGCATCGGTGAGCCATAGATCGAGACTTCGACGATCGGCCCGTCCTTGGCATGCTCGCGATGGAACTCCTCGAGAATCTCGTTGACCAGCCGACGCACGTCGACCTCATCGACGTTGGCCGGGCCGCGCCGCGACAGCTGCAGGATATTTTGCACGATTCGGTCGAGCCGCCGCGTGTTCTCGTTGATGATGTGAAGCAGCCTGCGATCGGCATCGATCTGGCTGCCCTCGGCGAGCAACGAACTGGCGTGGCTGATGGCAGCCAGGGGGTTGCGGATTTCGTGGGCGATACTTGCCGTTAGGCGTCCCATCGATGCCAGCTTGAGTTGCTGGGCCAGCTCGTCCACGCGCTGCAGATCTTCAAGGAACACGACAAAATCCGCCGAGTTTCCGGATTCCATGTTGGGCGCAGCAAAGCGTCCGCGCAGCCGATCGCTGCCAATTGACGCATCGCCGATATCGGTTGCGACCGAAACCTCGAACGTCTGCGCAGCCGCGCCAAGCCTGCGCCAGGTGGCAAAATGTTCAAGGATCTGTTGCGCGACCGGATGACTGTCCCAGGCTTCGCTGATCAGGGCGTCCGGATCGGCGACACGCAAAAGCCTGGCCGCGGCCGGATTCAAGGCGCGCGGGTGACCATCGCCAGACAGGATCAAAACGCCGTCTTGCATGTCGGCTACGACCAGGCGATTGATTTCGATCTGGCTTTGCAAATCTTCGAAGCGGGCTTTGGCGATGCGCTCTTGCGCAATGACGCGCGCGGCAAGACGGTTCATGACCATCGCCAGCGTGAAATAGGCGATGCCATAAACACCCGCCTGGATCGTGATCGGCGAGGAGATTTCCGCGGTCGTGACGCTGCGCAGCAAGGTCTCGGCGAGAATGGCCAAGGCACACACTGCAGCGAAAAACGCGGCAAAAAGCGGCGGCGTCAGAATCGCCGTGCCCGCGATCGGGAGCAAGAACAGCACGGCAATTCCGCTTCGCGTGCCTTCGCTTGCATGCAACATGACAGTCAGTGCCACGACATCGAGCACCAGTTGCGCGCCGAGCTGAAAGTAAAAACCCTGTTGCCGGCTCAATGCAAAATACGCGAGCAGCGTGCCCAGCACGGCATAGACGATCGCGGTACGCAGGAACAGCGAAAAATCGGATGCGCCGAAATCGGTCGCCGTGCCGAAGATCAGCACTGCACCGAGGAGCACAGCTGCAATCACCAGCCGCGTCAGGCTGAAATAGCGCAGCGAAACCCAAAAGGTCGAACTCGGCTGTGGTAGTTCCCGGCTAGTGAGGCTCAGCATGACCACGGCGACGGTGCGCCTCACTGCAAAAGGCAAGACCGCCCTTTGCAATCACGATTTCGTCTTCGGGAATGAAAACCCCGCATAACGCGCACGCCCGCACGGGCTTTGCTGGCGCAACGACGCGTGCTGAAGCAGTCGCGGCTTCCTCGCGCACGGTGCGGCGCTCGTCCTGGCGCTGGCGCTTGAGATAAGCATAGACGAGCACTGCGGCTGCGATCAAGACGAACAGGCGGGCCATCGGCACTAGACGCGGTGCAGAATCACTTCGAGCACGAAGCGGCTTCCCGCGTAGGCAAGAAACAGCACCAGAAAACCCGCCAGCGTCCAGCGGATCGCAGCGCGGCCGCGCCAGCCATAGCGGGCCCGGCCGGCCAGGAGCGCGCCAAAAATGATCCAGGAAACGGCGGTGAAGACGGTCTTGTGGTCAAAGCTTAGCGGCCGGTGAAAAAGCTCCTCGGAGAACACGATGCCGGTCAAAACCGTCAGGGTCAACAAGGCAAAGCCGAGCGCGACGATGCGAAAAAGTACGCGTTCCATCGATAGCAAGGGCGGCAGCGGCCCGAGCAACGCGCGCTGCACGCGCGCCCAGAGCGTGTCGCTTTGCGGCTGCAGGGCATTGCCATGCAGCCAGCGATCAAGGGCAGCCATGACGAGCGCCTGCAGTGCTGCGATGGTCAGAAGTCCGTAGGCCATCAGCGCCACCACCAGGTGGGCATCGAAAGCGGGGTTATGAACCGTCCCTTCGCTTGCCGCAGCAGCAGCAAGGATGCGCGATCCCGGGAACCAAAGCGGCAACGCCGCGCAGAGCGCAGCAAGCGGCAGGAGCAGCAACCTGATGCTGGCGACTTCGAAATAGAAGCTCTCGAACCACAACACGGCAACCGCCAGCCAAAGCGTTGCCGAGAGGCCGAGCGCAAAGCCAAAGCGCCAGCCCTCGCCATCGGCGAAGGTGCTCTTGAGCAGCCAGAAATGTGCGACCCACAGTGCGGCAATCAGAAGACGCTCGCCCGCGGCAAACCCGACCCTGGGGCTCGCGCGGAACTCGGGGCCGGCCAGCGCCGTTCTCGAAAATGCGGCCGGAGCCATCTCGAACCAGGCCCAGGTGGCCATGCCGAGGTACCCAAGAGTGACCGCTGCATAGAGTAAAATAATCATCCAACGAGTTTACACCAGCGGCTTCGTACCGAAGCGATCGCGCGCCCCCCATTCCCATGCTGGATAACCTGTCGCAGCGCTTGGCCCGAGTCGTGAAAACGATGCGCGGCGAAGCCCGCATCACCGAAGCCAACACGCAGGACATGCTGCGCGAGGTGCGCATGGCCCTGCTTGAGGCAGACGTCGCCCTGCCGGTCGTGCGCGAGCTGATTGCGCGCGTCAAGGAAAAGGCGCTTGGCGCTGACGTCGTTGGCAGTCTATCGCCCGGCCAGGCACTCGTCGGTGTCGTCCAGCGGGAACTGACGGCGATCATCGGCGGCGATCTCGGCCCGGACGCGGGCGCGCTGAACCTCAACGTCACGCCACCTGCGGTGATCCTCATGGCGGGGCTGCAAGGCGCAGGCAAGACCACCTCGGCGGGCAAGCTTGCGCGCCTGCTCAAGGCCGACAAGAAGAAGGTCC
>CAJCIC010000124.1 GCA_903970185.1 Gammaproteobacteria bacterium
TCAATCACCCGCCCCTCGGCGACACCGGTCTGGCGCCCGACATGCACGACCTTGCCTTCGGCGCGTACCGGACCCGTCCTGGGCGTTAACGCCCGGATCATGTTGACCTTGAGTTCAAGCGTCGTGAAGGCGCGCCCCGCCGGCAGCGTGGAATGCACCGCACAGCCCAAGGCTGAATCAAGCAGCGTTGCGACATAGCCCCCATGCACCGAGCCCATCGGATTGAGGTGTTCGACGCCTGGCGTGCCCTGAAAGACGATGCGGCCGATTTCGACCTCGATCGGCGCAAAGCCCATCAAGTGACCCATCGCAACCGATGGAAACCGGCCCGACGAGATGCCATTGAAAAATTCGATGCCGCTTAACATTCGCACGTCGGCGACTTCAGACACGCCAGGCGCTGCCATCCTGGCCTCAACGGCGCGTCGCTCCGCTTCCCATTTTTCTGCCGTTTCGTTCACGCCGCCCCCCGCCGAATTCAGAAGATAATTACGTGTAGTTACACTATAATCGATTGCAATGATGTCCGTGAGCGAAAGCCATGCCCCCTCTTGATGCCGACCTGCCCGCACTCTCGCGCCGGCCTGCGGCCAATGGCTGCACCTGCTTTAAGGCGCGGCGCTTGGCGCGCGCACTGGTGCGCCTCTACGATCGGGAAATGGTGCCAGGGGGCCTGACCGTCGGCCAGTTCTCTCTCCTGCGCGCGCTTTTGCCGCGCCCGCTTGCCTTAAGTGCGATGGCGCGCGAGATGGGGCTTGATCGAACCACGCTCACGCGCAATCTCAAGCCGCTCATCGATAACGGTCTCATCACCGCTGCGCGCGGCGCCGATGCGCGCGTGCGCCTGCTCTCGCTATCCGAGCAAGGCCAAAGCGCGATGCGCGCCTCGCGCACCGACTGGCGCCGCATCCAGTGCCAGATCGAGGACAGCCTCGGCCTTGAGCGCGTCGTCGCGCTGCACGACCTGCTCGATGAAACACTGGCGACGATCGAGCGCGATTTCGACAGTGCGCTCGCTGTCAAGAGCGACACCCAGGGCGCATGACCCCGGCCAAGGCGAAAGTCGTCGTCAGCGGCTGGCACTTTGTCGCAGCCGCCGCCGTCATCATGCTGATCACCACCGGCGCGCGCCAATGCGCGGGCCTTTTTGTGTCGCCGATCAATAGCGCGAGCGGCTTTGGCATCGTTAACATCAGTTTTGCGCTGGCCATCGGGCAACTGGTGTGGGGCAGTGTCCAGCCGGTGTTTGGCATGTTTGCCGACCGTCACGGTCCGGTGTGGGTGATTGTGCTTGGCGCCGTGCTGATCACGGTGGGCATGGGCGCCACGCCCTTCGTCGGCTCGCCATTGATGCTTGTCATGACCTTTGGCGTCATCTCGGCTGCGGGCTCGGGTGCCGGCAGCTTCTCGATCCTGCTTGGCGCTGCGGCAAAGCGCCTGGCCGCCGAGAAGCGCGGCATGGCGGCGGGCGTGATCAATGCCGGCGGCTCGATGGGCCAGTTCGTCTATGCGCGAGTCGCGCAGACCTTGATTGAGCACCTGGGCTGGGTCAGCGCCATGCTTTCCGTGGGGGCCTCGGCGATTCTCACCATCCCGCTCGCCTTCCTCTTGCGCCACGAAGAAGAGGTGGCGCCGGTGCTCGATCCGAAAGACCACGCGCGCTCTGCAGCCAAGGCGATCGTGCCCCCGTCCTCGTTACTGGCCGACGTCAAGAAGGCCCTCGCCGATCGCTCGTTCTGGCTTCTTGCCGCGGGCTTTTTTACCTGCGGATTCCATATTGCATTTCTTGTCGTGCACCTGCCAGGCGAAGTCGCGCTGTGCGGCCTGAAGGCGTCGGTGGCGGCCAATTCGCTGGCCTTGATCGGCCTTTTCAACGTCGCGGGCAGCCTGATTGCCGGCTGGCTGTGCTCGCGCATGCGCCTCAAGTTCCTGTTAAGCGCAATGTATTTCAGCCGCGCCGTGCTGGTCGTGATCTATCTATTCGCGCCGCACACGCCTTTGACCTTCTACCTCTTTGCGGCATCGCTGGGTGCGACCTGGCTTGCCACCATTCCGCCCACGGCCGGGCTGATTGGCAAGCTCTATGGCCCGCGCTATTTCGCAACGCTGTTCGGGCTTGTCATCTTCGTGCACCAGGTCGGCGGATTCTTTGGCGCTTGGCTTGGCGGCCTGGCATTGCAGCGCTTTGGCGACTATCACTGGATGTGGTTTGCCGACATTGTCCTGGCCACGGGAGCGGGGCTCATCAACCTGCCGATCCGCGAAGCGCGCCTCGTGCCGCACATGGCCTAACGCTTGCACCCTTTATGGTGCGAGGCCGCAGAATTTCGCCACCGTGCGTAAAAACTTGCCGGGCTCCTCGATGAACGGGAAATGTCCCGACGCCTCGAAGATCTCGAGCTGCGCGTCTTCCAGGGTCTCCTGAATTTCCCTGGCCATGTCGACCGTGGTGATGAAATCGTCGCGGCCGACGATGACAAGCGCTGGCACCTTGATGCGGGCCAGGTCGGGGCGCAAGTCCATGGTCGCTGCCTCGAGCGCATTGAACTGCGCGAGCGACTTGATGCGCACAGGCAGGTGGCGCGTTCGCTCGTGATACGCAAGCGCAGTCGCGTCAAAGCGGCTGAAATAGAACTTGACTTCGTCGTCCCACAGTTCTGCCATGTCCTGATCGGTGCGGTAGTCCCCTTCCCACTCGCGCTTGAGCGCGCGGTAACTTGCGTCAAACCACGGCTCGGCCTTGAAGCGTTTCACGGCATCATCGACGCCGCCCACGAAACCGCCAAGCCGCGCTGCGGTGTCAACCAGAATCAGGCGCGACAGCGATTGCGGATAGAGCGCTGCAAAGCGCTGCGCAACCATGCCGCCGTGGGACCAGCCCATGATCACCGGCGCATGAAGCTTGAGATGGAGCCTGAGCGCCTCGAGATCATGGGCGAAATCGCTCAGGCCATAGGCCTCGTCATGCGCGTTAGCAGACAGTCCCGAGCCGCGCGGATGAATCACGACCACCGTCATCAAGCGATCGATGCCGGCGAGTTCGTCCCATCCGCGCGCATCGAAGCCCGGGCCACCGGAATGCGCGATGAGCACAGGGCCCGCGCCGCGAACCGAGTAGTGGATCCTGTTGCCATTCAGTACGGCATCGAATTCGCCGTTTTCAAGCACGGTCATTGAAAAGCCTCGCCATCGATCAATCCTTTCTGAAACAAAACGTGTGGGGACGTGCAAGTCGTCGTGAATGCACTCAAAAGGGCGCGCAAGCCTGGGTAAATCTCCCACGAAACCAACACATTGAAGATCCTGCGCCACCCAGTTTGTACCTAAGTCGAAACCTTAGTCCCTAAGTCATGCGCGCACGTTTGGCGCAAGTCCAAAGCAAGCAAAAGATCTTCGCCGCCACGCTGCAAGCCCTTGTATCGCAAGGTCAAAGCGAAATGGCCGGGGCCTGGCTGTGGCGCCGCCGCAACGAAAGGCGACCAAGGCAAAGCCCCATTGACAATTGTTAACCCGGCTGCGCGCCGTTTCAAATTGTCACTCATTCAGGTTTTCTCTGACGCATTAGCCCCTTAGGCTTGAGTCCTGTCGTCGAGTCGATGCCCGTGCCTTTCGGAGTTCCCATGTATCCCACCTTGCTTCGGGCTGAGTCCGCCCACACGTTGATTGACCCTGTCCCGCCGGCACCGAGCACGCCGCCGGCACCGGAGCGCTCAAGAAACCGCGACGCACTTGCGCTGCTTCTGACGCTTACGCTCGCAGGATGCGGAGGGGGCGGTGGCGGCGGCAGCTCGACCTCAAGCCCGAGCGCTGCAGCGCCACCGCCTTCGACGACGGCGCCAGCTCCGGCACCGATCACAGAGGCCGATGCAGCACGGCTTGCCGACCAGGCCACCTTCGGGGCGACGCCTGATGTCGTCAACGCCATCGTGGCGCAGGGCGCGCAAGGCTGGATTGCATCGCAGATCGCCATGACGCCGACCGGCTATCCGGTGCTTTCTGTGCCCCCGTCAAGCAGCGCAGTCGGCTGCCCCACCGGCTCGCCGTCGAATTGCTATCGCGACAATTACACGGTGTTTCCGGTGCAGCGCGTGTTTCTCTCCAACGCGATTTCGGCGCCCGACCAGCTGCGCCAGCGCGTCGCCTTCGCCTTGTCGCAGATCTTCGTCGTCTCCGGCCTCGAGGTCGGACCGGCCTACGCCATGCGCGAATACCAGCAGATGCTCACGCTCGATGCCTTCGGCAATTTCCGCAACCTCCTAAACGACGTGACGCTAAGCCCGGTGATGGGGACGTATCTGAACATGGCCAACAATAACAAGGCCAATGGGGCGCAGAAAGCCAACGAAAATTACGGCCGCGAGGTGATGCAACTGTTCACCATCGGGCCGAACCTGCTCAACGCCGATGGATCGCTGGTGCTCTCAGGTGGCAATCCGGTGCCCACCTACACCCAGGACGTGGTCGACGGCATGTCGGCTGCGCTCACCGGCTGGACCTACCCGCCAACACCAGGCGGCGCAGCCTCGAAATGGACCAACCCGCAGTACTACATGGGGCAGATGGTGGCGTTCGACAACCATCACGATACGACGGCAAAAACCCTCCTCAATGGCGTCTCGGGCCCTGCCGGTCAGACCTCGGTCCAGGATTTGAACACGGCGCTCGATGCCATTTTCAACCACCCCAATCTCGCGCCCTTCATTGGCAAGGAGCTGATCCAGTTCCTGACGACCAGCAATCCCAGCCCGGCCTACATCAGCCGCATCAGCGCCGTCTTCAACAACAACGGCCATGGCGTGCGCGGCGATATGGCCGCGGTGGTGACTGCCATCCTGCTCGACCCGGAAGCGCGCGGCAGCACCGCGTCCTCGTCGACGTTCGGCAAACTGCGCGAGCCTGCGGAATACGCCGTCGCGTTAATGCGCACACTCAATGGCGTCTCCGACGGCGAGGCGCTGATCAACCCGGTCAGCAGCATGGGTCAGAACCTGTTCTCGGCGGGATCGGTGTTCAACTTCTATCCGCCGAGCTACCCGCTGCCCAATTCGACCCTTCTCGCGCCGCAATTTGGCATCGTCAATACCTCGACGGTGTTGAACCGCATCGGGCTTGCCAACACGCTCGTGTACGGCAACCCGATTGCGCCTGATCCGACGGTTCCAGGCGCCGTCGGCACAAGCCTTAATCTTGGCGCCTTCGAGGCCGAAGCCGGCGACGCCAACACGCTGGTTGCCGACCTCAATACCAAGATGGTCAACGGCACCCTGTCAACCGCCGAGCAGCAGACCATCATCAACGCCGTGAACTCGATCACCGTTAGCGACTTCAACGACCGGGCGAAGATGGCCGTGTTCCTGATCGCCGTCTCTCCACGCTTTGAGATCAAGCGCTAAGCGCGCCCGAAGGATTCCCATGAAAATCGTCCATGCCCCGTCTTATCAACCGCAACGCCGGCGACTGCTCAAGGGCGCCATGGCCCTGGGTGCTGCGGGTCTGGTGCCACGCCTCATGATGTCAAGCGCCCAGGCCACGCCGCTTTCGGGCTACAAGGCGCTGGTGTGCATCTTTCTTTACGGCGGCAACGATGCCAACAACATGATCGTGCCCAATAGCACAAGCGCCTACAACAACTACGCCGCCGTGCGCGTTGCCCAGTCAAGCGGCGGCCTGGCGCTTCTGCAAGGAAGCCTCAATCCACTGAACGACAGCAATCCGTCGAACGTCTTCGGCTTTCATCCGGCCATGCCCAATCTCGCCGGACTTTTCAACAGCGGCAACCTGGCCACGCTGTTTAACGTCGGCTCGCTTGTCGCACCCACCACCAAGGAAACCTACACCAGTACTTCGGTCGAGATTCCGATCAATCTCTTCTCGCACGCCGACCAGCAGCGCGAGCAGGCGGCAACTGCGCTGCCGCTGTCGGTGTCGGTGACCGGCTGGGGCGGACGCATGATCGACATCCTCGGCAATGTCGGCGGCAGCGCCCCGGTCGGCATGTCGGTCGCGGGCAACGCGCTTTTTCTCAACGGCAGCCAAACAAGCCCCGTCACCCTGCCGCAGACCGGAACCTTGAGCGTCGCCGCCTTCGATACGTCAGCGCAGGGCATGACGCGGTCCTCGGCTTTCGCTGAGCTCAATACCGCCAACGACAACTCG
>CAJCIC010000125.1 GCA_903970185.1 Gammaproteobacteria bacterium
GCCGTCTCCATTGCTCGAAACGAGGCTTAACACGATTCCGGCTAGCACTAGACCGCTGAAAAGCAGAATGTACCGCCGCACCGGCCAGAAACTCGCAGATTTGCTCAAGCGTCTTGAGCGTAGAAACGTTCATATCGATCACCATCGCTGGATAATCGATCCAAAATCACTGTTTCACCCTCATATGCCGTTGGAAACACGGCACCGGTTTCACCCTCCTATGCCATTGGAAGAGGCCGGTGATTGCCAAGCCGGGGCTTTTTTGCTAGAGTGACGGGCTCGGTTTCATTTTTTCCAACACTTTTGCGGGCGCACGCGCGACCCGCCGGTCCGAAAGCGGACCCACAACGGAATAGAAGATCCATGGCCAATACCGCACAAGCACGCAAACGCGCCCGTCAGGCGGTCAAACAGAATGCTCACAATTCGAGCCTTCGTTCGACGCTGCGCACCGCGATCAAGTCGACCCGAAAGGCCATCCTTGCGGGCGACAAGCCGCGTGCGATCGAAGTTTTCCGTACTGCTTCAAGCGTTATTGACCGTATTGCCGACAAGAAAATCATTCACAAGAACAAAGCCGCGCGACACAAGAGCCGCCTGGCCCATGCACTGAAAGCGTTGAATCCGTAGGAGGAACATCCCCTACAGAAAAGGCGCACCGTGGTGCGCCTTTTTTTTTGCCCTTGCTGACTCAGGAGTCGTCGAGATGATCGTCAAGCGAACACACCTCAGCCATCTGCAGGCCGTTTTCGGTGCCAAAGCTGACGCAAAAATCGTAGGCGCGCGGCTCGATGTCCTTCAGCCGTTCGTCAACGAGGACGCCGGATATGCCGCACATGGTGGTCGGTTTGGCGTACGGGGAGTAGCCAAGATGTTCATGCGGGGCGACGTTGCCCTCGGGCCTGTAGATCGCGAGCACGCCCGCCAGGCGCTCGGCCCAGTCGCTGGGACGAAACGTGCGTCCGTCTTGCGTGACGCCCATGATGAAAAGCTCGCGCGGAACGGGTGAATCGGCCATGTGGATGCGAAGCGGGCAAGAAAGCGGCCTGAGTGCCACTGCCCGCTCTTCGCCTTGAGAAACAGACAGCAAATTATAGCCGAGGCACAGCGCCACACGAGCGGAAAGATAGTAAAGCCATGAAACGATCGCTGACCCGAATACGCAGCTGGGTGATGGAAAGCCTGCTCGCCGAGCGCGACTTCCGCTGCCTGTGGCTGTCCTCGACCATCAGCAGCTTCGGCGGCCAGATCACCATGCTCGCGCTGCCCTTGACCGCAGTCGTCATGCTCGATGCGACGCCGACCCAGATGGGCGTCATGGCCGCACTCGAGGCGTTGCCGTTCGCGCTCTTTTCGCTGCAAGCCGGGGTCTTCATCGACCGCCTAAGAAAGCTGCCGATCCTGATTGCCGGCGACGTCTTCATCGGCTGCGTGCTGGCCGCGATCCCGCTCATGCATTTTCTGCATCTCCTGACCATGCACGTGCTCTACGCGGTCGGCTTTGCGCTTGGAATTGCCTTTGTCATCGTCGGCACCGCAGCCCAGGTGTACCTGACGCACTTGGCCGGGCGCAAGCGCCTGATCGAGGCCAACAGCCTGTTTACGGCGAGCGACTCGCTTGCGCGCCTGACCGGTCCCGGCCTTGCCGGCATTCTGATCCAGCTGCTAAGCGCACCGCTTGCGATCCTCGCCGACTGTTTCGGCTTTGTGCTCTCGTTCGTGCTGCTGCTTCGCATCCGCTCGGTCGAGGCGGCACCGGTGGCCCAGCGCCAGTTCGCCTTCTGGAGCGAGATCAAGGCAGGTCTCGCCCTGGTGCGCAGTCACGCGATCCTGCGCGTGCTGTCGGTGTGTGCCGGCGGCTGGTTCTTTCTGTTTCAGGGATTCCTCACGCTCGAGACGCTTTTTGCGAGCCGCCAATTGGGCCTTTCTGCCGGCCAGATCGGCGCTGCCCACATGCTAGGCGGGGGCGGCGCGATGCTTGCGGCAGTACTCGCCTCGCGCCTGACCAAGCGACTTGGCATGGGCGCGCCGGTGCTGCTTGGCATTACCCTGTCCGGAGCGTCGTGGATCATGATTGCCTCGATTGGCCGCTCGCCGCATGCCTTCTGGCTGCTCGGCCTGGGCCTGTTCCTGTTCGATCTCGGCGTGACCACCTACTGGATCAACTTCTCAAGCCTGAGACAGTCGGTGACGCCTGACGCCATGCTCGGCCGCATGACTGCGACGATGCGCTTTTTCACAGTAGCGCCAGCGCCGTTTGGCGCCTACCTGGCGGGATGGCTTGGTGAACATATCGGCCTTGCCAGCACGATTGCGCTCTTGGGCGGCTGCACCATGCTGCTCGGACTTGGCGCGCTGCTTCTGACCGATCTCAGGCGCGTGCCCGACATGTCAACGCGGCACGTCATGACAAGCCCTTCGGCGACGGTCGCCGAAAGCGGCTAGGCATCGCTGCTCTCGTGTCCGTCCGGCCTGCCGGCGGCACGAGAGGCAGGCGAATTCGACTACCATTTGCCACAACTTTGTTGCGTCCCGCAAACCGAGAGCCCCAATGAACGATCTAGCCCCATCGCCCCTCATGAACACGTACGCCAATTTGCCGGTCTATCTGAGCCATGGCGAAGGCGTCTGGCTTTGGGACGAGGGCGGCCGAAAATATCTCGACGGCCTGGCCGGGATTGCCGTTAACACTCTCGGGCATAACCACCCGCGCCTTGTCGCTGCCATCACTGACCAGGCCAAGCGCATCATTCACAGCTCGAACATCTACAAGGTGCGCTATCAGGAACAGCTCGCCGCAAAGCTTTGCGCGCTTTCGGGCATGGACAACGTCTTCTTTTGCAATTCGGGACTCGAGGCCAACGAGGCGGCGCTCAAGATTGCGCGCAAGTTCGGCCACGACAAGGGCATCGAGGCGCCGGAAATCGTCGTCTACGACGACGCCTTTCACGGACGCTCGCTTGCAACGCTTTCGGCCACGGGCAATGCCAAGGTGCAAAAAGGCTTCGCGCCCCTCGTGCCTGGCTTCGTTCGGGTACCGATGAACGATCTTGCAGCGCTCGAGGCCGCGACTGCGCAGCGCAAGAATGTCGTTGCCGTCTTCATCGAGGCGATCCAGGGCGAAGGCGGCATCAATGCCGCCCAGATCGAGTACTTGAGGGCCCTGCGCGCACTGTGCGACGCCAGGGGGTGGCTGCTCATGATCGACGAAGTCCAGTGCGGCATGGGCCGCACCGGCAAATGGTTTGCCCATCAATGGGCAGGCATCGTGCCGGATGTGATGCCGCTCGCCAAGGGACTGGCCTCGGGCGTGCCTGTGGGTGCGGTGGTTGCACGAGGCGCTGCAGCGCGCGTGTTCGGGCCGGGAAATCACGGCACGACGTTTGGCGGCAATCCGCTTGCCATGCGTGCAGCGCTTGAGACGCTTGCCGTGATCGAAGACGACGGACTCCTGCAAAATGCCGGGAAAGTCGGCGCGCACCTGGCCGCAACGCTGCGCTCACGGCTTGGCGGCATTGCCGGATTCGAAGAAGTCCGGGGTCGCGGCCTGATGCTTGGCGTCGTGCTCGACCGCCCGTGCACGCCGCTTGCGCTAAGCGCCCTTGGCTATTGCGACGACTACGGCCTTCTGATCAACGTGACGCAAGAGCGCGTGGTGCGGCTTTTGCCCGCGCTCGTCATGAATGAAGACGAGGCCCTGCTCCTGGCAGAGGGCGTGGCGCGACTGGTCACGGACTTTCTTCTGGCCGATGCCAAGCCATAGGGGTGCGCATGCCGATCCGCCATTTTCTGCAGTTCAACGATTTCAACCAGCAAGAGCATTTGCACGTCTTTGAGCGGGCCCGCATCATCAAGGACCGCTTCAAGCGCTACCAGCCCTATCAACCGATGGCGGACCGCACGCTTGCGATGGTGTTCGAGAAAGCATCAACGCGCACGCGCGTCTCCTTTGAAGCGGGCACCTACCAGATGGGTGGATCGGTGATTGCGCTGTCGACGGGCGACTCCCAGCTTGGCCGCTCCGAGCCGATCGAAGACACGGCGCAGGTGATCTCGCGCATGGTCGACCTGGTGATGATCAGGACCTTCGAACAAACGCGCATCGAGCGTTTCGCGAAGTGTTCGCGGGTACCGGTCATCAACGGCCTGACCAACGAATACCATCCGTGCCAGATCCTCGCCGACATCTTCACGTACATCGAGCATCGCGGCTCGATCAAGGGACGCGTCGTCGCCTGGATCGGTGATTCGAACAACGTCTGCAATACCTGGCTGCAGGCCGCCGAAATCCTCGATTTCACCGTCAACGTTTCAACCCCGCCTGGCTACGAAGTCGAGCCCGAGCGCGCCAACCTGCACTCGGCGGGCAACTATCGCGAGTTTGCCGATCCGCTCGATGCCTGCCGCGGTGTCGACCTCGTCACCACGGACGTGTGGACGAGCATGGGCTTTGAAACCGAGGACGCCGCACGACGCGCCGATTTCGCCAACTGGTGCGTCGACGCGGAAATGATGGCGGTGGCAAGTCCTGACGCCCTGTTCATGCATTGCCTGCCTGCCCACCGCGGCGAAGAAGTCAGCGCCGATGTCATCGACGGTCCGCAAAGCGTGGTCTGGGACGAAGCTGAAAACCGGCTGCACGTCCAGAAGGCCCTGATGGAATTCCTGCTTTTCGGCGAAATCAGGGATTAGTACGGCTAGCGTAAGGGTTGCCCGCCCGCGCTGCGCGTGGCACGATAAGCGCTCGCACCTGTGACTGATAGCCCAATTTCGATCTCTCTTTGCTGAACCTTCGCCCTGCACCACCGCGAGGCAGTGGGAGCCTGCGCTGAATCATCGGCCCGAGGCTCTTTTGGACGCTGCAAGCGAGGCTTTGCCAAACTGCCTGACACCGGCGCTCGAAAACGCGTGGCGGCTGCATTTCCACTCGCCCGATCATGCCCTCGCTGAAGTCACCGCGTGGCGCGCGCAAACGCCCCAAGCCACAGCCGAGGAGGATGCGTTTTGCGCGCTGATGACCGCTGCGGTCGTGGTTCGCATCGATGCGCCAGAGGCGACTGCGGTACTCGTCGATGCCGCCGGCGCCGCCATCGCCGCTTTGCCTGCAACACCTCTCGGCCAGAGGCTCGCAACCCTGCACGTTGCCATCATCGGCTCGCTCTACTGGCGCAGGCGCGAACTGGCCCTGGCCCTTGCCGCCTACGACCGCGCCGTGGCCGAGCCGGCGCTCCTGAGCCAGTATGACGTCCACTTCATTCGCCACTGGCGCGCCATCACGTTGCTTGGCGTGGGCAAGCCGGCACTGGCCTTTCGCGATTCGCTTAGCGCGCGCGAGTATTTTCGCCTGCACGATGCCGCCGCCTACGCGCTGCTGTCATTCAACCTGGGCGTGATGCTCGTGCACGCCGGTGACTGGGAGCCGGCAGAAGAGGCGCTGCGCGGCGCGTTTTCAAGCGCGCATCTCGTGCACGTGCCGTCGTTTGAGGTCATGGCGCGCTCGAACGTGGCCTACTGCCTGATCAATACCGGCCGCATCGAGGAAGCGCGTCATGAGATCGAGCTTGCCCTTGCAAGTGATCGCGAGGGCCTGCTGCGCCTAAAGCCCGGCGACGTTTTGACCACCATCGCAGAAAACCTGGTGGCGACCGGATACATTGCAGAAGCCACCGAGTACGTGACGCGCTCCCTGGCTGATGCGCGCGAGCGGAATTTCGCGCTTGGCATCGGCACGGGTCTTTGGAATATGGGCCGCATCGCGGCACTCTCGGGCGAGCGCGAGCAGGCGCTGACCTGCTATCGCGGTGCGCTCCTGGCCCTGCGCAAAAGCCCGCAGCAGACGCAATTGTGGAAGACCGCGCTGGCCATCTCGGAGCTTTATGCCTCCGAGCACGACTATCGAAGGGCGTGGCGCTGGCAGCGCCGCTTTCACAAGACCTACCTGCACTGGCAGGAAACCACGCGCGATATCCGCCTCGCCTATGCGAAGGCGCTGCTTGAAATTGACGCCGTGCGCGCTGAGCGCGACGCCGCCGAGGCGGAACGGGCGCGCCTGGCTTGCGCCATGACCGAACTCGAAAGCCTCAACATCGAACTGCAGCAGCGCGTCGACCAGGTCGAAATGCTCGAAGCCGAACTGCGCGAGCAGGCCATCCGCGACCCGCTCACCGGTCTTTTGAATCGGCGCGGCCTGCCTGCAGCCTTAAAGCAGATGATCGAAGACAGCGAGGCGAGTGGCCGCGAGGCGAGCGTGGCCATGCTCGATCTGGATCGCTTTAAGCGCGTCAATGACGAATACGGCCATGCCCTGGGCGACAGGCTGCTTGCCACTGCCGGCCAGACCCTGCTTGACTGCTTCAGGAAAACCGATGTCGCCTTTCGCTTTGGCGGCGACGAATTCTGCGTCCTTCTGCCAGGCGCCGACCCGGCCGTGGCGCGCTCGCGCATGGACGATTTCAGTTCGCGTCTGGTCCAGGCCTTGCGCGGCGTCGCACCCGAGTTGCCGTTTGAAGTGCGGGTCTCGGGCGGTCTTGCCACCTACCCCGCCGATGGCCGCGATGCGGAGTCGCTGCTCGCAAAAGCCGATCAGGCCCTCTATCGCGACAAGCGCAGGACCTCGGCCGATTAAGGCTGCCTTGCGCCTGCTGCAAACGGATTGAGCGAGCGCGCTATAATGGCGCTGCCGGATTTCGGGCCGGCGCATGTTCGATCCCGCCTTCGCTTCGCCGCGATGTCGGTGACCTCTCCGAACGAGGCAACGTCCTCGCTGCATTCCAAGGAAAAGAGATGGCTGAAATCAACAAGGTCGTATTGGCCTATTCCGGTGGCCTTGACACGTCGGTCATTCTCAAATGGCTGGCTGACAACTATCACTGCGAGATCGTCACCTTCACGGCGGACATTGGCCAGGGCGAGGAAGTCGAGCCGGCACGCGCCAAGGCGCTGAAGTTCGGCATCCGTCCCGAAAACATCTTCATCGAAGACCTGCGCGAAGAGTTCGTGCGCGATTTCGTTTTCCCGATGTTTCGCGCCAACACCGTCTACGAAGGCGAGTACCTGCTTGGCACGTCGATCGCGCGACCCCTGATCGCCAAGCGACAGGTCGAAATCGCACGCGCGACGCACGCCGACGCGGTCGCCCACGGCGCCACCGGCAAGGGTAACGACCAGGTCCGTTTCGAGCTTGGCTACTACGCGCTTGAACCCAACATCAAGGTCATCGCGCCGTGGCGGGAATGGGACCTGATCTCGCGCGAGAAGCTGCTCAGTTATGCCGAAAAGGCCGGCATTGCGATCGAGATGAAGCACAAGGCAGGTGGCGCGCCCTATTCGATGGATGCCAACCTGTTGCATATCTCGTTTGAAGGCCGCCATCTCGAAGACCCCAACGCCGAGGCCGAAGAGTCGATGTGGCGCTGGACCGTCTCTCCCGAGGCGGCGCCCAACGAGGCGGAATACATTGAGATCGGCTACCACGCCGGCGACCCGGTTGCGCTCAACGGCGCAGCACTTTCGCCAGCGGCCATGCTAGCGGCGCTCAATCGCCTCGGCGGCAAGCACGGCATCGGCCGGCTCGACCTGGTCGAGAATCGTTCGGTCGGCATGAAATCGCGCGGCTGCTACGAGACGCCCGGGGGCAGCATCATGCTGCGCGCGCATCGCGCCATCGAGTCGATCACGCTCGATCGCGAAGTCGCCCACCTGAAGGACGAACTGATGCCGCGCTATGCCGAACTGATCTACAACGGCTACTGGTGGAGTCCGGAGCGAAGTGCCCTGCAAGTGCTCATCGACCACACGCAAAAGGCCGTCGATGGCATCGTCCGGCTCAAGCTCTACAAGGGCAATGTCATCGTCGTTTCGCGCGACTCGGGCAACAGCCTCTTCGACAAGGACATCGCGACCTTCGATGACGATCGTGGCGCATTCGACCAAAAGGACGCGGGCGGCTTCATCAAGCTCAACGCCTTGCGCATGCGCATTGCCGAATTGGCCAGGCGCAAGCGCGGCTAGATCACGATCGGCTCACGCTCAAGCGTTACGCCAAATTTTTCGAACACGCTCTTCTCGACGACGCTGGCAAGGCCCAGGACCTCGGCTGCCGTGGCCTTGCCGCGATTGACCATGACCAGCGCCTGGCGCTCGTGCATGGCCACCTGGCCAAGGGCGCGGCCCTTCCAGCCACAGGCTTCGATCATCCATGCCGCAGCCAGCTTGACCGTGCCTGCGCCTGCGGGATACGAGACGATATCCGGGTAAGCGACGCGAATCTCGTCCAGTCGTTCGCACGGCACGACCGGATTCTTGAAAAAGCTGCCTGCGTTGGGCATCTCACCGGGATCGGGCAGCTTCGCCTTTCGCATCGCTGCAACTTTTTGCGCCACCTGCGCTGGACTTAGGCTGCTTGCATCAAGGCTCCTAAGCTCACCGTAGGTGAGATTCGGCTGCCATGGAACGGGCAGGCGCAAGGTCACAGCGGTAATCAGAAAGCGGCCAGGCGAGCGCCGAAAGAGGCTGTCACGATAGCCGAACTGGCACGCGTCGCGGCTCAACTTGACCAGACTGCCCGCTGCACAGTCAAGGGCCGTGACGCTTTCAAGCCGTTGCGCCAGCTCGACGCCATACGCGCCGATGTTTTGCACCGGCGCAGCGCCGACACTGCCCGGGATGGAGATCAGGTTTTCAAGGCCGCCAATGCCGGCCTTTAAAGTGGCATCGACGACAGCGTTCCAGTTCTCGCCGGCCTTGCACTCGACCAAGACCGCATCCGGGGTCTTGCGCATGGTCATGCCCTTGTTTGCCATGCAGACGACGAGGCCGGCGACGTCGCGGGTCAGGACAAGATTGCTGCCTCCGCCCAGAACGAGTGCCGGGCCCGCGCCCCAGTGGCTGCTGTGGCGCAGTGCAAGGAGCTCCTCTTCGGACTCGATGACAGCGAAAGTGGCGGCGCGCGCAGCCAGCCCGAAAGTGTTAAGCGGCTGTAGCGAAACATCGGCACGAAGGAGGGGCAATTGGGGCATGACAGGACAAGGCGCCGGCGGCAAGCGATGACGCCGCGATTATAGGGGTGCAAATGCCCGGGCGAAGGCATTGGCCGCATGCTTTCGCGCTACAATTTCCTCCCCACGCAAGCAGGCGCGCTCATGCCCTCGTTCGATATCGTTTCAGAGGCCAATCTGGTCGAAGTT
Organism: Gammaproteobacteria bacterium; assembly: GCA_903970185.1. Lineage (GTDB taxonomy): Bacteria > Pseudomonadota > Gammaproteobacteria > Burkholderiales > Burkholderiaceae_D > CAJCIC01. The sequence goes on from CAJCIC010000125.1 coordinate 9,186, forward strand.
CGCAACGCCGTCGATCAGGCCATGAAAGAAATCGGCACAAGATTTGACTTCAAGGGCGCCGATGCCCGCGTCGAACACAAGGAACACGAACTGACCGCCTATGCGGATTCGGAGTTCCAGCTCAACCAGGTGCGCGACGTCCTGACTGCCAAGCTTTCCAAGCGCTCGGTCGACGTGCGCTTTTTGGATCTCGGAAAAATCGAGAAGATCGGCGGCGATCGCGCCAAGCAGGTCATCAAGATCAAGAATGGCATCGACGGCGATCTGGCCAAGAAGATCGTGCGCACCGTCAAGGACAGCAAGGTCAAGGTCCAGGCCAGCATCCAGGGCGATGCGGTGCGCATCTCGGGCGCGAAACGCGATGACCTGCAGGCCACGATCGCACTGATCAAGAAGACCGTGACCGATACGCCGCTCGAATTCAAGAATTTTCGCGACTGAGATGTCACGCCCCGCCTTGGCCCTGGCGAGCGCCGTTCTGTTGGCGGCGGCAAGCGGCGCTGATGCATCGGACGTCAAGCTGGTGGGCATGGTCGGCGATCGCGCGGTGCTGGTGGTCGATGGCAGCTCGCCCCATGTGACTGCCGTTGGCAGCGAATTCGGCGGCGTGAAACTGCTCTCGACCACGCACGACACGGCAACCGTCATGATCGATGGCCGCCGCGAAACCCTGAGCATCGGGCAACTCTACGGCGGCTCGGCCAATTCCGGCAGGGCCTCGGTGACGCTCACCGTCAACAGCCGCGGCGCCTTCGTCAGTCTTGGCAGCATCAATGGCCATCCGATCAGCTTCACGATCGATACCGGGGCAACACTTGTCGTCATCAGTTCTGCCCAAGCCGACCAGATGGGCGTGTCCTGGCGATCGGCACCGGTTGCCATGGCATCGACGGCCAACGGGCCGGTGCCTTTTCACTTCGTCAAGCTCGATCAGGTCAAGATCGGCGACATTGTGCTCACCAACGTCGATGGCGCCGTGCAGGAAAACGGCCTTGGCACGGGCGCACTGCTCGGCCAGAGTTTTCTCAACCGCACCGAGATGCAGCGCAGCGGCTCGGAGATGGTCCTGACCAAGCGCTTCTAGCCGATCTTCGGACTCTCGATGCGGGCGTAGGCGGAGTGGTTGTGGATCGATTCGAAATTCTCGACTTCAACCACATAGGACCGAAAGCGTCGATCGCCTTCAAGGCGCCTGACGACGTCGCGAACCAGGTCCTCGACGAATTTCGGATGATCGTAGGCGTACTCGGTGACATATTTCTCGTCGACGCGCTTAAGCAGGCCGTAGAGCGGGCTCGACGCCTCGGCTTCGGCAATATCGACCAGCTCTTCGGCGTTAACGTCCTTCTCCAGCACCACCGTGATGGTCACGTGCGAGCGCTGGTTGTGCGCGCCGTAGGCGGAGATCTCCTTCGAACACGGGCAAAGCGTGGTCACAGGCACGACCACTTCGAGCGTCACGCTTGCCGTGCCCTCCTTGATGGCGCCCTTGAGCCTGACCTCAACGTCGATCACGCTCATGACTTCGGAGACCGGCGCAGGTTTCCTGATGAAAAGGGGATAGCTCACGGCGATCTGGCCCGCCGGCGCGTCAAGGCGCTCGATCATCTCCCTTAGCATGTCGCGCATGACATCGGCATCAAACGGGGCACGCTCGGACTCGAGCAGCGCGACGAAGCGCGACATGTGCGTGCCCTTGCGGCTCTCAGGCAGATAGACGTCGAAGGCCCATTCGCCAATCGTGGCCTGTGCGCCGTTGCGCGCGGCGACGGTCAAGGGGTGCCGCAGGCGCTTGATGCCCACGCGCTCGATGGCGAGATGACGCTGGTCGTCCGAGCCCTGGGTATCGGGCAGGTCGCGTTTGAAAAGTTCGGGTGCGTTCATAAGTCGTTGGTCGCGCCGGCATGCTGCCGGCGCCGGAAAAAAGTGTTCGGCCTAAGCCGCCCGTGCAGCCTTGCGGCTTGAAGGCGCTGCAATCAGTTCGTCAAAGCGGGCGCGAATCGACGCCTCGATGCCGCGAGCGTCAAGCCCGACGCTTTCAAGCAGCTTGGCAGGATCGCCATGATCGATGAAACGGTCGGGCAAGCCGAGATGCAAGACAGGCCTGACCAGGCCGATTTCGGCCAGGGCTTCGGCGCAGGCCGAGCCAGCACCCCCCATGATCGCGCCCTCCTCGACTGTCACAATGACCTCGTGGCTGCGCGCCAGTTCCTCGACCAGGGCGACATCGAGGGGTTTGACAAACCGCATGTTGGCCACCGTCGCATCGATCGCCTGGCCCGCGGCCATGGCAGGCGTTAGCATCGTGCCAAACGCCAGGATGGCAATCTTCGCGCCGCGCCGGCGGATCTCGCCCTGCCCCCACGGCAACTCGCTCAATTCGCTCTCGACTGCAACGCCTGGGCCCGACCCGCGCGGATAGCGCACGGCTGCGGGGCCGACATGACGATAGGCGGTGGTCAATAGCTTCCTGCATTCGTTTTCGTCTGCAGGCGCCAAGACCGCCATGTTGGGAATGCAGCGCAGGTAGGCGATGTCGTAGTTGCCTGCGTGGGTTGCCCCGTCGGCACCGACAAGACCGGCACGGTCAAGCGCAAAGGTGACATCGAGATTTTGCAAGGCGATGTCATGAATCAGCTGGTCGTAGCCGCGTTGCAAGAACGTCGAGTAGATCGCTAGCACGGGCTTTAGGCCCTCGGCGGCAAGGCCGCCCGCGAAGGTCACGGCGTGCTGCTCGGCGATGCCGACATCGAAGTAGCGCTCCGGAAAACGTTCCTCGAATTCGGTCATGCCCGAGCCCCCGCACATGGCCGGCGTAATGCCGATCAGGTCCGGATCGGCACTGGCCATGTCGCAAAGCCAGTCGCCAAAGATCTGGCCATAGGTCTTTTTCGGGCTCGGTTGCACGACAAGACCGATGCTCGGATCGAATTTCCCGGGACCGTGGTAGAGCACGGGATCGGCCTCGGCCAGCTTGTAGCCCTGTCCCTTCTTGGTCACGACATGCAGGAACTGCGGACCCTCGAGCTTTTTGATGTTCTCAAGCGTGGGAATCAGGGAATCGAGATCGTGGCCGTCGATCGGGCCGATATAGTTAAAGCCGAACTCCTCGAACAGCGTCGCCGGCATGACCATGCCCTTGGCGTGTTCCTCGACTTTCTTGGCGAATTCCAGAAGCGGCGGGGCCACGCCCAGAACGCTCCTGCCGACCTGCTTGGCTGCGGCGTAGAACTTGCCCGACATCAGCCGCGCGAGGTAGCGGTTTAACGCCCCCACCGGCGGCGAGATCGACATGTCATTGTCATTGAGGATGACAAGCAGGCGGATGTCGTGCATGACGCCGGCGTTGTTCAAGCCTTCGAAAGCCATGCCGGCGGTCATTGCGCCATCGCCGATCACGGCAATGCTGTGGCGCCGCTCGCCACGGGCGCGCGCGGCCACGGCCATGCCAAGCGCCGCTGAAATGCTGGTCGACGAGTGCGCCGTGCCAAAGGTATCGTAAGGACTCTCGACGCGGCGCGGAAATCCGGAAATGCCATCGAGCTGGCGCAGCGTCGACATGCGCTCGCGCCGCCCGGTAAGAATCTTGTGCGGATAGGTCTGGTGGCCGACGTCCCAGACAATGCGATCCTCGGGCGTGTCAAAGACGCGATGCAAGGCGATCGCAAGCTCGACCGTGCCGAGGTTGGAGGACAGGTGGCCGCCGGTCTTGGAGACGGAATCCAGAAGGAATGCGCGCAACTCGACAGCCAAGGTGCCAAGTTCTTCTCGACTTAGGCCCTTGAGCGCACTCGGATCGTCAATTGTCTTTAACAGGTCGTACATGGTTTCCTTCAAAAGCCCGCGTCATGACCGGCGCAAAACGATGAAATCTGCAAGCTGCCGAAGGCGTTCGCCGCGGCCTGCAAACGGCTCAAGCGCAGCGATCGCGCGCTCGCGCAGGGCGGCTGCGAGCTCACGAGCTCGCGCGAGGCCAAGAATCGAGACATAGGTCGGCTTGTTTTGCGCCGCATCCTTGCCCGCTGTCTTGCCCAGCGCGGCACTATCGACTTCGACATCGAGAATATCGTCAACCACCTGGAACGCCAGTCCGATTGCAGAAGAATACTCGTCAAGCGCACTTACCGCTTGTGGCCCGGCCGTTTCCGCACACAGGGCGCCGAGCGAAACGCTGGCTGACAGCAGGGCACCGGTCTTGGCACGATGCATCGCCTCGAGCTCGTCTTGCGACAGGGCAAGGCCCACGCTTTGCAGATCGATCGCCTGGCCACCGGCCATGCCGCGCGAACCACTGGCCCTGGCGAGAATCGCCACCATGGCCACCGTGAGGTGGCTTGGCGCACCGCTTTGGGCAAGTACTTCGAACGCCAGGCTCTGCAAGGCATCGCCGACCAAAAGCCCGACCGCTTCGCCGAACTTGACGTGCACGGTCGGCTTGCCGCGCCTTAGGACATCGTTGTCCATGGCCGGCAGGTCGTCATGCACGAGCGAGTAGGCGTGAATCAGTTCGACCGCCGCTGCGGCATGCGCGAGGCGCGCAGCAGGCGGCGCGCCGAGCGCCCCGGCGGCGTAGACCAGAAGCGGCCGCACGCGCTTGCCACCGCCAAGGACCGCGTAGCGCATGGCTTCGTGCAGCTCGGCTGGGGCCACGTCAGCCCCTGGCAGGACCGAGGCCAGCATCGACTCGACCTCGCCTTGCACGCCAAGCGTCCATTCGGCAAGCGTGGCGTTCGCTTCGCTACGCGGCATCGGCGTCCTTGCCTTCCTGCGCCGCGAGCGGCCGCAGCACCGCGCCATCGAGAACCTGCACCTGCTCGCGTACGGCTTCTAGCGCCGTCTGGCACTGCCGGATCAGGTCCGCCCCGCGCCGGTAGGCGGTGAGCGAATCCTCAAGGCCAAGCGAGCCTTCGTCCATTTTCGAGACGATGGCTTCAAGTTCACGCATCGCCTCCTCGAAAGTGGCAAGCGGCGCAACCTCGCTGGTGACAGATGGGGACAAACGCAACTCCACGACAGGCTCGCGCCGCCAACGCGGCCTGATCGGGCCTTGGCGACGCGCAAACCTCGATTTTAAGCGAATCGGGGATCGAACACGAGGCGAGCAATTACCCCTGTGCCAGCGCGTTATCGCCGGTCAGGTGCAAGGGCACGGCCGCCCCAATAGGGTAAAATCAGCCGTTTTCCGCTTCGGCGCTTTCTTTAATTCGCCTTCGAGCATTTTTTCGGGAGGGTTGGGATGTCCGATCTGGGAAGCCGTTCCCGGCTGGCACGCAGCCGGGCGCAACTGCCTGTGAGCGCCTATTTTGACGAGGCCCTCTACCGGCGCGAGCAGGAGCTTCTGTTCGCCCGCGGTCCACACTACGTCGGCCACGAGCTGATGGTGCCAGAACCTGGCGATTTCCACGTCCTGCCCCAGGAGAAAAGCGGCCGCATGCTGGTACGCGAGGGCGAGGACGTGCGTCTTTTGTCCAACGTCTGCCGCCATCGGCAAGCCATCATCCAGCAGGGGCGCGGCAACGCCGAGAACATCGTCTGTCCGCTGCACCGCTGGACCTATGACCTGAAAGGCGAATTGCTGGGCGCACCGCATTTTCCGGATAACCCCTGCCTGAACCTTGCGCAAACGCGGCTTCACAACTGGCGCGGGCTGCTTTTCGAGGGCGGCTTTGACGCGGCCAGGCAGCTCGCCGGGCTGAAGGCGCCCGAATTCGATTTTTCCGGCTACCGCTTCGATCGCATCGAGATCCACGAATGCGCCTATAACTGGAAAACGTTCATCGAGGTCTATCTCGAGGACTATCACGTCGGTCCGTTTCATCCCGGCCTTGGCCAGTTTGTCACCTGTGACGATCTGCGCTGGGATTTCGGTGAGCACTACAGCGTGCAGACGGTTGGCGTCAACAAGGCACTGAGCCTGCCTGGCACGGCCAAGTACAAATACTGGCATGAGCAGGTGCTCAAGTTCAGCAATGGCGTGCCGCCAAGGCAGGGCGCGATCTGGCTTACGATCTATCCCAACATCATGCTTGAGTGGTACCCGCACGTGCTCGTGGTATCGACGCTGACGCCGCGCGGCCCGCGCCATACGACCAACATCATCGAGTTCTACTATCCCGAGGAGATCGTGCTGTTCGAGCGCGAATTCGTCGAGGCCGAGCAGGATGCGTACAAGGAAACCTGCGCCGAGGACGACGAGATCGCGTTGCGCATGGATGCCGGACGCGAGGCACTTCTGGCGCGCGGCGAGTCGGACGCGGGCCCGTACCAGTCGCCAATGGAAGACGGCATGCAGCACTTCCATGAATGGATCCGCTCCGCGATGGACCCTGGCGCCCTCTAGAGATGGCCGACACGCTCGTCGAGGTTGAGCAACTGGCAGCCCATCTGGGTGACCCGCTTTGGGTCACCTTTGACTGCCGCTTCGATCTGGCGGCACCAGAGGCGGGCTACAACGCGTACCTTGCCGCGCACATCCCCTTTGCCGCCTACGCATCGCTCGAGCACCACCTTTCCGGCGCGAAGACCGGCAGCAATGGCCGCCATCCGCTTCCTGCAGCCAGGGATCTGGTGCGCTTTTTTCGCTCGCACGGCGTTGGCAACGAAACCCAGGTGATTGCCTATGACGCGCGCGACGGCGTCTATGCCGCGCGGCTTTGGTGGCTGTTGCGCTGGCTCGGCCACGAACGGGTCGCCGTTCTCAATGGCGGACTCGCCGCCTGGCAGGCGGCGGCACTGCCGCTTGACGCGCGCAGCGTCGTCACCGCAACCGAAGGCGACTTTGCCGAACGGCCGGGCCATGCGCGCTTCGCCTCGCTTGCCATGATCGAGAACCGCGAGCGCGAACATCTGGCGCTCATCGATGCGCGCGCGGCCAACCGCTATCGTGGCGAGATTGAACCGATCGATGCCGTCGCCGGCCACATTCCGGGTGCGCTCAATCGTCCCTATACCGAGAACCTTGACGCCAGCGGGCGCTTTTTGCCGCCGGGCGAATTGCGCCTGGCCTTTGCGCCTTTGATCGGCGCCGTGCCGGTCGAAAACGTCGTCCATCAATGTGGCTCGGGGGTGACCGCCTGCCACAACCTGCTCGCCATGGAAATCGCAGGGCTGCACGGATCGATGCTCTACCCGGGGTCGTGGAGCGAGTGGTGCGCAGATCCCAGCCGCGCCGTTGCCACCGGCGCCATGGCGCCTCGCGCCTGATCCAAACGGGAGGCGCGAGCGCGCGGCCTCTATCCGGCGCAACGGCAAACGCGCCATGCCGTCGTCTTTCGCGCGCAAATTGGCATGAACGCTGCTTACATACAAGCTGGTATACCAGTTTGAGCGCGCATGACCTCTCGTCTCCCACAGCAGGCAACGCGACTCGCCCGATTTGTCCAGGACGCGGCGAGCCACTCCGGCGCGATCTGGATTTCCCGGGTCACTGAGGCGCAGGAGGAGCCGGCAAGGCGCGCCGACGTCGAAAATGGCGAGCTCGAGGGCCTGCTTGTCGCCGTCAAGGACAACATCGACGTGGCCGGTTTTCCGACCACTGCAGCCTGCCCGGCGTTTTCCTACCAGCCCCAACTCAGTGCAGCGGTGGTGACGCGCCTGCTCGATCAGGGGGCAAGCGTGGTTGGCAAAACCAACATGGACCAGTTTGCCTGCGGCCTGGTCGGTACCCGCTCACCCTATGGCGAGGTGCCCAACGCAATCAATCCGGACTATGTCAGCGGCGGCTCGAGTTCAGGCTCGGCGGTTGCCGTGAGTCTCGGACTTGTCGATGTCGCCCTTGGCACCGATACCGCAGGCTCGGGTCGAATTCCGGCTGCGTTGAACAACATCGTTGGCATCAAGCCCTCGCGCGGCCTGTTGAGCCTGCGCGGCACGGTCAGTGCCTGCCGTCATCTCGATTGCATTTCGATCTTTGCCCGCACCGTGCCGCTGGCGATGCAGGTCCTCGCGCTCGCTGCAGGCCATGACGCGCTCGATGTCTACTCGCGCAAGGTAGAGCTTGATCCGCGCTATCTGCCCGAGCGGCCGCGCATCGCCATTGCCGATGCGCGCCACCTCGAATTCTTTGGTGACACGCACTCAAGGCGCGCCTTCGATTCGGCCCTTGAACTGGTCAGAAGCCTTGATTGCACGCTAGTGCCCATGGACATCGAGGCGTTCGTGCGCGCTGGCGCCGCGCTGTATGAAGACGCCTGGGTTGCCGAACGCTACACGGCGATCGCGAAATTCTTCGATGGTCACGAGAAGGATATCGATCCTGTCGTGCGCACGATCATCGAAAGCGGCAAACGCTTTAGTGCCAGCGACGTCTTTCTGGCCATGGAGCGGCTCGCCAGCTATCGCCAGGCGACGCAATCGTTCTGGCGCGACGTCGACTTTCTGCTCGTCCCCAGTGCGCCCACGTTCCCCACGCGCGCGGCGGTGCGCGAAGAGCCGCTGCTGCGCAACCACGAACTCGGCTACTACACCAACTTCGTCAACCTTCTCGATCTGGCTGCCATCGCCGTGCCGGCAACCCTGCGCGACGACGGCTTGCCTTTTGGCATCACCTTGATCGGCCCGGCCGGCAGTGAACTCAGGCTCGCCGATTTTGCCAACCGCGTGCAGCAGGCCAACGGGCTCGCGCTTGGCGCCCTGTCCGAAGCGTGTCCGCGAACCACCGGCGAGCCGTTTGTGCGCGCCAAAAAGAGCACCGTCAGGGTGGTCGTCGTCGGCGCGCATCTGAGCGGCTTTCCACTCAATGTGCAGTTGCTCGAGCGTGGCGCGCGACTGATTGCCACGCGGCGCACGGCGGCACGCTACCGGCTCTTGCGACTGCCGCAAGCAGAGCCCGCCAAACCTGGGCTCGTGCGCGTTTCCGGCAACCAACCAGGCCGTGCGATCGAAGTCGAGGTCTGGGAACTGCCGGCGTCATCGTATGGCTCGTTTGTCGCAGCCATCGAGCGGCCGCTTGGCATCGCGCCGATCGAGCTTGACGACGGGCAGTGGCTCCAGGGGTTTTTATGCGATGGCGATGCCTTAACGAGCGCCGAGGACATCTCGCAGTTTGGGGGCTGGCGTGCGTACCAACAGGCAACGGCTCGACAGAGTTAGTGCCCATGATCAACCTTTCTGACGAAGATGCCATGAACAAAGACAAGAAGACCGCCGCGACCGCCTTGTCGCAACCGTTGCAAACGCGCCGCAAGCTGCTTGCCACGCTGCCCCTGGCAGCCGTCTCGCTGGCCTTTGCGCCCTCGCTGCGCGCAGCCGATGCAACCACGCACGTGCGCATCGGCTACTGGCCCGTTGCCGCCGGCCTGCCCTTTTTCGCGGCGATCGAGAAGGGTTATTTTCGCGAGGCGGGACTTGACGTCGAGGCCATCAAGTTCGCCGGAGCGCAGCAGGTCATGGAAGCCATGCTCGCGGGCCGGTCCGATGGCAGCGCCAACGGCACCGGCTCAGCCAATCTGGCCATTGGCGAGATTGCCTCACCGGGGCTATTCAAGATCTTCGCGTCCAATCCGAGTAACGCCAAGTACGTGCTCGACGAATTCCTCGTGCAAACGGCGAGCCCTTACAAGTCGATTGCAGAACTCAAGGGCAAGCGCGTGGGCTCGGGCCCCGGCATCCAGAATGTCACGCTGGCCAAAACCGTGCTTGAGCGCGCGGGCGCGACCGGCGCCACCGTCGTTGAGCTGCCGATTGCCACCCATGTGGCATCGCTTGGGGCCGGCCAGATCGACGCCGTCTATACGCTTGAGCCCACAGGCACCGTCGGCCGCCTCGCCGGCACGACACGCGTGCTCGAAGCCGGCGTGATTGCGCACTACATTCTTGGCGACCCGAACGCGCCCTGGTTTGGCGGTTCGGCGAGCCTGACCACCGAATTCATCAAGGCCAATCCGGATGCGACAAAACGCTTCATCGCCGCCTATGCGCGAGGCATCGATCTGGTCAAGACGCATCCCGATGAAGCGCGCCAGTATCTCAAGGGCTATACCGCCATCGAAGGACCCCTGACCTCGCAGGTGCCGCTTGCGGATTATCGGCTCTCGACCGAATTCACCCAATACGACATCGACATGTTCCAGAAGTTTTTCGACCTGTTTGTCGAAAAGGGTGTTTTCAAATCCCGGGTTCTTGTCGCGCCAATGCTCTATCGGGGGTGAACATGGCAACACATTCAACGCTTGCGGGTTCATCCGTGCCAACTTCGGCAAAAGAGCCAACGCGTGCGCGCCGATCGCGCCGCGCCATGGCCCTTGACCGCATGATCGGATTTCTGCCCGCCCTGGGCCCGATCCTGTTGTTCGTGGTCTGGGACCTCACGGTAAGGGCGCGCCTGGTCAGCCCGGTCCTGCTGCCCCTGCCCGGTGCGACCCTGGCAACCCTGGCTCAGGGCCTCCTCGGTGGCACGCTCCTCACCGATTTTGGCTATACCGTACTGCGCACTTTCGAGGCCTTCGGCATCGCCGCGGTTTTCGGCGTTCCCCTCGGCATCCTGTTTGGCAGCAACCAGCGCGCCTATCGCAGCATCGAATTTCTGGTCGACTTCTTTCGCTCGACGCCGTCGTCCGCGCTGATTCCGCTTTTCATGATGATTTTCGGCGTCACCGACCTCAACAAGGTCGCGATCGCGGCCTTCGCGTCGATTCTCGTCATCTTCTTTAACAGCGCCTACGGCGTCATGAACGCGCGCAAGCAGCGCGTCATGGCAGCGCGCGTGATGGGTGCAAGCCCGTGGCAGATTTTCAGGGACGTGCTGATCTGGGAGAGCCTGCAGCCGATCTTCGTTGGCCTGCGCAGCGGCGTCTCGATGGCGCTGGTCATCGTCATCGTCGCCGAGATGTTCATCGGCTCGGACAACGGCCTTGGCCACCGCATCATCGATTCGCAGCAGGTGCTCAACGTGCGCGACATGTATGCCTCGATCATTTGTGCCGGCGCCCTGGGCTACGCCTTGAACATCTTCTTTCTCGTGCTTGAGCGCAGGATCGTTCACTGGAGCGGCCGCTGATGAATTCCTCGCTCGCTACGCCTGCCCGCCCGCAACAAGGCCAGGCCGCCTCGGCTTTGCGCACACCGATGGATATCAGCATTCGCGGCCTGACCAAGTACTTCGTTGGCCAACCGCTCTACGACAACTTCGATCTCGATATTCCGGCCGCAAAAATCGTCTCCGTGTTCGGGCCCAATGGCTGCGGCAAGTCGACGCTCATCAACATGATGGCAGGCCTTATCCCCTACGATGCCGGCACCATCCTTTTTGGCGGTCGCGGCCTGGGCGAGATCAAGATCGGATACGTCTTTCAGAACTATCGCGAAGCCCTCTTCCCGTGGCTGCGCACGGTTGACAACATCGCCTACCCGCTCAAGCTCGAAGGCCGCAGCAAGGCCGATGTCGCACATCGCATCGAGGCACTGGTCGCGTCCTTTGACGTCAAGTTCGATCTGCATCGCTACCCTTATGAACTGTCAGGCGGGCAGCAGCAGACGGCGTCAATCATGCGCGCGTTAGCGCCCGAGCCCGACGTGCTGTTTCTTGACGAGCCCTTCTCGGCGCTTGATTTTGAAATGACGCTTTTCATTCGCGAGAAACTGCAGGAGGTGTTCATGGCCACCGGCACGACGATGATGCTGGTCTCGCATGACCTTGAAGAGGCGGTGTATCTCGCCGATCTGATTCTTCTTTTGACCAAGCGGCCCACCCGCATCGCCGAAATACTTCCCTTTGACGAAGCCCGGCCGCGCACCATCGCGACGCTGTCCGAGGCAGCCTTCATCCACACCAAGGCGAGGAGCATGGAAATCTTTCAGCGCGAGGTGCGCAGATGAATCGCGATGCGCAATTCGCCTACGTCAAGGAGGCGCTGGCCCTGGCGCAATTTGCTCTCGACGAAAACGCGCTTGGCCGCGTGCAGATCGAGTTTGGCCGCATTGCCGATATCGCCGGCGAGTTGCTGTCAGAGCCGATGCCAGAAGATATCGAACCGCTGCCAACCTATCGCCCATGAAGCAAAGCGCTGCAGCCATCGCGCTTCTGGTGAAGTCGGGGGCAGCCAGCGCGCTCGAGATCACGCAAGAGACGCTAGCGTCAATCGATCGCGACAACGCGGCGCTTAACGCCTTCACCTCGGTTTTTGCCGAGCGCGCCCTAAGCGAAGCGAGAACCATCGACAAGGCGCACGCTAAGGGTCGCCCGCTCGGGCCGCTTGCCGGCGTTCCCTATTGCGTCAAGAACCTGTTTGACGTCAAGGGCGAGACCACGCTGGCTGGCGCAGCGGTCAATCGCGACCGCGCCAAGGCGGCAAAAGACGCCGTGCTCGTGAGCCGCATGCAAGACGCCGGCGCGATCCTCGTGGGCGCCGTCAACATGGACGAAAATGCCTACGGCTTCACCACCGAGAACACGCACTTTGGCGCAACCCGGAATCCGCTTGACCGGACATTAAGTGCCGGCGGCTCGTCTGGCGGCTCGGCCGCTGCTGTCGCAGCCGGGCTGGTGCCCTTAAGCTTGGGCTCGGATACCAACGGCTCGATTCGCGTGCCAGCTTCCTTTTGTGGAATCTTCGGCCTTAAGCCAACCTTCGGAAGGATTCCGAGGACCGGGTCGTCGGCCTTTGTGCACTCGCTTGATCATCTCGGCCCGTTTGCGCGCTCGACTGCAGATCTTGCGCTTTGCTACGAGGCGATTCAGGGCCCGGACGCGCACGATCCGGCGTGTGCCCAGCGACCGATCGAGCCGCTTTCCCCCCTGCAAGACGGCACGACCTTGCGCACGGCCGCGCTTGCCGGCTACTTTCATGACTTAAGCGATGCGCAGGCACGCGATGCGCTTGCGCTTGTCGTGCGCACGCTTGACATCACGCAGTCGCGCGAGTGGCAAAGTGCGTCCAAGGCGCGCGCCGCGGCCTTCGTCATCACGGCCTGCGAGGGTGGCGCGCTGCACGCCGAAGGACTCAAGCGTCGCTACGACGATTATGAGCCGCTGTCGCGCGATCGCCTCGTTGCCGGCTCGCTCGTACCGGCGCGCTGGTACCTCGCCGCGCAGAAGTGGCGCTCGCTTGCGCGTGCCGAACTGCTGCGCCTGTTTGACGACATCGACGTCCTCATCGCTCCTGCAACACCGTTTTGCGCGCAAGCGCTTGGCACGGAATGGATCGAGATCAACGGCCAGCGCCTGCCTGCACGACCGAGCATCGGCCTATTGGCCCAGCCGGTCTCGTCGATGGGTTTTCCGGTTTGCGTCGTACCCATCTGGCAGAGCGCCTATCGACTGCCCATCGGCATACAGGTGATCGCTGCGCCGTGGCGCGAGGACCGCTGCATGGCCGTGGCCAAGCTGCTCGAAGACGCCTTTCTCGCACGGGGCCCAAATTGAAGATCAACCACGATAAGACGGTAGCAGAAGTGACGGTCGTCTTCGCCCGTTACGAGACCGCGCTTGTTGAGAATGACGTCGCGCAACTCGATTTGCTGTTCTGGGATTCGCAACATACCGTGCGCTACGGCGTTGCCGAAAATCTGTATGGGTTTCAGGAGATCGCGGCATTTCGTGCGCAGCGCCCGGCGGCGGGCCTGGCCCGATCGATTGCCCGCTCGGTGATCACGACTTTTGGCGATGACTTTGCCACCACCTCGATCGAGTTCGTGCGCGACAGCGGAGCACGCGGCCGGCAAAGCCAGACCTGGGTGCGTTTTGAAAACGGCTGGCGCGTGGTCGCAGCGCACGTCAGCCTGATGCAAAGCGCCTGATGGACACGCCCCTTTTTCCTGCCCCCGCTGCGACTGAAGATGCGCGCGCACCCACGCTTGCCACGATTGCCTACGACCGGCTCAAGCGCAGCATCTTCGATTTCGAGCTGATTCCCGGTGACCGCTTTTCCGAATCCGATATTGCAGGGCGGCTTGGCATGTCAAGAACGCCGGTACGGGAAGCGCTCGTGCGCCTGCAGCGCGAAGGCTATCTTGACGTCCAGTTCAAGAGTGGCTGGACGGTGCGCCCGCTCGATTTCGACCTGTTCGAGAATCTTTACGATTTGCGCCTGGTGCTTGAAACCACCGCGGTCAGAAGACTTTGCGAGGGTGAGTCAGACCAGGCCGCAAGGACTGCGCTTTCTGCCCTGGAAAAAGTCTGGCTCGTGCCCAAGGAAGCGCGGCAAAGCGTTGCCGCCGAGGTTGCCGACTATGACGAGCAATTCCATCTGGCCATCGTCAAGGCCGCCGGCAACCCCGAAATTGCGCGCGTCCATGAGATGGTGACGGATCGTCTGCGCATCATCCGCCGTCTCGATTTCGCCCAGCCTGCGCGCGTTGACGCAACCTACGAGGAGCACGCGCAAATCCTCAAGGCACTCCTTAGGCGCCGCGCCGACCAGGCGGTGATGCTGCTGCGCGCACACATCGAAACCAGCCAGACCGAAGTGCGAAAAATAACCCTGCACAAGCTCTACGCGGCACGCAGCAAGGCAGCGGCCAAACCCGCTGACACCCCGGCGGAAAAAAAACGGCGCTAGGCGACGACCGGTTCCGCGCTTAGCGCGAGCGTCAGTTCAGACAGCGCTGCGCTCGATCCGACGATGCCGCCTTGGGCGATGATCATGGCGATCGTCGCCGCCTTGAAGTCAGGAAAATAGCTCTCGGTGGCATCTTCGATGAGCAGGCACTCAAAACCGCGATCGTTGGCCTCGCGCATGGTGGTCTGCACGCAGACTTCAGTTGTCACGCCGGCAAAGATCAGGTGCGTGATGGCGTGCGCTTTCAGGATGGCGCCAAGCGCCGTGGCATAAAAGGCACCCTTGCCTGGCTTGTCGATGACCATCTCGCCTGGCAAGGGCAAGAGTTCAGGCACGATGGCCTGGCCTGGCTCGCCCACGACCAGCAGACGCCCCATCGGACCGGCCTCGCCGATACGCAGTTTTGGCGAGCCGCGATCACGCTTGGCAGGCGGGCAGTCGGCGAGGTCGCTGCGATGGCCCTCGCGCGTGTGGATGACCAGCATGCCCGCTTCGCGGCAGGCAAAAAGCAGTGACTTGACCGTCGGCACGATGGCCTGCAGGCGCGAGACATCGTTGCCCAGTGACTCGCCAAAGCCCCCCGCCTCGATGAAATCTCGCTGCATGTCGATCACGATCAAGGCCGTGTGGCGCGTCTCGAAGCGAAACGCGAACGGACGCGCGGCAACGACGTGCACGCTCATGCGGCCACCGCTTCTGCGCCATGCCCTGCCATATAGCGGCCAATCACACGCTGATCGGCCTGATCGGTGGGCGTCTCATAGACCAGCTTGCCTTCTGACATGACGACGATGCGATCACTGAGTTCAAGCAGCTCATCTAGGTCCTCGCTAACCAAAAGCACCGCCGCGCCGTTGTTGCGCGCGGTGACGATGCGGTCGTGGATTTCTCTCACGGCGGCAAAATCAAGGCCGAATACGGGGTTGACGGCAATCAAGAGCGAGAGCGGGGCCGACAGCTCGCGGGCGAGCACGGCGCGCTGCACATTGCCGCCTGACAGCGTCGAGATGGCGGCGTGCGGGCCGCGCGTCTTGACCTTGAAGCTGTCGATCCAGCTCAACGCCTGGCGCTCGATGGCGCCGTGCCTGACCCATGCGCCAAGGGCAAGCGGGGCACGATCGAAGGTGCGCAAGGCCATGTTGTCGGCCACCGACAGGCGACCGACGCAGGCGTTGCGCAGCGGCTCCTCGGGCAGGCTGAAAACGCCAAGCGCTGCGATCTGCGCGCGTTTGGCGCGATAGTCTTCGCCCTTGACCTTGACCGTGCCCGAGCGCGCAAGGCGCTGCCCGATCAAGGCCTCGATGAAGGGTCGCTGGCCGTTGCCCGACACGCCGGCTACGCCCACGATCTCGCCTGGGCTCACGCTCAGGCTGACGTCGTCCACGGCCAGTTTGCCACTCTCGTCGTCAACGCAAAGGCCGCTGATGACAAGCGTTGGTTCTGCATCGGTCACGATGCGCGGCGGCTTTTGCGCGCGCGCGTTCATGTCGATGGCGCTGCCCACCATCATCTCCGCCATGCGCGCGACATCGAGCGTGGCGACGTCGCCGCCGCCTGCAAGGCGGCCGCGACGCAGGATCGTCGTGGCATCGGCAAACGCCAGCACTTCGCGGAATTTGTGCGTGATCATCAGCACAGTGATCTCTGAACGCCTGGCCATCGCCTTGAGCATGCCCAGGACCTCGTCGGCCTCATCGGCGGTCAGAACCGATGTCGGCTCATCCAGAATCATCAGGCGGCGCCTGAGATACAGTTGCTTCAGGATTTCAAGCTTTTGCTTCTCGCCTGCGGCGAGGCGCGAAACCGGAACGTGAAGGGGAACCTTGAACGGCACGGTCTGCATGAAGCTTTCAAGCCGGTCGTTTTCCTCTTTCCAGCGGATCATCGCAGGCACATGCGCACGCGACATGACGAGGTTCTCCGCTGCAGTCATGCTTGGCACCAGGGTGAAGTGCTGGTAGACCATGCCGATGCCCAGGCGATTGGCATCCTGCGGCGAGGCGATGGCCTGCTCCCTGTCATCGACGATCAATTGCCCGGCATCGGGCTGGTGATAGCCGACCAGGCACTTCACGAGCGTTGTCTTGCCTGCACCGTTCTCGCCAAGCAGCGCATGAAAGGTCCCGGCCGGGATGCGCAGCGAGACATCACTTAAGGCTGCAAAGGAGCCAAACGACTTGCTCATGCCGATCACTTCAAGGGCAAGCGCGTGTACCGGCGCAGGCATGCTCGCGTTGCTCATCGGAAAGCCTCGATTGACGCCAGCACGTCCTGCGACGTGGCCACGGCGCCAAACACGCCGCCTTGCATCTTGACCATGCCAAGCGCCGCGGCGTGGTGCCTGGCATCGGTGGCGCCGGTGCAATCGGAGAGCAGCAAACACTCATAGCCGCGATCGTTGGCTTCGCGCATGGTGGTGTGCACGCAAACATCGGTGGTAATGCCAGCGAGCATCAGGTTGCGGATGCCGCGCGTGCGCAAGACGAGATCAAGATCAGTCGCATAGAACGCGCCCTTGCCCGGTTTATCGATGATGATTTCGCCTTCCACGGGAGCCAGTTCGTCAATGATGTTCCAGCCCGCCTCGCCGCGCACCAGGACGCGCCCGCACGGACCTTCGTCACCGATACCTGCTCCTGCCTGTCTTGAGCGCCAGCGCTTGTTGGCCGGCAAATCGCCGAGATCCGGCCTGTGCCCTTCACGCGTGTGAATAATCGTCAGTCCGCGCGGGCGCAAGGCCTCGAGCAGGCGCGAGATCGGCGCGATCGGGGCGCGCGTCAATGACAGGTCGTATCCCATGCCATCGACATAGCCGCCCTTGCCGCAAAAATCGATCTGCATGTCGATGATCACAAGCGCGGTGTCAGACGACGAGATCTGGCCATCAAAGGGCCACGGGTAGGGGTCGGCGTGGATGAACATCAGCGCTGGATCGAAAGCTCGCCTGGGGCACCGGCGAGTGCGCGCGTGCGCGACGACGTCGAGACCAGGATCAGTAGCGTCAGGACGTAGGGCACGGCATTGAAGAGGTAGTAACCGCTGGTGATGCCAACCGATTGCAGGGCCGGACCGAGCGCACCCGCGCCACCGAAAAGCAGTGCCGCGATGAGGCAGTTGCGCGGTTTCCAGCGCGCGAAAATCACCAGTGCCACGGCGATCAGGCCCTGGCCGCTTGAGAGGCCCTCGCTCCAGCTGCCGGGATAGTAAAGCGACAGAAAGGAGCCCCCGATGCCAGACAGGCCGCCGCCCAGTGCGGTGCACACCGTGCGCACCCGGTTGGGGTTGTAGCCCATCGCCCGCGCCGCTTCGGAACTGTCCCCGACCATGCGCACGATCAGGCCAAGGCGGGTGTTGGCAAAGGCCCAGGACATGAAAAACGTCAGCGCAATGCCAATCAGAAACAGCGGGCTGACCATCAGCGCTGCGCGCAGCTGCGGGATCGAGCTCCACGCGCCGAAAGCGAGATCGGGCAGCATCGGCGCTTGGGGCTGGACGTAGGGTTTGCCAAGAAAGAAGGCGAGCCCGGTTCCGAAAAGCATCAGTGCGATGCCCACGGCAATGTCATTGACGCGAGGCAGGCTGCAGATCGTGCCGTGCAGCGCACCAAGCAAGATGCCGCTGGTCGCTGCAACCAGGACGCCGACGAAGGCATTGCCAAACGCAAAGGAGGCGGCATAGCCGCTCATCGCGCCCATCACCAGAATGCCTTCCTGGCCGAGGTT
Organism: Gammaproteobacteria bacterium; assembly: GCA_903970185.1. Taxonomy (GTDB): domain Bacteria; phylum Pseudomonadota; class Gammaproteobacteria; order Burkholderiales; family Burkholderiaceae_D; genus CAJCIC01. Next base: position 27,403 of record CAJCIC010000125.1, read on the forward strand.
GATGCGGCCGCTGCGCTCGGTCAGGCACTCGCCCAGGCTCACGAACAGGAACGGCGTGCTGACCCGCAGCGCGCCGCCGACCATGGCGATCAGCACCGTGGCGATGGCGCCGTGCATCTAGGGATTTGCCATGCTTGACGCGCCCGCCATCAGGCCCGGCCGCGCGGCTGGAACCAGGGGATGCGCCCGTACAGGGTCTCGCTGGCCAGGATGCAGACGAAGATCACCCCCTGCAGCACCTCGACGGTGGCGTCGGGCAGGCCGAGCCGGCGCTGCAGCAGGCCGCCGGCGGCGCCGATGCCGCCGACCAGCATCGCCATCGGGATGATCGCCAGCGGATTCTGCCGCGCCAGGAAGGCGATCAGGATGCCGGCATAGCCGTAGCCGGCGATCAGCGAGGCGTTGGCGCGGCCCTGCACGGCGGCGACCTCGATCATGCCGGCCAGCCCGGCGCAGCCGCCGCCGAGCAGGCAGGCCCAGATGATCAGCCGCTGCACCGGCAGCCCCTGCAACTGCGCCGCGCGCAGGTTGCCGCCGGTGACGCGGGCGGCGAAGCCGATGCTGGTGCGGTAGATCAGGAACCAGCACAGCACGCAGGCGACGATGCCGACCGCGAGGCCGGGATGCAGGTCGGTGCCGGGGATGCGTCCGATCATGTTGGCGTCGCCGACCGCGTAGGTCGACGGCTTGTTGAGGCTGGCCGGGTCGCGCAGCGGTCCCTCGACCAGGTGGTTGAACAGCGCGATGGCGATGTAGGCCAGCACCAGGCTGGCCACCGTCTCGTTCACGCCGCGCCGCGCCCGCAGCCATCCGGTGATGCCGATCCAGCCGGCCCCGGCGGCGATGCCGGCCAGCGCCATCGCCGCCTGCACCAGCGGCGGCCACGCACCCTGCAGCGGCATCGCGGCGACCGCGGCCGCCAGCCCGCCGAGCACCAGCGCGCCCTCGCCGCCGATCACCACCAGGCCAAGCTGCGCCGGCACCGCCACGCACAGCGCGGTCAGCAGCAGCGCCGCGCTGGTCGCGCACAGCGCGCCGATCAACAGCGCGCCTTCGCCGCCGATGATCACCATGCCGAGTTGCGCCGGCAGCGCCGTGCACAGCGCGGTCAAGATCAGCGGCGCGGCGCGGGTCAGCGTGTTCTGCCAGGAAAACCAGGTCCCGAACGCACCCTGATAGAGGTAGAAGTAGAGGTCCAGCGGG
>CAJCIC010000126.1 GCA_903970185.1 Gammaproteobacteria bacterium
ATGAAACCCGCCGATCTCACGCCGCTGTCGGCGCTGCGCATTGCCGAACTCATGGCCGAGGTCGGTTTTCCGCCGGGCGTCGTCAATATCCTGCCTGGACTCGGAACCGTGGCAGGACAGTACATCGCCGAGCATCCGGGCATTGCCAAGGTCGCATTTACCGGCTCGACGGCTGTCGGTCGCAAGATCGTCATGGCGTCCTCGGGCAACCTCAAGAAAGTTCAGCTCGAGCTCGGGGGCAAAGGCGCCAACATTGTCTTTGCCGACGCAGATCTGCCAGCGGCCGTGGCCGGAAGCGCTTTTGCGATCTTCCACAACCAGGGACAGGCGTGCATTGCCGGTTCGCGGCTGATCCTGCATGAAACGATCGCCGACGAATTTCTGGACCGATTCGTGGCACTGGCGCGAAGCCTGCGCATTGGCGATCCGCTTGATCCTGCAACCGAGCTCGGACCGCTGACCTCGGTGAATCACCGCGACCGCGTGCTGGCCTATGTCGACATCGCGCGCAGCCAAGGCGCGCGCGTGTTGTGCGGTGGCTGCGTGCCCGCCAATGCGACGCTGGCCAAGGGCTGCTACATCGAGCCGACGGTGGTGCTCGCCAAGCCCGGTGACCGGGTCGAGCAGGAAGAGGTGTTCGGACCGTTCGTCTCGGTCACGCGCTTTAGCACCGATGAGCAGGCGCTCGCCCTTGCCAATGGCACGGAATACGGCCTTGGCGCGGGCCTTTGGACTCGCGATCTGGCGCGTGCCCACCGCATGGCGCGCGAAATCAAGAGCGGCATGGTCTGGATCAACTGCTACAAGCGGGTCAATCCGGCCTCGCCTTTTGGCGGCGTGGCCAGCTCAGGGTACGGTCGCGAAATGGGCTTCGAGGTCATGCGCGAGTACACCCAGGCCAAGTCGGTGTGGGTCAATGTCGACGCTAACCTTGCGCCCTACTATCCGCGCGCGGCTTGATCGTCATGAGTCGAGCCGACTTCGACGCCATGCTGCCTGCGCTTCCTATCCGGCGCCAGGGTCTGCAAGAAGGCCTGGCGCAAACGAGACGGCACGACAAGCGCCGCAATGCCCGCCTGCAGGATGTTTTTGAGGGGAATCGGCCCCGAAGCTAAAGACCGAGAATGAGCACAACAGCGTTCATAGACCAACGAAAAGGAGGAGCAGATGTCACACAACGAAAACCGGTGCACCCCGCCTGGGTCCAAGCGCCGCACGGTCCTAAAGACCCTGGGCGCCGCCGGACTGACTGTCGGCGTGGGCAGCGCCGGTCGTGCCTTCGCCCAGAAGGCCCAAACCCTTCGCATCGGCTACGTCTCACCCCAAACCGGTCCGCTCGCGGCATTTGGCGAGGCCGACAAATTCGTCATTGGCCAGATGCAGGACTTCCTCAAGTCCGGCCTGAGCGTGGCCGGCAAGCGCTATGCGGTGGAAATCATCGTCAAGGACAGCCGGTCCAACCCCAACAAGGCCGGCGAGGCCGCCGCGGATCTGATCCTGAAGGACCACGTCGATCTGATGCTGGTGGCCTCGACGCCCGAGACCACCAATCCGGTCTCGGACCAGTGCGAGCTCAACGAAATCCCGTGCATCTCGACCGTGGCGCCGTGGCAGCCGTGGTTTTTCACGCGCGGCGGCAAGCCCGAGACCGGTTTTAACTGGACCTACCATTTCTTCTGGGGGCTCGAGGATGTGATTGCCGTCTTCACCAACATGTGGAAGCCAGCGGCCACCAATAAAGATGTCGGCGGCCTGTTTCCCAATGACGGCGACGGCAACGCCTGGGGCGATCCGAAACTGGGATTCCCAGGGCCCCTGGCCAAGGACGGCTTCAAGCTCACCGATCCGGGTCGCTACCAGGATCTGACCAGCGATTTCAGCGCACAGATCGCGGCCTTCAAGAAAGCCAACATCGAAATCGTCACCGGCGTGATGATCCCGCCTGACTTCAAGACCTTCTGGACGCAGGCCCAGCAGCAGGCGTTCAGGCCGAAGATCGTCTCCGTTGGCAAGGCGCTCTTGTTTCCCTCGGCACTCGAGGCAGTCGGCGATTCTGGGGCTGGCCTGTCCACCGAGGTCTGGTGGACCCCGAGCCATCCCTTCAAATCGTCCCTCACCGGCATGACCTCGCGCGCCTTCGCCAGCCAGTATGAGAAGGACACCGGCAAACAGTGGACGCAACCGCTCGGTTTCGCACACGCTCTCTTCGAGATCGCCATCGATACGCTCAAGCGCACCAAGGACGTCGCCAACAAGGCCGACATTCGCGATGCGCTGGCTGCGACGCACCTCGATACACTCGTGGGCACCATCGCCTGGGGCAGCGGTCCAGTCAAGAACGTCGCAAAGACGCCTCTGGTTGGCGGCCAATGGGTCAAGGGCACGAAGTACAAGTACGATCTGGTGGTGGTCAATAATCTGACCGCACCCGCCATTCCCACCGGGGGGACACTCAAGCTCATGGCCTAGCAAAGGACCTCATGCAGGCGCTACTGTCATTGCACGATGTCACAAAACGCTATGGCGCCCTGACCGTGACCGACGCCATGTCACTTGACGTGACGTCGGGCACGACCCTGGGCATCCTCGGTCCTAACGGCGCTGGCAAGACCACGTTGTTTAACCTCATCAGTGGCGATGTACGACCCGACAGCGGCCGCATCCTCCTTGAAGGCCGCGATATCACGAGCACGAGCCCGCACCGGCGCTGCCGCCTTGGCGTTGGGCGCTCCTACCAGATCCCGCATCCGTTTGCCGGCATGACGGTGTTTGAAAACCTGCTCGTCGCTGCGACCTTTGGCGCAGGCAAAAGCGAGAACGATGCCTACGCGCCGTGCCTTGAGATTCTCAGGCAAACCGGCCTTTGGCCACGCGCCAACCAGCGTGCCGGCTCGCTCACGCTGCTTGACAGAAAGCGCCTTGAACTGGCGCGCGCGCTCGCGACCGAGCCGGTGCTCCTTCTGCTCGACGAGGTGGCAGGCGGCCTGACCCAGCACGAGGCACTGGAACTGGTTGCCCTGGTCCGCGCAATCAAGACGCGCGGCATGACCATTATCTGGATCGAGCACGTCGTTCACGCACTGCTTGCCGTCGCAGACCGGCTGATGGTGCTCAATTTTGGCGCCCGTCTTGCCGAAGGCGAGCCCAGCGCAATCATGGCCGATCCCGACGTCAGGCGCGTCTATCTCGGACTGGGCAGCTAACATGGCCGAGCTTTTGCGCACGCGCGCGCTAAGCGCCTTCTACGGCGATTTTCAGGCGCTCTTCGGCATCGATTTTTTCATTGAAGAGGCCCAGACGGTGGCGATCATCGGTGCCAACGGGGCGGGCAAATCGACCTTCCTCAAATGCCTGACGGGCCTGCTTCCCTGCCCGAAGGAGGCCATCACCTGGGACGGGCGCGCGGTTGGCGGCAACCCCGCGCATCGGCTCGTCGCCGAGGGTATCGCCATGGTGCCAGAGGGCCGGCGCCTCTTTGCCAGCCTCTCGGTCGAGGAGAATCTGGTCATCGGCGCGCACACCCGGCGGCACGGCCCGTTTACGCTTGAGCGCGTCTACGCGCTGTTCCCGGCCTTGCGCGAACGCCGGCGCCTTGCCGCGACGGCGCTCTCAGGCGGCCAGCAGCAGATGGTGGCGATTGGCCGGGCGCTCATGGCCAATCCGCGCCTTCTCATCTGCGATGAACTCTCGCTCGGCCTGGCACCGCTTGTCATCGCCGAGATCTATGAGGCGCTGGCGAAGATCACGAGCGAAGGCATGACGTCGATCCTGGTCGAGCAGGATGTCGCGGCGGCACGCGCGCATTCGCAGCGACTCTACTGTTTTCAGGAGGGACGCGTGGCGCTGACGGGCTCCTCGAGCGAGACCACCATGGAGCAGATTTCGCTGGCCTACTTCGGGGTCTAGGCGTGGACCTCCTGGGCGCCGCCGATACGATCATCCAGGGTGTCCTCCTGGGCAGCCTCTATGCCCTCTTTGCTCTTGGCCTGTCGCTCATGTTTGGCGTCATGCGGCTTGTCAATACGGCTCACGGTGACCTGATCATTTTGGCTGGCTTTTGCGGCGTGTTCCTCAACCAGGTCTTTGGCGTTGGCCCATTCACGACGATGCTCGCCGTCGTGCCCCTCGCCTTCGCGCTTGGCTATGTCGTGCAGCGCACGGTCCTAAACCGCACGCTGTCGCGCAATCCGCTGCCCTCTTTGGTCGTGACCTTCGGCATTTCAATTGTCATCCAGAACCTGCTGCTTGAACTCTTCTCCGCCGATACCCGCTCGCTTGCGGCCGGCGGACTCGAAGCCCGCAGCATCGAGATCGTGCCGGGACTCGCGGTCGGCGTTTTGCCTGTGATCGTTCTTGCCGTCGCGCTCGCGACAAGCGCCGGTTTCCAGTGGCTCTTCGGCAGAACCCGGCTGGGTCGCGCCTTTCGCGCGACGTCAGACGATGGGGAGGCGGCATCTCTGGTTGGCATCGACAATCATCATGTGTTTGCGCTTGCCACCGCACTGGCCATCGGGGTTCTTGGTATCGCCGGGATCTTCCAGGCGATGCGCACCACCATTTCGCCAACCGATGGACCCGCCCAGCTGATCTATGCCTTCGAGTCGGTGATCATCGGTGGCATGGGCTCGTTCTGGGGAACCTTCCTCGGGGGCTTGATCCTCGGCATATCGCAGGCGATCGGCTTTCGTGTCAATCCGGGCTGGGGGATCCTCGTTGGCCACCTGGTTTTTGTGGCCGTGCTGGTGGTCCGTCCGATGGGCCTCTTTCCCAAAACAGCGGCCTAGGCGATGGACGAGCACAACGCAGCCATCGAACTCGAGACGCGCGCCTCGCGCATCACGCGCGCCATCATCTGGCTGCTCTTTGTCGTCTCGGCGAGCATGCCGTTTTGGGCCGAGTCAAGTACGCTGCGCCAGTTCAGCGAGTTCGCCTGCCTGTTCCTCATGGCACAGATGTGGAATCTGCTCGGTGGCTATGGCGGACTGGTATCGATCGGCCAGCAGGCTTACATCGGCATCGGCGCATATGCGCTGATCGCGCTGGGCAATTTCGGCGGCGTCAATCCGTTTTTCTGCGTTGCACTGGCGGGGGTGTGTGCCGCCCTCGTTGCAATTCCGGTGTCCCAGGTCGTATTTCGCCTGCAAGGCGGCTACTTCGCGATCGGCACATGGGCCATGGCAGAGATATTCAGGCTCCTTGTGGCGAACCTGTCGGTGCTTGGCGGCGGCTCCGGCACGAGCTTGACTGCCGTGCGCGGCTACTCGAAGTGGGCGCGCGAGTCGGTGACTTTCTGGATCGCCGTTGCTGTCGTCTTCGGCTCGATTTTTCTGGTGCACCGGGTGTTGCGTTCGCGCTTCGGGCTTGCTCTATCTGCAATCCGTGACAGCGAGCCCGCCTCGGAAAGCCAGGGCATCGACGTTCGCCGCACCAAGTTTCTCGTCTATCTGATCTCAGCAGCAGGCTTTGGTGTTGCCGGAGCACTGTATTTTCTTTCCATCTTGCGCGTGTCCCCGGACGCCGCGTTCGGAGTGCAATGGTCGCCGGTCATCATCTTCATGGTCATCATTGGCGGCGTCGGGACCATGGAAGGGCCGCTGATCGGCGCCATGCTCTACTTCGCCGTCTCAAAGCTTTTGGGTGACTTCGGCACCTGGTACCTGGTCGGGCTTGGCGCGCTCGCGATCGTCGTTACAATCCGATTCCCGGGCGGGCTGTGGGGCTTTGTGGCCAGGCGCTTTGGCGTGCGCTGCTTCCCGGTCGAGCGGCGCGTCATCTTTTGAATGGCATAGGAGAGAAGGTCATGCGAAACCTGAGTGAATCGACGTTGACCGACGCGGTGCTCGCGACGCTCTTGACAAGCCACGACGCGCGCTTTAAGCAGATTGCCGAAAGTCTGGTGCGTCACCTGCATGATTTCGTGCGTGATGTCGAGCTCACCGAAGACGAGTGGTTCAAGGCCATCCAGTTTCTTACCGCGACCGGACAGAAGTGCGACGACAAGCGCCAGGAATTCATCCTGCTCTCCGATACGCTTGGCGTCTCGATGCTAGTCGATGCCATCAACCATCGCTTCCCCGAGGGCGCAACCGAAACGACGGTGTTCGGACCGTTCTACCAAAGCGGAGCGCCAGAACTTGTCAATGGCGCAAATATCGCCACCGGTGTCGTTGGCGAGCCCACCCTCTTTACCGGCCGCGTACTCGATCATCGCGGCGAGCCGGTTGCCGGAGCCACCATTGACGTCTGGGCGGTCGATGGCGAAGGCTGGTATGACGTCCAGCTCGCGCACCTTGACGAGATGCAAGTGCGGGGCAGGTTTCGCAGCGATGCGGCAGGCCGTTTCTGGTTCTGGACGGTCAAGCCGGTCAGCTATCCCATTCCCACCGACGGGCCGGTCGGGCCGATGCTGCATGCCATGGGGCGTCATCCCTACCGTCCGGCGCATATCCATTTCATGCTCTCCGCTGCGGGATTTCGCAGCGTCACGACGCACGTGTTTGTGGCGGGAGACAAGTATCTGGATTCGGATGCGGTCTTCGGTGTCAAGAATTCGCTCATCACCGAGTTCGTGACCAAGCCCGCGGGCACTGCCAAGGACGGCACGGTCATGGCAACGCCTTACGTTGAAGCCCATTACGATTTCAGGCTGGCGCAGGATCATTCGTGATGCGTCGCGCAAATTGCAGCGGCGCCAGGGCGATCGTCGCGGCGCTTGGGCAATCGCTAGCACGTCACCTGAAGGACCATGGCACACCCCCATGAGCCGGTGCCAGGGACGCGTCTTGTGGCGCTCACTGAGCTCGCCAGAAGCGGCACGGCGGAATGCTCTTTCGGCCCCGCACATGATCCGTTTCGGGTTGTGGTATTTCTGAACCAGGGCCGCCTGCGCGCATTCGAGAATCGCTGTCCCCACTTCTCGATTCCCCTCAATTACGAGCCAGGCGTGTTCTGGGTTTACGATAATGCGACGCTCATGTGCGCGCATCACAGTGCCATGTTCCATCTCGAGGATGGACGATGCTTTGACGGACCGTGCCTCGGAGCGAGCCTGAATCGACTGGCGGTAGAAGCGCGCGCTGGTGCAATCTGGTATGCGGGCGAGGCCGACGACAAACGCGTCCAGCGCTAAGGGAGAGACGTATGAGTGACAGCTTGGGTTGGATTGGCCTTGGAAGAATGGGTGATGCGATGGTCACGCGCCTGCTCAAGGGTGGCCATCCGGTGATGGTGTGGAACCGCACGCGCGCAAAGGCCGAGCCCCTGGCTGCGCTGGGCGCCACGCTCGCGCAATCGAAGCTTGAACTGGCACCCTTGGACATCGTCTTCACGATGGTTTCGACCACCGACGACCTGAAGGAGATCCTCTTTGCAGAAGGCGGCCTTCTCACCGGCCCACACAAGCCGAAGGTGATCGCCGATAGTTCCTCGATCTCGCAGTTAGGCTCAGCCGAAATCCGCGAGCGCCTCGAGGCGATGGGCGTTGACTTCCTGTGCAGCCCTGTATCGGGCAACGCCAAGGTGGCGAAGGCGGGGAAGCTTTTGGTGGTCTCGTCGGGTCCAAAGGCAGTCTATGAGCGCGTTGACCCCTATCTCCAGGTGATGGCGCGCAAGGTGATGTGGGTTGGCGAAGGCGAGCTGTCGCGCATCTGGAAGATCGCCCATAACACCATGTTCGGCGTCATCATTCAGAACCTGTGTGAAATAACCGTCCTCGCACAAAAGGCCGGCATCCCCCGGCACGTCTTTCTGGAGAGCATCAACGATTCCGTGCTCGGATCGATGTACACGCGCTACAAGACGCCGGTGCTATGCAACCTGCGCTTTGACCAGGTGACCTTCACGCCGCAACTGCTCTTGAAGGACATGGATCTGGGTATGGCGGCGGCCAAGGCGCTTGGCGTCGCCATGCCCTCTGCTGCAGCCACACGCGAATCGGTGGCGCGCTTGGTCGGCCGCGGCCAGGAGAATGTTGATTTCGCGGTGCTGCTGCTTGAGACGGCACGCGATGCCGGGCTTGAACTGGAAGCGGAGAACGTCGAATTAAGCGACGGCCTCGAGAGCTGACGTGATGGGTCCCGCGACGTTGATCCGCGGCGCGTGCGTCATCACCATGGACCGCCAAGGCGACCTGCCTTCGGCAGATATCCTGATCGAGGGCGACACCATCACCGAGATTGCGCCCGCGCTGCCAAGCGCCGGCCATACGGTGATCGAGGCCGGTGACTGCATTGTCATTCCAGGACTCGTCAACGCCCACATGCACACCTGGCAGACTGCCTTGCGCGGCATCGCGGCCAATTGGACCTTGCTGAACTATTTCGCCAAGATGCACGCCGGGCTGGCGCTCGCGTTCGATCCCAAGGATCTGTACATCGCGACGCTCGTCGGTGCTCTGAACCAGCTCAATTGCGGCACGACGACGCTCGTCGACTGGTGCCACAACAACCGCACGGCCGAGCACAACGATGCCGCCATCGCCGCCTTGTTGCGCTCCGGAATCCGCGCGACTTTTCTGCACGGCACGCCCAAGCCTGATGCGAAGCCCGGTGAGACGCCGTTCTGGGAGAAGGCGCATCCGCGCGCCGAACTCGAGCGGCTGATCAGGCAATTTGGCACCGAACCCTTGCTTGGCATCGGAGCTGCAGTGCTCGGCCCGCATTATTCGACGATGGAAGTCAGCCTGCACGATTTTAAGATGGCGCGCGATCTGGGCGTGATCGCCTCGCTGCACCAGGGCGGCGGCGCTGCGCGGACCCCTGGCGGCTGGGAGCGCCTGGAGCAAGAGGGTTTGCTCGGCCCGCACATCAATATTGTCCACGGCCATGCGTTCACAGGCGCCCAGCTCGAGCGCTTCTGCCAGCTCGGCATGAGCTTCTCCGTTGCTCCCGAAAACGAGATGACCCAGGGGCACGGCCATCCGATCACGGGGCGGTTGCGCGACCTCGGCCGAGCGCCCTCGCTTGGCGTCGATCTCGAGAGCGTTGTCAGCGGCGACATGCTGACCCAGGCGCGCATTGCACTGGGCATGCAGCGTTCTCTCGATAACGTCGCCTTTCGTGAAGTACACGGCAGCATCCCTGCCACGTCGACCGTGACAACGCGCGAGGCGCTTTCCTGGATTACCCTCGAAGGCGCACGGATGCTTGGCGCTGAGGATCGCATTGGCTCGCTTGCCAAGGGCAAGCAGGCCGATCTGGTGCTGATTCGACGGACGGACCTCAATATGCAACCGCTGCACGATGCGGTCAGCTCGGTCGTGATGCAGGCATCGCTGGCAAATATCGACAGCGTGATGGTCGCAGGCGTCTGGAAAAAGCGCGCAGGTAAACTGGTCGATGTCGAGCTGCCTGCGTTACTTGACGAGCTGCGTGAGTCGGGCAGAAAGATCGCCTCGGCGTTGAGACTTGCGCCTTCTTCCTGAGGCGCTTGGCATGGCACGACTCGGCGGGGGCGATGCAGCGGTCAAGCGCGGCATTGTGTCGGAAGCATTCATGGCAACCTTCAAGCCACCATCGGGATTGGGTTCGCGTCGGGCGTTGCGGCGCATGCGGCGTGCCGCTCAGATGGCGTTGCTCGCGATCCCAGCCTGCCTGACGCTTCTGCCCTCCTCTGCCCGCTGCGCATCCAACGAAGACACGCTGGCACCCGGCCTGGGCTTTCCCGAGGGCACGATATTTGTCGGCGACACGCTTTACTTCGTGGACTATGCCACCTCAGAGGTCTTCAGGCTCAAGGGCCATGACAAGGAATTGGTCTGGCACGAAGCGGGCTGCGGACCGACGGGGCTGCTCAAGCGTGACGAAGGCCTGCTCGTGGCATGCTACGACAGCAACCGCGTAGTGTTGATTTCGCTTGACGGCAAGGTGTTAAAGCGCATCGAGCAGGATGCCGAGGGGCATGGGTTTGCCGAACCCAACGATCTTGCCGCCGATGCCAAGGGGGGCGTCTACTTTTCGGCATCGGGCTCCAACAAGTCAGGAAAAGTCTACTACGTGGGGGCCGACCAACGCGTTCGCGTCGTGGCCACGGACATCGACTATGCCAATGGACTTGTCGTGTCGCCAGACGGAGGTCTTCTGTATGTTGCGGAGAGCGACGCCCACCGCCTGCTCATTGCCACGATCGCTGCCGATGGCACATTGGGCGCGCTGCGCGAGTTCGTCAACCTCAACGCCCTGCTCGCTAAAGGCCGAAGCTACGTTCCCGACGGCGTGCGCATCGATGCCGAGGGTCGACTTTTCGTCAGCCTTTGGGACGGCGGCGGCTTTGCCGTCATCGGTGCGACTGGCAACCTGATTGCGCAGATCGATGTCAACGGGGAGCACCACGCGAACCTCGCAATTTCGCCGGAGGGTCGCTTCGTCTATGGCACGACCGTGTCTGGCAATGGCAGCGACGCTCGCGGAGCGCTCTACAGAGTACCCAATCCGGTCTTCAAATAGTTTCGGGCATTCACGCGCGCGAATGCGGCCTGGCCCTATGCCAACCAAAGAGGGCGCTGATCTCGCCGAATGCCTCCTTGTTTCCGCTGCGCTGTCGTGCGCTCGGTACTGCGCGTGCGACTGGCCCGCGAAGATCTGCAATCAGGCCTCGACACCAGCCCGTCGACGCTTTCGGTGCATCGGCACCGTATTGCTTGGCAGTAGATCTCGGGTGCCAATGATCAGGCTCGTCAGCGAAAACCGCGCCCTATCGCCACGAATTCAACGCCGGCCCCGTCGACTACATCGCGGCCCCTGACCGATGGCCGGTCACAAGTTCATCAGCCAAGGTGGTGTCACCGTAGACGTGACGGACCGAATATTCCAGAGCTGCGCTATCCACGGCAACGGTCCGATTCAGGCGCTTGTCGTAGACAAAATTGCCTCCGATCGAATGGATATTGCCATCGAAAACCAGCCCGACGACGTCGCCATCGCGATCGATCATCGGGCTCCCGGAGTTGCCACCAATGACGTCATTCGTTGTCACCAGATCAAATGGCGTGGCCAAGTCGATTTTTGATTGGGCCGCGATCCAGCTCGCAGGAAGTTTGAAAGGATCACTGCCCGTCGCCCGGCGGTACAAACCGGCAAAATCCGTGAATGGCGGAACCGCGACGCCATGCTCATCCCAACCTTTGACGGCTCCATACGACAAGCGCAAGGTAAATGTCGCGTCCGGATAACTGCCTAGCCCTTCGCGCGCAAATCTCGCCTCGGCAATCAACGCGCTATTCTTCTTTGCGACGCCTTCGACGCGAGTCTCGTAGTCCTTGCGAATCATGCGGGCCTGTGGATCGACCATCCGTGCCAGTTTGATCATCGGGTCGTTGGAGGCTTCGATCGCCGCCTCTCCCCCTTCCCAAAGCTGCTTGCGCACATTGACGTCGGCAAGCTTGCTACCCTCGACCAGGCGTCTGGCGACGGTGTCCGGACTGTCGCTGCCGAGGATCTCTTGCACCAGGGGATCATCAGCTCCGAGTCCCTGGCGAAGTTTCTCAAGCGACCAGGCCAGCTTGGTTTCCTCGAGTTCAGGATAGATCGGCGCACTGGATAGCGCCTGTTGTCGAAGCGCCGGAAGATTTGCATCGCGATAACGGGGCAGGCGATCCGCGTCAGGCTTGCCCCGCTCGGCCGCATATCGCACCAGAATGCTGGCATCCGCATAGAGATCGCTGCTAAACCCCGAACCGCGCTCCACCAGCCGATAGCGCGGGCCGAGTTCAGCGCCGGCCTTTAGCGATCCGGCCAGTTCGTCCCAGGCGTTGCCATACTTGGCCTTGCGCGCGGGATCGGCATTGACCCAGGCGCGAAGCTCATCTTCTTCGTGCTGTTTGCTCTTTAGCACCGCATCATCGTTGAGCGTTTCGAGTTGTCCCTTGAAGACCTTGAGCGCGTTCTCGGTGATGAGCAGGTCATCATTGGACTGACGGGCGTGCTCGCCGCTCTCACGCCCATACTGCCAGATCATGCCGTGGAAATCCGAAAGATAAGCCAAGAACGGTGTCAGGAAGTCCGAGCGCAGTGCGATCCATTGTGCAACCGTATCGTTACGCTCGGTGCCCCCGGGATTGCCGACGACGAACACCAGATCACCGGCCTTCGGACCGCTCTTGCTGAAGGGAAAAAAGTCGGTGTGCGCTGGCCGGCCATCGACGTAAACACGCAAGAAGGTCACATCGAGGTCGAACCTCGGGAAATTGAAGTTGTCCGGATCGCCACCGAAGGCGGCGATGGCAGCTTCAGGCGCGAACACCAGGCGCACGTCCTGATAGCGACGGTACTTGTAGAGCGCATAGCGGCCGCCATGATAGAGCGACACGACGTCGCAGCGGATCACCTTGGCGTCGCCGCCGGCGTTGCATTCCTGCTCGATCGCGCTGGTCACGCTGCGTTCGGCGCTGATGCGCTGCGCCCCACTCTTGTCACCGGTGGCCGCACTGACGCGAGGCGTGACATCGGCAATCGATTCAAGCTGGTCGAATTCAAGCTCCGGACAAGCTCGCTCGGCGCCGTCCCGAATGCCGACGAAGCCGTTCGCCACAAAATCGTGCTCTGGGCTGGAAAGCTGGGAAATGCACTGTTCCGCACAGTGGTGGTTGGTCATGACAAGGCCATCAGCGCTAACGAACGAGCCCGAGCAGCCCTGCGCCATGCGCAAGGACGCGTGCAGGACGCGGTCTTGCCAGGCGGCACTCGGCGCGAAGCCATAATCCTGCTGCAGCTGTTTCAAAGGCAGGTTATCGAGCGTCCACATGCCCTCATCGGCGTGCGCAACTGAAGTAGAGAGCAGCATGAACAGACAGGTCAGCGCGTTTTTCATCGTGATTTATCTCGGCCCTTCCTAAGCAACCCGAAAGATACCTGAACCAAGCCGTGGCGCCTAGGTTGGCCATCCAGCCGTCAGAGGGGGATTAGCGAAGCCCTAGGTTTCGGCACCGCTGCCACCTTTGAGCGCTCGCATGTGCCACCGACGATGGCCTCGCGCCCTTCTCGCATCTCGCGTCCTTCTGGCTGCAACCTGCCGCCGAATTCAGGCATTCTGTCGCATTCATGCTTTACAGCCTTCCGGGCGGCACTGACAATTGTGTGAGCCCAAAGCTGTGCGAGCAGGAATGGTTGTGCCTTGCGTAACTTCTTTTCGGGGAATTTGACATGTTGGTACTCGACGGCGTCAGCCACACCTATTCCAATGGCACCAAGGCGCTAGTCGATGCGTCATTGAGCCTTGCGCCGGGCATGTTTGGATTGCTTGGGCCCAACGGCGCAGGAAAGTCGACGCTGATGCGATGTGTCACCGGGCTGCAGGTGCCGACATCGGGAAGCATCCGCTTCAATGACATCGACGTCATCGCAAATCCCGAGAAGCTGCGCGCCGTGCTGGGCTATCTGCCCCAGGATTTCGGTGTCTATCCGCGCGTCTCGGCCTACGAGCTGCTCGACCATCTTGCCGTGCTCAAGGGCGTCACCGAGCGCGGGCCACGCCGCGACATGGTCGAAGGACTACTGCAGCAGGTCAACCTTTGGGAGGTGCGCAAAAAGGCCGTCGCCGGATTCTCCGGCGGCATGCGACAACGTTTTGGCATCGCCCAGGCGTTAATCGCAAGCCCGCAGTTGATCATCGTCGATGAGCCCACCGCCGGACTTGATCCGGAAGAACGCAACCGCTTTAACGATCTCCTCTCCGACGTCAGCTCGAGCGTGGTTGTCATCCTGTCCACGCATATCGTCGATGACGTCGTCGACCTCTGCTCGCGCATGGCGATCATCGTCGGTGGACGCATCGTCCAGCAGGGCTCCCCACACGATCTGCTGGGCCTGCTCGCGGGCCGCGTGTGGCGCAGCACGATTGCCAAGAGCGAGCTCGAGGACATGACTAGAGCGGGCATTAATGTGATCTCGACCCGGCTGCGTGGCGGTCGCACCGAAGTCCACGTGCTCTCCGAAACCCAGCCCCCCGGGACCTTCGAGCCGTTGGCTCCCAATCTCGAAGACGTCTATTTCGCGACGCTGACAAGCGAGAGACAACACCGCAGCGTTGGCGCCGCGTCGAAAAGCGTGGCCTAGCCATGTTCCTGTCGATTGCCCGCTTTGAGCTGCGCTACCAACTGCGCGCGCCAGTGTTTTTCATCGGTTTTGCGCTCTTCTTCCTGTTGTCGTTTGCCTCGGTGACAATCGATACGGTGCAAATCGGCGCCCGCGGCAACGTCAATATCAATTCACCCGCGGCGTTGATGAGCACCATCGCCATCATGAACGTCTTCGCGCTTTTTATCGTTGCAGCATTTGTGGCAAACGTCGTGCTGCGCGACGATGAAACCCGCATTGCTCCCTTGATTCGCTCCACTCGCGTCACCAAGGCGGCCTACCTTGGTGGACGCTTCGCAGGTGCCATGACGGTAGCAGCCCTCGTGCTCCTGGCAGTACCCGTGGCCATGCTGATCGGCTCATGGATGCCGTGGCTTGACGCCGAAAAGGTCGGGCCTTTCGTCGCCCGCAATTATCTGTTCGCGTATTTCGTCATTGGCATTCCGCCGCTGCTTGTGATCGGCGCAATCATGTTTGCACTGGCGACGGCAACGCGCTCGATGATGTGGACCTACGTTGGACTGCTCGCGCTGCTGGTGATCTATATCGGATCAAGGGTCGCGCTGCGCGACCCTGCCTGGGACACTGTTGCGATCCTCAGCGATCCATTCGGCGTCTCCTGGCTCTCGAAAGCGACGCGGTACTGGACCGCCAGCGATCGCAATACCCTGCTGCCGAGCCTGGATCGGCTCGGACTCTTGAGCCGGCTGCTTTGGCTTGGCGTCGCTGTCATCTGTTACGGATTCGCCTACATCCGCTTTTCTTTTGGCGAGCGCACGGGCAAGGTCGCAGCCCCCGCGCCAAGTGCAGGCGAGCGCACGATGGCCGTGCCCCGCAGCACACCCTCGTTCATCCCGAGCGGCCGCCGCTCAGGTTGGATCCAGCTCATATCACTGGCGCGGTTTGACATGCGCGTGGTCTTTCGCAGTCCCGCCTTCTACGTGCTGATCGCCATCGGTGCCTTGAACGCTGTGGGTGCATTGACGGCCGTAACGACAGTGCGCGACATCCAGTATCTGCCAGTAACGCGCGCCGTTGTCGATGCCCTGACCGGATCCTATGCCCTGTTTGCCATCGTCATTGCAATCTACTACTCGGGCGAGCTGGTATGGGGCGACCATGACAGCCGCATGGACGAGATCACAGGCGTCATGCCCGCGCCCGACTGGGTCTTCGTGGTGCCAAAGATCGTGGCCATCACCATCGTGCTTCTGGTGTCTTACCTGTTTGCAGCGATGGTCGGCATTATCGACCAGCTGGCTCATGGCTACACGCACATCGAGCTCGAAAGCTATCTGCTTTGGTTCATCCTGCCGCGCGTCATCGAAGCATTTCAGTTCGCAGCGCTCGCCACCTTCGTGCAGGTGCTGGTCAAGCAGAAATTCATCGGCTGGGCGGTGATGCTGCTCTACATCGTGGCCCAGACCGCGCTGGTCCCCGCGGGCTTTGAAAACCATCTTTACGATTACGCCGGGACTTCGCCGGTGCCGCTGTCCGACATGAATGGCATGGGCCGCTTCTGGATCGGCCGAGCCTGGTTCCAGCTTTACTGGAGCGCCGCAGCGATCATCCTGCTGACGCTGTCGCACGCCTTGTGGCGCCGCGGCCGCGAAATGCGGCTCAGGCCGCGCTTGACCCAGGCAAGACAGCGACTGGCCGGCATGCCAGGCATGATCCTGCTGCTTGCGGTGTTGGTGATGGCATCCAGCGGGGGATTCATCTACTACAACACCAGTATCCTCAATCCGTATGAAACCGCGCAAGACAAGGAACGCTATGCCGCTGATTCGGAACGTGCCTTGCTCAAGTTCCAGCACGTCCCGGAGCCCAAGATTGCAGCAGTCAAGCTCAAGGTCGATCTTTACCCCGAGGAAGTGCGCGCCGTCACGCATGGCGAATACATCATCGAGAACCGCACCGATGCGGCGCTTGCCGAAGTCCAGCTGCGCTGGATGAAGCCCTTGCAGATGAAGCGACTCGAAGTCGAAGGTGCCAGTCTGGCCGACGATCTCGGACGCTTCAATTACCGCATTTACCGCTTTGCACAGCCGATGCAGCCGCATGAAAAACGCACTGTCGTGTTCGACACCGTCCTCGAGCAGAAGGGTTTTCCGAACGAGAGACCGTTGACCGGCATCGTCGATAACGGCACCTTTATCAATGACGAGGAGATCACGCCCGGTATCGGTGTCGAGCGCACAAGCTTTTTGACCGAGCGCGCCAAGCGCCGCAAATATGGACTGCCCGCCGACTTGCGCCCTCCCAAGCTCGAAGACGCGTCTGCGCGTGCGTTTAACTACCTGCGCCATGACAGCGACTGGGTCACGGCGGACATCACGCTGACCACCGACGCCGATCAGACTGCCGTCGCTCCTGGCTACACCGTCTCGGACAGCATCGTCAACGGCAGGCGCGTGCTTCACACCCAAACTGACGCGCCGATTTTGCATTTCTTCTCGATGCAGTCAGCGCGCTATGCCAACGATGAGGCGACATGGCAAGGAGGCGACGGCACGCCCGTGGCACTCGGTGTCTACAGTTTTCCGCAACACGCCTACAACGTCGCCACCATGTTAAGCGCGCTGCAGTCTTCGCTGGGTCTCTTTTCAGAGCAGTTCTCGGCCTTCCAGTTCCATCAAATGCGCATTCTCGAGTTTCCCGCCTATGCGAACTTCGCACAGTCATTTGCCAACACTGTGCCGTTCTCGGAGTCGATCGGGTTCATTCAAAAGCCCGGCTTTGCCAAGGGCGAGGATGCAAAAAACATCGATCTCGTCACCTACGTCACTGCGCACGAAACCGGCCACCAGTGGTGGGCGCACCAGGTTATTGGCGCGGATATGCAGGGCATGACCATGTTGTCCGAATCGTTCGCCCAGTATTCGGCGCTTCTGGTGATGGAAAAGCTCTACGGCCAGACCATGATCCGAAAATTCCTCAAGCAGGAACTCGATCGCTATCTGCGCGCGCGCGGCGGTGAAGGCGTCGAAGAGTTGCCACTGATACGAGTGGAAAACCAGCCCTACATCCACTACGAGAAAGGGGCACTGGTGATGTATTGGCTGAAGGATGCCGTCGGCGAAGACGTCGTCAACCGATCGCTGCGGCGCCTCATCAACGAATTTGCGTTCAAGGGTCCGCCCTATCCGTCATCGACCGATTTCGTCCGCATTCTTCGTGAAGAAGCGGGTCCCAAGTACGACGACCTGATCACCGACCTGTTTGAACGCATCACGCTCTACGATATGAGCGCTCACGAAGCCCATGCAAAAAAACGAGCCGATGGCAAATACGACGTCACCTTCACTATCGATGGCAAGAAGCTTTACGCCGACGGCCAGGGCAAGGAAAGCGAGGCGCCACTCAATGAATTATTCGACATTGGCGTTTTCACGGCGGAGCCCGGCACATCAGGATTCTCGGCAAAATCGGTGTTGTATTTCAGCCAGCGGGCTCTGGTCAGTGGCAAGCAACAGATCGAGCTTGTCGTGGATCAGCTGCCGAAGTGGCTTGGCGTTGACCCTTATAACAAGCGAATCGATCGGAATTCCGATGACAATCTGACTGAGGTCACGCTCGACGGATAGCGGCGAGACCAATGTGACAGTGCTCCATCCCGCGACCGCAGCAATATGCCCATGAACCAAGCTCAAACCGCTTCCACGTTCGCCATGAAGAAGTTGAGCACTTCATGTGCGCGCAGGTTTCGCCGACTCTCTGCGTAGCGCGCAAACACAGCAGCGAACCATCCTTCCCCAAGGCGCACGCTCCAGCGCGGGCTGAAGCTGTTCTTGCAAATCGAGCTTGTTGCGAATAACTGCTCACGTCAATCCATCGGCAAGCGGCAGGATGAGTCGAGCCTGACCGGCAGCATCGACCCGACCATTTAATCCGCTGGCGTCTGAATTCCCAACCGTTCAGTATTGGTCAATTTCATCCTGCCCTCGATCGGCAAGGTGGTAGTATCCAGACTGCGTCCACGCGCGATACACGGGCACCAAATTCCAGAAAAATTGCTTTTTTCTGACCTGTTGGCTCTAGCCGTCGATGATAATGTTTGAAGAACACAAACGACTCATCAGCCATTCGAAGTCGGCTTACGGCAGGTAGCACGGCAGCACACTCGCTCCTCAGGGAAGTGTCTGCTCCACTGGGGCTGAGATGCGAGGATACGCCAGCGGTATTTCTTCAGGTCTCAAAGCTAGCAGGTGGAGCGCAGTCACCCTGTGGACCTCGCTTTTATTGCTCACTCTCGCCAGTACGGTAATAGTAGGTTGGAACTACAAGATTGCCGCGCTGGTTCAGGTCTTTCCCGGCCTGGTTGCGATGCAATACAACACCGCGCTAGGATTTATGGCGCTAAGCCTGGCGGGCTTAGGTCTGATTTCGAATCGGCGGACATTGCTTGTAACCGGAGGCGGCGCGACAGTGCTGCTCGGCTCCGCCGTGATTGCCGAATACATGCAAGGCGCTGATCCCGGCATTGATACCTTGTTCTTTGTTCCATGGAGCCGCGATCTCACGCCAGAAGTCGGGCGAATGGCTTTGCCTTCCGCGATAGGCTTTGTAATGAGCGGTGCAGCTCTGCCTTTCCTGGCGTTCCGCCGTTCCTATGCTGCACTTGGCGTGATGAACTCAGTCACGCTCAGCCTCTCTCTTGCAGCGTTAGTCGGTTACGCGTTTGGCTCGACCTACCTCGTATCTAGTGAATATGGAACATCCATGGCGGTGCACACCGCGTTGGCGTTCTTCGCGTATTCGATCGCAATGCTGGGATATGCCTGGACACGGGATGACAGCAAGACCAAAGGATTTCCCACTTGGACTCCCGAACTGAGTCTCTCACTCGTGCCAGTCTTGTTTTACGCCGCCGCAACGGTTATCCCGGAAACCTTTATTACAGCCAACCTCGTTGCGTTCGCACTTGCGCTCATCGCTTCGAGTGGACTGGCGTACGTCCTCAGCAACTTACTGACCGTTACGGTGACCATGAAGGGTGCCCTGATGGTCGCGACGCCCTCTTTGTTCTTGATCGCATTCGCCGGATTGATCGCAAATGTTGATCATGAAAACGAGCTAAATCAAACTTCCGCTCTTCATTCCGCACTGGTGACCGAAACTTCACAGCACTTGCTTGCAACCGTCGTTCAGGCAGAGAGCAGCGCACAAAGCTACTTATTGACGAAGGACCCTGTTTTCATTACCGGCTTCGGAGAGATGGTTGCAAATTCACGAAGATTGAGCAGCGATCAAGTCCGATTGGTCGCCCGCGATCCCGTTCAGGAGAGGAGCGCGGTCAAAATCAGTATTCTCGTGGACGAACGGATGAAAGCGCTCGCCAGAGAAATGGATGCTATCCAAAGCGGCGATGCTGCGGCAATCGCCGCTGTCACGATGCATCGACTGGGCGCTTCTCGCTCCGACTTATTTGACGAACTGAATGTCTTCGCTGCCGAAGTGTCACGCTCGAGCATCGAGCGCGGAGCTACCCTGGACCATTCGTGGCAGAAAGCAAACAAGCTGCTGGTAGCAGGCACGACTGCGGCCATTCTGCTCGCGGGACTCTTTTCGGCTGCATTTTCGGGAGGTATGACGAGGCGAATCAATACCATTCGCGACAATATGGGACGGCTCAAGCAGAGGCGACATCTGTTGCCGCCCATCGGCGGCAGTGACGAAATTGCGCAGCTTGATGGAAACTTTCATGAAATGGCTTACGCCCTTGATGAGGTGCAACGCGAGGAAGCTCTTTTGCGGGAACAAGCGCGCGTTCGAACTGCAGAACTGCAGCGCTTTCGCAGCGCAATGGATGCGAGCGCTGAGGCGATTTTTCTCTCTGACCCTCGTTCCGGGCTGATCCTCGAGGCTAACAGCACCGGCCTGCGCATGACAGGTTATTCTCGAGAAGAATTGATGAAAAT
This sequence comes from Gammaproteobacteria bacterium, assembly GCA_903970185.1. Taxonomy (GTDB): domain Bacteria; phylum Pseudomonadota; class Gammaproteobacteria; order Burkholderiales; family Burkholderiaceae_D; genus CAJCIC01. The sequence continues at coordinate 19,991 of CAJCIC010000126.1, forward strand.
GGGAGTTGCCGCACTCACCCAGATTTCCGACGAATCTGATCGCCAGTTATTGCTGCAGCAAGGCGCGTCACCTGCTGGCGTCGAAACGACCCTTGTCACCAACGGCGGGGCAGTGCTGGACGTGGAGCTTCACATCCAACATGCGCGCGTTGCCGAGGGATGGATCGATGTTAGCGTCATTCAAGACATTACCGAGCAAAAGGAAGCTCAAAGAAGACTGCATCAGTTGGCTCACTATGACGCGCTGACTGGCTTGCCAAATCGGACTCTTTTCTTCCAGAACCTCAGAAATATCCTTGCGCAGGCTAAGGAGCAGGACCTTGGCGTGGTCTTTCTAAGTATCGGCCTGGACGAATTTAAGCTAGTGAATGAGGCGCACGGTCACGCAGTTGGTGATCGCGTTCTGCAGGCCTTTGCCGACCGCGTGATTCGTTCAATTCGTATGCGAGATGCCGCATCCCGATTGGGCAGCGACGAGATTGGAGCCGTGTTAGTCATGGAGGACGAAAACTGGCAACCGACGATCGTCGCGAACAGGATTCTTGAAGCAATTCGGGAGCCTTTCGAGATCGAAGGAGAGAAGCTGTTCATCACCGCCAGCATTGGCATGTCGATCTTCCCAGATGACGCCCTCGATGGAGAAACCCTGCTAAGACACGGGCAGGCCGCCATGCATTGGGCTAAAGACGCTGCTCGGGACGCATTCCAGTTCTATACCGCGCGAATGAATGTGGAAGCCCGCTCGCGTGCCGAGTTGCTGTCGGCACTAAAATTGGCAATTGAGCGGCAGGAGTTTGTTCTCCACTATCAGCCGAAGGCGCGCATCAGCAGTAACCAGGTTAGCGGCGTGGAAGCGCTGCTTCGCTGGGAACGACCGGGTCATGGCCTGGTATCGCCAGCTGTTTTTATTCCGATCCTCGAAGAATCCAATCTCATATTGCAGGTCGGGGCTTGGGTGATCGGCCAGGCTTGTAGGCAAATTTCGCGCTGGGCGGAGTCTGATATCGGCCCAATTCAGGTCGCGGTAAATGTAGCCGGACGACAATTTTCTGACGGCAGCCTGACAGACGAGGTGACAACAGCCCTCCGCGAAACGGGAATCTCGCCTGCGCTTCTCGAATTCGAGTTGACCGAATCATCGTTAATGCTCAACACCGAGCATACGATTTCCACACTTCACTCGCTCCGGGAACTGGGGATTCGCATTTCCATCGATGACTTTGGTACAGGCTTTTCAAGCCTCGCCTACTTGCGACGATTCCCTATCGACCGCCTGAAAATCGATATCGCATTCGTCCGGGAGATCACGACCAACCCCGACGATGCGGCGATCGCAATTGCCATTATTCAATTGGCACATAGCTTAAAGCTCGACGTCGTAGCGGAAGGAGTCGAATCCGAATCCCAGCTGGCGTATCTCAAGCGACACCAATGCGACTACTATCAGGGCTATTACTTCAGTCGGCCGCTTACTCTGGAAAATCTTGAAACCTTTTTGAGAGTCAAGCGTGACGACGCCGATGGCAGAGCAGATGATTTCGCAGGAGACACGATCTTGCTCGTGGACGACGAGCCGGAAATCAACGACACGCTCGGATGGCTGTTGGAACAGGAAGGCTACCGCGTCTATCGTGCAGGCTCAGCAACTGAGGGCTTCGAGCTTCTCGCAATTCATGAAATTCAAGTCATCATCTGTGATCAACGCATGCCAGGGATAAGCGGCATTGAGTTTTTTGATCGGGTCAAGGACCTGTACCCGAACCCGTTTCGAATCATTCTCTCGGGGTACACAGATTCAGAAACCATTCTGGAGTCCATCAATCGGGGAGCAATCTACCGCTTCCATACCAAACCCGTAGACTTCGAACTGCTATTCGCGAATCTGCGAGAGACGTTCCGACATTACTGGCTTTTGCATGGGAAACGGGCTCGCGATCGTCAATAGGACGTAGTGAAGTCGAGCACAAGGGCACTTCGGCTCCCGTGAACGCAATGCTTACAAGGCCGCTAGTTCACTGCCCTTGATGCCAGGACAGCACGCTTGCGGGACTCGCGTGAAATTCGTTTCCTGCTCGCGACGCAACCGAATGAGCGACGCCTTGATCCGGCTCTCAGCGGGCCCGCTTCCCAAACGCAGCGCCACGGACCGATAGTCAAGCCCGGGTTGTCAACTCGGCTCGATGTCACGATCATTTCCTGCCGGCATTGCGACTGGTGCCAAGCGGAATCGGTCCATGTCACAGACACCTTCAAGTGCGCGAGTTGCGCCCTCGCCTTAGCGCGTAATGCGCTCTGATTTGGCAGGCCAAGCGCGTGGCAGCATGACGATGTCCTGCACATCAGTCGGGCACTCTTAGGCAGCGATCGGCTGCACCTATGCGGTCCAGCGCACATACAAAGCAACAAGAAAGGCGCAATGGTCTTTGGGTGCCCCGGTATGAATTTTCGATCCAGCACGCGCAAGGTACAAAAATGAATCCCCTCCTCGGGCCGCTCCGACGCAGGGATAACACCCGGTGCGATGACCCGGAGCAAAGCTGTAGCACGGAGATCATGTCCAAGAACCGATATGAATCATGAACCATCCACGTCACACACGGTACCTCGCCCATTTCGCCTTCTGGCTGGCCACGCTCCTCATGATCTCGGTTCTGGCGTGGACACTTTACGACCAGTCCACCAGCGAGGAGTCATCGTCCGAATGGGTGACCCATACGTATGACGTCCTTTTGCAATTGGGCCAGGTCAACGAAGAGCTGACCGATGCCGACTCGGCCGAGCGCAATTACATGCTCTCGGCAGACGCTGCCTACCTGCCCACGCGCGCCGCGGCGATGGAAAAAATCAGCGGGACAGTCGCCGAAGTCAGGCGACTGACCATCGACAATGCCGCGCAGCAGGTGCGGGTATCACAACTGGAAGAGCTCATCGCCGCACGCATTGCGCTCATGCAACAGGACACCCGCCTGCGCCAATCGCAAGGAACCGAGCTATCGCAGGCATTCCTTGCGACTGGAGTTCTAGAGGACGCGAGCGACCGGATATCCAATCAGGTCGCAAAGATGAGACATGAGGAGCAACGGCTCCTGGACTTTCGCACTGCAAAGGTTGCGCATGATCGCCAAACCAGCTTGGGCACGTTGGTCGGCGCGGTGATGCTCGGTGTGATCATTCTCATTCCGGGCTACCTTGGTTTCATACTGCAGGCGCGCGCACTGAAGCACACCGAAAGGAAATTGCGCGTCATGGCCGATAGCCTGCCTGGCGCAATGTACCAACTCAAGATTGCACCGGGCGCCAAGCCGCGCCTGACATTCATCAGTGCCGGTGTCAGAAACCTTCGCGATAGCGATGCCCTGGCACCGGACGCGCCGCTTGAATGGGACGCTATTGAAAGCGCGATCGATGCACGCGACCGCGCGGAATTCGACGCCGCCATGGCCGAGGCGATCGCGTCGGCCTCCGCGTTCGCCTGCGATTACCGGGTTGCGCACGCTGACGGAAGCTTGAGATGGTTGCATCACGAGGCTTCCGTACTGAAAGATAACAACGGCAGCATCCTCGTCAACGGCTACATCAGGGATGTCAGCGACAAAAGACGGCTAAATGACGCGGTCCAGGAAGCAAAGGAAGCGGCGATCTCGGCCAATCGTGCCAAAAGCACCTTCCTTGCCACGATGAGTCATGAGATTCGCACGCCAATGAACGGCATGCTTGGCATGCTTGAACTGCTGAGCATCACGCGCCTTGACCCTGAGCAGCTTTTAACGCTTGGCATCGTGCGCAGCTCGAGCAAGTCGCTCTTGCGCATTATTGATGACATCCTCGATTTCTCCAAGATCGAGGCCGGCAAGCTCGATGTTCGCCCCGAAATCGTGTCGATCAGGGAGGTGTTCGAGCACATCCACGGGATTTACAGTGCCAATGCCAGCAGCATTGGCTTGTTGATGAAGCGCAGCGTTGATCCGCTGATCAGTCCGGCGGTGATGGTCGATCCCCTGCGGCTCAGGCAGATCTTGAACAACTTCGTTAGCAATGCACTGAAATTCACGTCGACCGGATCGATCGAGATCAAGGCGGAGTTGATCGAGCGAATCAACGGTGAAGACCAGATCCGGTTTTCGGTCAGCGACACCGGCGTGGGTATCTCAGCGCAGGACCAGGAACAGCTGTTCGAGCCCTTTAGCCAGGTTGACCACAACCAGGCGCGCAGAGCGGCTGGCACCGGGCTTGGACTGACCATCTGTCGCCGCCTCGCGACGCTGATGGGGGGCACCGTGACCGTCGTCAGCGAGCTTGGCCATGGCACAACCATCTCCCTCACGCTGCTGTTGCCAATCGCCAATCCCGAAGGACTTCCGCAACGCGAACCCGAGCTCGCCCGCGATCTGCTCGCCACGATTCCGAACATGCGCCGCATGGCACCCAGCGTTGCTGCGGCAGAACTCGAGGGCACACTCGTGCTCGTTGTAGATGACCATCCAACCAACCGCCTGCTCCTCGTGCGTCAGGTCCAGGCTCTGGGGTATGCCGCCGAAAGTGCCGAGAACGGCGTGCAAGCGCTGGCGAAATGGAACGCCGAACGGTTTGGAATCGTCATTACCGACTGCAACATGCCCGAGATGGATGGCTTCGAGTTGACGCAAAGTATCCGCCGCCAGGAGGCGGTCAACGGCATGCGATATACGCCCATTATCGCCTGCACCGCCAACGCGCTCGGTGACGAGAACCTGCGCTGCCTCGCTGCAGGCATGGACGACTGCCTCGTCAAGCCCGTTGCACTTTCCCAAATACTGAAAGTCCTCGATCAATGGCTGCCGATTCCTGCGCGCGCTCCGGTTCTGCTGCCGCCAACGACCATTGCCAGCGAGCCCGTCGATCCTGCGCCGGCAACCGGGCCGGTCGACCGTTCCGTACTCGCCGAGATTTCAGGGGGCAACGCGGCAACCGAACGTGACATCCTGACCGATTTTCGGCACGCCAACGACGACGATGCGCTGATGCTGGAAGAGGCCGTGGCCAATCGCGACATTTCTCAGGTGACGCGCGCCACTCACCGCATGGTTGGCGCAAGCAGGGTGGTCGGCGCGTTGGAGTTCGCGAGCGTATGCCAGCGCCTCGGGCATGCAAGCCGCGCTGAAGACCTGGAGACGCTGGCGCTCGAGATGGCGGCTTTCCACGAGGAATATGCCCACCTGAACCACTATCTCGATACCTTGTGATGGACAAGCCGACCCACATCAACTGCCTGCGCTTTTTGGTCACCGAAGACCATGATTTCCAGCGCGCGACGATGATTCGAATGTTGGAGGGCTTAGGCGCCCAGACCGTCTATGCAGCTGCCGACGGTCGCGCTGCACTGGGCATCCTTCAGGATCCAAGCCGGCCGGTCGATATCATCATCAGCGATATTGAGATGCCCAGCATGGACGGCATGGAGTTCGTGCGCCATCTGGCCGAGACCGGCAGTCGCATCTCGATCATCCTCGTCAGTGCGCTTGAGCCTGCACTGCTCGACTCGGTAGCGACAATGTCCGAGGTCTACGGGATCAATCTCCTGGGTGTCGTCGAAAAACCCCTTACACCCGCAAAGCTACTGCCACTCCTGGGCTCTTACATGCCGCCAGCAGAACCCAGACCGGGCAACCGCACGTCCGGGCTCACGTTCACGCCAGATGACGTTGTGCAGGGCATGCAGAACAACGAATTCGAGCCGTTTTTTCAGCCCAAGATCGACCTGGCAACGGGGCAAATCAAGGGCGCTGAGGCGCTCGCACGCTGGCGCCACGCAAAGCTCGGAATTGTTACGCCCTACGCCTTTATCAAGCCACTCGAAGATAATGGCTTAATCAATGAACTGACGTGGATCATTTTGGAGAAAGCCGCGGTGCTTTGCCAAAATTGGCGCGCAACCGGCGTTGATGCCACGGTGTCGGTCAACCTCTCCGCGAAGTCGCTTGGAGACGTCACCATCGCTGACCGCGCGACCCAAATTGTGTGTGACCAGGGTGTCAAACCCTCGCACTTCGTCTTGGAGGTCACCGAGTCGGCTGCGGCGACCCAGGATGGCAATGCGCTGGAGACACTGGCGCGCCTTCGCATGAAAGGGTTTGGCCTTTCGATTGATGACTATGGCACCGGATACTCGTCAATGCAGCAACTCTCGCGCATTGCATTTACCGAACTGAAGATTGACCAGTCCTTTGTCATCGATGCAGCCAAGCATGAGTCATCTCGCGTCATTCTCGAATCGAGTCTTGAAATGGCAAGGAAACTTCATATCACTTCAGTGGCGGAGGGCATCGAAACTGAAGCGGACTTTGAACTTCTTCGCCAACTTCGCTGCGACCTGGCGCAAGGCTACTTTATTGCAAGACCGATGGAGCGCACCGACTATCTAAAGTGGGCTCGAGACTACCGTGCGCACGAGACCGTGGCCAAGGTCTAGCAAAGCCCTTGCCCAAGTCCGCGTGTCGCTGCGCGAGATTCGTTTCTTCCTGCGCAAGGGATGCGCGCTCAAGAGCACGCTAGCCTGTCAGCGTCCCGATCCACATGACCCTCACGGAATCGCTCACTTCCACGAAAAAGTCACGGTCAAAGACATCGAGCGGACTGACCTTCAGATGTGGGCGCAATTCCTGCGGGAAATCCAGCGCTTGCCAAAGGCCAAGCGTCAAGCTCCACGTCCGCAAAAGGAGATCGATGGCTTGCATGCGATGCAAGCCGAGTTGCCCGGCGCTTAAGGCTGCCGCTGCGGCCTCAAGTCCGCTGGCGAGTCGCTCCTTAAAGGCCAGCATCTTGGCCACGGGAAGATTCTTTTCAAGGACGGAATTTGCCATTGCAGCGAGCGGCAGGAGTTCTGGAACGTTGGCTAAGGCATACGCGTAAAGAAGAGAGAAATCTTCGGCGGCGGCACGCGGATCGGCGGTCAGACCATGAACGCCAGGGATGATCACAGCCAGCAAAGATGCAAAGCTGTCTTCCAGAAGCGCGATGAAGATTTCCTCCTTGCTGCCAAAAAACAGGTACACCGACCCTTTGGCGACGCCAGCTGCCTGCGCGATCGCGGCAACCGACGGCAGTTCTTGCGACACCTGGAACAGCTGGCGAGCCGCCTGCAGAAGCTGCGCGCTCCGGACCGCGCGCTCGTCGTCGCTCAAAAAGGGACGTGCCAAGAAAGCTTTCAGTCGTTTCGCATGAGACTGAATGCTACCTTACGCTGGACACTGCGCGGCATGAAGCGATTGCTAAATGCCGTGACTGCGTTGATCCAGCCTGGGACGATCGAAGCCCGTTTATTGGCAAGCGCGCGCAGGCCAATGTTGACCACGGGTCGACTGCGCATCATGACCAGGCGCTGGTATCGCGTCGCCTTCTGCCCCGATACTTTCAGGAATTCCGTGGCGGTAATGCCAGGCGAGAGCACGGTAACGGTAACGCCGCGCGGTTTGAGTTCTTCATGCAAAGCTTCGCCAAACAAAAGGACATACGATTTGCTCGCACTGTACGCAGCGTAAGTGGGGGTCGCCTGGTATCCGCCAATCGAGGCGACCAGCAGAATCCGACCCGCACCCCGTCGCGCCATTGCGCCACCAAACGCGTGCGTGATCTCGGTCAGGGCGAGAACATTCAGCTGCAGCATATCCAGCGTTCGCGCCAACGGCTGATCGATGAAGTCGCCAAAGAGGCCAAATCCCGCGTTACTGATCAAGGTGTCGATCGCAATACCCTCCTCGGTAATGCGCCGCAGGAGCTCGATGCCAATGCCAGGGCGCGCCAGGTCCATGCCGAGCACCTTCACGCTGATCTGGCGACCTTGTTGCAACTCCCGCGCGAGTTCTTCCATCGGCTCGACGCGGCGCGCAACCAGCACCAGGTTGTAGCCTTGCTCGGCCAGTGCCCGCGCGAAGTCCGCACCAAAGCCGCTCGAAGCTCCAGTGACAAGCGCCCACTTCGGTGATTTTTCCATGACATCTCCAAATTAATTGACTAACGGTCATTTAAAACCCGGATTATAAATGACCAGCAGTCAATTAACAAGCCTGCGCGTCTCAAGGCAGTCTGCCGCCAGGTGCCGGCAGACCCCGGGTCGGCCTCGCCTTGCCAGACGCCGCCCAAGCGCTGTGTCTTCCGTGGTCCCTGCAGGCGAGTTCGCGCGACCTCGTCTCGGCATTCAACGAGATAGCCAAACCAGCGAGCTTGCTTGCAATCCTGGCACAGCGAGCTCTGTGGCGCGCCAAGGTCGGCAGGTGCACTCGTTCGCGAGAGTTGCGTCGGCAATTTCGCCAAGCGGCCCGGTCACCGCGGCGCGGCCAAGCCACGGCATGCCCGGTCCTTTTTTCCTGCACGTGTGAGCGCCCCGGGGTCTTGCCCTGCTTCGGACCTGTTCGCGCGGTACCGCTTACCCGGCTCGACTGGCCTTGGCTTGTCCTGCTTGGAGGTCCGACGATAGCGGCGCGTGGTTGAGGAGCGCAACCAGTGCCACACCCCCAATGGTGTTGCCCAACGCCGTCGGCAGGAAGAACTTGAAGAAGTAATCGCCGATCGAGGCGTCGCCTTGGACGACGGCATAGGCGGCTTCCACGGAACCCGCGACGACATGGGGAAACCCGCCAAGTGCAACGATATAGGTCAGAAGAAAAATGACAAAAATTCGCGCTGATTTTGCGCTAGGCAACATCCACGCCATAAGCGCAATCAACCAGCCTGCAAAGATCGCCTTGACGAATCCTGGCAAAAGCGGCAAGAAGGCACCGTCCCGGGCAGTTTCAATCAGCGCGCGCGTCGTCGCTTCGGAAAACAGCCCATGAACCGAGAGAAGACAGGCGAACAAGACCGTACCGATCAGGTTGGCGACGAGCACGATCGCCCAAAAACGCAGCACGGACAAAAGCGTCGCGCGATCGCGCTTGACCAGCAGGGGCAGCATCGCCGTCAGCGTGCTCTCTGTAAACAGCTCCTGGCGCCCGAGAATCGTGATCGAGAAGCCGACGGTATAGCCCACAGCAAAGATAATTCTGCTCCAGGGCGCATCGGGCAAGAGCGCGCGAAAGAGCACGAGGCCGAGAAACGAAAAGCCCATCGAAAGTCCGGCAGACAAACCGGACCACGAAACAGCGCTGAAGCTTTTTTCGAGCTCGCTTTCTCCCTCCTCCCGAACGACTTCATGAATGACCAGTGCCTCGGGGGCGGAATGCTGCTCGGCTTGGGCCTGTTGGCCCTGATCCAAGTGAGGAGAGCCACTACCGGCAGACTTGGTCACGACGATCCCGGATCTTAGCGCGGATGATAGCTGCTACTGGGGCTGGCTTCGGTATACACCAGTTCGGCAAACTGGCCGATGCGCGCAGCTCGCTCGGCAGGAGCGAGCGAAGCATCGGCGTGCAGCGTGCCGCAATAGGTCGTGACGATGCCGTTAATGAGTGAGGCAGGAGCGATATCGGGTCGCTCCTTTTTCACTTTTTGCACCGATGTGCGGGCAGTCTCGAGCATCTGGGCTTCAGTCATCGTGCGCAGATTGGCTGCGATGCCGGATGCATCAACGGCTTTTGCCACGGCCGGGTCTTCGAGCGGCGGGCAGCTTGACTGCGGTGCGCCGTTCATCAAGGTTTGCGACTCCTTTCGCAGTTTGCCAACCGTGCCGGCTTCAGCCGTTCCGGGCGCCGCATTCTTGCCCAGTTGCCGGACGAAATTGGTGACCTCGGCGACGTCCTCGTCGGACATCGAAGCGCCCACGGCCGGCATCGGCGCATACGTTGCATGCGCTTCTGCACCACCCAGAACAACCTGGATGACGTCTTCCGGTCCCTTTGCCGTCACCGAACCATTGCCGCGAAGATCGGCGACAACCCCTGCGATGCCATTGCCTTTGACGCCGTGACAAGACGCGCAGTTGTCCAGGTACACATCGGCTCCACGCGCATTCTGACCCTTGTAGAGCGCAAGGCGCTGATGCGGCTCCTCTGTCGGTTTGGTCGATTTCAGATAGGCCACCATCGCCTCCAGATCTTCCGCAGTCGCATGGCTCAGGTTTTCAACCGTTTCGGCCATCGGGCCCAAGGCCACGCCTTTGTCTGGCGTCACGCCCGTCTTCAGATAAGTGACGAGTGCGCTGTCGCTCCAGCCGCCAATGCCATCGCGGGCATCCCCCGTGATGTTGGGTGCATACCAGTCATCGATGACGCCGCCTTGGAATGCCTTGTCGTACTTGGATTGGCCGGCAACAGGTCGCGCGTTGTGGCATTCGCCGCAATGCGCAAGGCCATTGACCAGGTAATCTCCGCGGGCGATCTGGGCAGATTGGCCGGGGGTGGGCTTGAATTCGCCGGCCTTGAAAAAAACGGCACGCCAGGCGAGTAATGATTCCCGCACGCTGAACGGAAAGCGCAACTGGTTTGGCAAGCGCGGATTGTTGACCGGGGCAAGCGTTTTCAGATAGGCGCGAATGCTCGCAACGTCGGCGCGTGATAGCTTGGTGTAATACGGGAAAGGCATGACCGGATAGAGATATTCGCCGTGCTTGCCAATGCCATCGTGCATTGCACGATAAAAGTCGCTGTCGCTCCAGGTACCAATGCCGGTGGCGCCATCAGGCGTGATGTTGGGGGTGGAAATCGGCCCATACGGCGTATCCATGTAGAGCCCACCGGCAAACGGCTGGCCTTTCGGAGCCGTGTGGCAGGAAACACATCCGCCAATATCGGCGAGGTACTTTCCTTTACTGACCTGATCAGAAGCTTGTCCAGCGCAGGCGGCCATGGATACGAACGCGTACAGCACGAGCGCCGCAGCACTTCGAACGCGGGTTGTGCAAAATCTAAGCTGGGTCATCGAAAGTCTCACCGGTTAGCCAAGGTGCAGGAAGCCGCTTTTTTATCAACGCTGTCATCGAACATGATCACCCCGCCTCCTTCGAACAGGCGCTGCACCAGCCCTGAATGACGACGCGCCTTGCCGCCATGAATGGGGCAAGGCGTGGTTTGGACAGGTAGCAGAGGTCGATTTTTGCTATGCGACAGCAATCGACGTGCCTGCACACGCTGCGACGCGAGCGTCGCAACGTGTGCAGGCAATCTTTCAGGTTAGTTGGTGGAAGTCTTGGCCGCCAAGGCAGGGAAATCGCTCAGCATGCTTTTCCCATACAGCGGTTTATAGGCGCCCTGGTGGCAGGTGGCGCAATCGACCTTGGGTCCATCTCCCATCGGACCATGCCGGTTCGGGGGCAAGGTTGTTGCGAGCGGGTCCAGATACGCCCCGTTGAGGTCCCGAACCATCCGTATGCCATACCAGGCCGTGGCGCGTTGCGGTGTGCTTTGGTCCCAATCCGTGAACGAACGGCTGTTATGGCAATAGGTACAGTTAACGCCAAGCGATTCCGACATGTGGATCATCAGGGCGTAGGTCCACTCGGTCTGCTTGATCGACTTGCGATTTCCCGTTGGCAAGGCAGTCTGACCGACAACGCGGATCTCGTTGGGCGCATCAAGGAACGTGCTCAGCGGATCAAACGGCAGCGATGACAGTCCTGCGATCTGCGAAGGTTCATTCTTACCGGCGTGATCGCCAAGGACGCCATCCGCATGCTTTTCGCCATCGTTGCCAAACCAGATGTTGGCTGGGACGGGCTGACCTCGGTGACACGTATAGCATGTCACACCGGTCCCTGCGACGTGGCTCTTCCAGTCCTGATTCAGGTGCTGGGTCATCTGCAACATGCGACGCGCGACGACCTTGGTATAGAGCCCATCGGAGGCAAAATTGGCAGCATCGTGGCAATACGTACACCCCTGCGACGGTGCGACCCAGGCGGTCATGGCCGCCATGATGCCGACGAATTCGGCACTGTCGGTGTCTCCGAGCACCTTTAGGTTCTTGTAGACCGTGCTGGCTTTGGGACCGGGTCCGGGCAGCGCCGGCGCGACATCCGGGATCGCATTGTTCGCCGCCTGGTCAGCCACGCGGCGCGGGTTATAGACCTCGCCCATGGCGACGCCACGATAACCCCGCTGGACGGTTTCAATGGGCGGACGCTCGCAGCCTTGCAGGAGGAAGAAAGCACCCAGGCAGGCAAGCCCTGCCAGCCGTTTCAGCATGATGTTCATGGTTGCCCCGACGGTAAGGTGGCCGGGTCAACAATGTGCCCAAATACCGCTGGGTACGATGGAGCGACGCCGTGCTTGAGCGCCCACAGGAACCAATTGTCGACAACGGTCCCCGTCAGCAGAATTCCGATGCCCCCGGTCAGTGGCGTCAGTACGGCGAACCACCAGGCCCAGCGATGGATCGATTCCATCGTTGCATTAAAGCCCATCGTCCAGCGCCAGAAGAGTGCGGCGCGTTCGACCGCTGTGCCCCGGTCTACGATTTGTTCCAGCTCGCGCTCGCCACCGAAGCGGCTGACTGCAAGGATGGTCGCGCCATGCATTGCGAACAGGAGCGTCGAGCCGTAGAGGAACGCGATCGAGAGCATGTGAAACGGACAGTAGAACAGGTTGCCGTAGCGAATTGAAAACGCGGCGACCCAATCCAAGTGGGGGAAGATGCCAAACGGCACGGCTTCACCGAACGTCCCCATCAGCACCGGCCGAATGAAGCCAAGCACCAGCATCAGCCATATCGCAGAAGCGAACGCCCAGGTGGTATGGGTTCCCATACCGAGCGCCTTGGCGCGCCGGTACATGCGCACGCACCATAGAATCACTGAGATCGTGAGAAAGAAGCCCGCCATCAGCCACCAGCCGCCCTCATTGAGGGGCGGAAGATGCAGCCCATTGGCAGGCGCCGGCGGCTCAAGCGCGAGCCAGGGCAACTGCCGCGCGAACTGGATCGGATTCCAGTTGACCGAGGCGAACATGTTAAGCCCGATGATCTCAAAGGCAATGAATCCGAAGATCAACGAGGCAAGGCCAGTCGCTCCGAGATAGATCGGTCCGATCTGGGCATCGCCAAAATAGCCAAGCCAGCGCAGATAGAACGGCTTGACTTGGCGGATCCAGGTACCGCGTCCAAGCGGCACGCCCCACTCGGGAGTTGTTGAGCGAACCTGCACGCGGGTAAAAATATTCTGATATTCAAGCACGATGTCTCCTCGCGTTCGTTTAATTCCAAATCGGAAGATTCAGCCACCAGCTCCACCACTCGGGCCAGCCTCGGGTCCAAAATGGGCCGCTGATGATGATGCACACGGCACTCCAGAATCCTGCGGACAAGGCGAGGAACAGCCCCAGCCGGTGAATGCCCAGCGTGCCGATGGAATAGCCAATCGCGTCCCTGAAGAACGTGTTCTCGTGCTCGACGGTCTTGACCACCTGGCCAGGCCCGGGATTCGTCGCCGAGAGGATCAAAGAGCCGTGCAGTGAGAGCGCAAAGGTCGTCGCGAAGAAGAAACTCACGGCCAGCATGTGCGCGGGGTTATAGTGAAAGTGCAGATACTGGTATCCGGTGTTGGAGACCCAGTCGAGGTGAGCGATGATGCCGTAGGGAAAACCGTTTCCCCAGGCGCCCATCAACAGCGGCCGCACCACCACCAGGCTGAAATAGGCGAGGATCGCGACGCCGAAGGCGAACGGCACGTGAAGGCCGATGCCGAGTTTGCGACAGATCTCGACCTCCCTTAGCATCCACGAGACAAACGCGCCAAGCGCGCAAATCGTGATCAACTGCCAAAGCCCCCCGGCCATCAGGGGTGCGAGGCCCAATCCGTACTTCAGATCCGGGGGCGCAATGTTGATCTGCCACAGGTTCCACGTATTGCCGTGGGCAGCACCCCAGACGATCAGGGCGACCCCAACTATCGTGAAGAACACCGTCGTGACGCCAAAGAATCCGACGAAAAAGGGGCCAACCCAAAAATCGAACAGATCGCCGCCAATCAATGTCCCGCCACGCACGCGGTACTTTCTTTCAAAGCTAAGCAGGGCCATATGCAGAAATCTCCCGAATTCGCTGTCGCGTTGCATGTCAAGCCAACGCGCACAAAACACAAAGGACGATCAGTCCAGCTTCAATCGCTTACAGCTATCTTGCTAACGCACTACGCTTGACTCGTTGGGTGCCAGAATCCGGCTTGCGCCGAATCCTGGGCACTTCGTGCAACTTCGAACGGCAGTCCGACTACTTGGACGGCGCCGTGGTTTGGGCTGGTGGCATGGCCGAGTTTTGCGCCGCTGCAACGTGTCCAGTCCGTGGTCCATCCAGCCAGTTGAAGCGATCTGTGCTCAACAGGATGAAATGGATCACCAACGCCAAGGCAAAGAGAAATGTGAACAGGGCAACCAGCGTCCTGCGGGGATCGAACAACAACCAAATTCTCCACATGGTCTCTCCTCCTTATGCCATGAAGGCATGAGCTACCGCGGCATCTGCTGCCACCTTGACACCGTCAATCATCGACGTATATCCAGATGGACCAGGTAACCACGGGCGCCACTGCCAGGCCAGAATGTGGGCGATGATCGCCACAACCAGGAAGATCAGAAAGCTGGCCATGAAGATCCTGTGGAACTCCTTGGCTTCCTGTTCTGACAACCCGGATAGCGACTCACCGCGCCTTTCGGTTTCAATCATAGAAATCACCTCCAAAAAGGCCTTTCGGCCGACTTCCGCACACTGCCCGCGCGGACGGGACTGACGTGCAACAACCACGGCAATACTTGAATTCGATCAATGGCATTCAGGTCTTGAGTCATGCGAGGGCACCCGTGCGGCGCAACGCTTCGGCACCGAGCACCCGCGCCAGGGTGACCTCGGTATCGCCCGCCTCTCGCGCACTTTTCTCGATCGCATCGCGCATGCGCTTGGCAGCACTGATGCGCACGAGCACCGGTTCTGTCTCGACCAGCTCGTCGAGCATCTCCTTGGCGTCTTCGTGCCAGCTCATCTCCGCATGCAAGCGGGCGGGCGTGGCATCGACGCGGTCAAGCTCGGTGCCAAGCGGCAGGATATGGAACAGCGCGTCAAACAGCGCGTTGCAGACTTCCTGGATCAGATAAGTCGCACCGCCATAGCCCATGAAGGGCGTACCGTTGTGGCGTCGAATGATCGCGCCTGGGAACGAGGCCGGGATGTAGCTTGCGCGTGAGGCGTTTTCGGCCATGTACATGCGTTCGTTGTAGCTACCGAACATCACCAACGGTGGCTTTTCCTTGATCAATTTGCGCACGGCGTCGTTATCCGTCTTGGCGCCTGGTTTTCGCGCCACGGCAAACGTGCACGGAAGACCCATTTCTTCCTCGAGAAAGTGGCGGATGCCGCGCGTATAGGTTTCGTTGGCGACGACGGCAAAACTTGCCGTACCGAAAAAATCCTGCGTCACCGAACGCCACAGGTCCCAGATCGGCTTGATCGTGGTGTGCTTCTCCCGCTCGATGAATGGCTCGGCATCGATGCCGAGGAGCTCGCCCAGGCTGCGCAGGAACTTGGTCGTGCTGTGCAAGCCGATCGGGGCCTGCAGATACGGTCGCTCGAGCGCTTCGCAAAGCAATCTTCCGAACTCCCGGTACATGCAGATGTTGACATCGGCGTTGACCAGCTGCTGCACGTCGGCGAGATGGCTTCCGAGCGGAAAGACCATGTTGATCTCGGCACCAATGCCTTCGACCAGCCGACATATTTCCGCCAGATCGCTTGGCGAGTTAAACGTGCCATAGCACGGCCCGATGATGTTGACCCGTGGCTTTTCACCCGCAAGGCGAGGCTTTCTTGGCGGCACATGGCGTTCGGCGTACTGCGTCCAAAGCCAGTACATGGCGCGATTCGCACACTGCCACTGGTCCTCGTCGATGGTGCGCGGCAAGAAGCGCTGGATGTTGGTTCCCTCAGGCGTGACGCCGCCGCCGATCATCTCGGCAATCGAGCCGGTTACAACGACGGCGGGAAGATCCGGATCGAGGCTGGCATGCGCACGCCTCATCGCGCCCTCGGTGCCTTCACGCCCGAGATGCTCCTCGCTTAATCCCGTGACCACAATCGGCAGCTCGTGCGGTGGCAGCGCGTCGGTGTAGTGAAGCACCGAGGTCACGGGAAGGTTCTCGCAGCCTACCGGTCCGTCGATGACCACCTGCAAGCCCTTGATGGCCGTAAAGACATAAACGGCCCCCCAGTAGCCTCCTGCGCGATCGTGATCGAGCACAAGCATCAGATCATCTCCTGCGCCTTGCGCTTTTTCATCATCTTGATGACCTGGCGGCGCGTATGCTCGCGAAACTCCTCGCGCGGCTTTGGCACGTCCTGCCAGACCCCGGCCGCATAGCCATCGCCGACCGCTCCAAAAAACGATTTCATGTCGTCAAAGCGCCCCTTGTTGGCAATCGCGACATTGATCACCGTGGCGAGCGAGCCCGCGCCGGCCGGGCCCATGAGCGGCCGCGCCGAGATCAGATTGGTAAAGTAAAGCGCTGGAATTGCGGCCTGCTTTGCGGCTTGCACAACGGGTGTCGTGCCGATTGCAAGGTCAGGGCGGAACTCGGCCATCGCCGCCAGGTCCTGTTCGAGCGATGCGCGAAACTGGACACGAACGCCGCGCGCTTCAAGCCATTCGCAGTCAGGCGCACTCCACGGCGTGCGCGGGCAGGCCGTTCCGCAATAGCGCAGGTCTGCGCCGCTTTCGACCAGGAGGCGGGCAACGAGGAGTTCAGAGCCCTCGTAACCGCTTAGCGTGATCCGACCCTTGATCGGCGTCTTGGCCAGCGCCGCCTCGATGGCAGGAAGGATGCGATTCTTGGCTGCATCGATTTGCGACTGAGGCACGCTGGCGATCTCGCCCACGGCCTGCAGCCACGCCTCGGTGCCGTCACGACCCACGGGTGCCGAGGCGATCACGGGTCGGCCTGCAGCCTCGAATTCGCGCAGGCTTGCCGTGTAGAAAGGGTGGATGGCGGCAACCGCAATGCAGTCCAGCGCGGCATAAAGTTCTCGCCACTCGCGCGTCGGAACAACCGGGCCCGCGGCAAGGCCAAGCGGCTCGAGCATCATGCCAATGCCGATCGGATCGACGGGAAACATTTCACCCAAAAGTGCAATGGCAGGCTTGGCGCTACGACCGCCGCGCGGTGTCTGCACGGGGCCGGCCTTGACCTCGGCCCTGGCGTAGCGCAGCATCGCGCCGGCGAGGACGTCTTTCGCCTCGGCGTGGGTTGGCACGCCAAAGCCAGGAACGTCAATTCCAATGATGCGAACGCCGTTGATCTCAGGCGGCAACAGCTGCAAGGGCACGCCGCTGGCGGTTGGCACGCAAAGATTGATGATGACGATGGCATCGTAGTTGGCGGGATCGGCGAGCTTGAACACCGCCTCGCGGATGTCTTCGAAAAGCTTGCCTGTCACCAGAGATTCGGAATTGAACGGAACGTATCCGACGGTTCGCTTGGCGCCATAAAAGTGCGAGGTGAAGGTCAGCCCGTACACACAGCACGCCGAGCCACAAAGAATCGTTGCCGTGCGCCGCATGCGCAATCCCACGCGCAACGAACCGAAGGCCGGACACATCGACTGCGGCTGGTCGTGAGGGCCTTTGGGATAGTCGCTGGCGTATTGGTCAAGGAGTTCACTCTTGCCTGACGCAGCCGTCGCAGCGCGCAGGCGCTCGGCGCCGGAGTGGCATCCAACGCCTTCGCCTTGCAGCATTTCCGGCGAGGAAATCTCCGCTACGGCGTGGCCTGGCAGGGGTGCATTCATACGGTGTCGTAGACGACTTCGAGTGTTTCGCGCTGGATTTCACTCTTGCCGCACATGTCGAACTGGGTTGCAGGCTCGAGCACGACATTGCGGCCGACCGTGTCAGCCGAAAAAAGTCCGAGAAGCTGGTCCTGGTTCAAGGGCTTGGGGCGAACCGGAGGGGCTGTGCCGACGTTCTCTGCCAGGGTCTCGAAAAGCGGACCCCACTGCGTACCGGGCCGCCCGATGATTTCGTAGCTCGCGCTCTTGCGACGAATATCTTCGTGCGCAGGAATGGCGGAAAGCACCGGTATGCCGACTCGGTCGGCAAACGCGGCAGCCTCACCGGTACCGTCGTCCTTGTTGATGACCATGCCGGCGACACCGACATTGCCACCCAGCTTTCTGAAGTACTCGACAGCAGAGCAGACGTTGTTTGCGACGTATAAGGACTGCAGGTCGTTGGAGGCCACGACGATCACCTTCTGGCACATGTCACGGGCGATCGGCAGGCCGAATCCGCCACAGACCACATCGCCTAGGAAATCAAGCAGCACATAGTCAAAGCCCCACTCGTGAAAGCCAAGTTTTTCGAGCAGCTCGAAGCCGTGGATGATGCCGCGACCGCCGCACCCACGCCCGACTTCGGGACCGCCAAGTTCCATCGCAAAAACGCCATCGCGTTTGAAGCAGACGTCGCCGATGGCGACTTGCTCACCGGAGAGTTTCTTCTTCGACGACGTCTCGATGATGGTCGGACAGGCTCGCCCGCCAAACAGCAGCGAGGTCGTGTCGCTTTTCGGGTCACAGCCGATCAACAACACTTTCTTGCCCTGCTGAGCCATCATGTACGACAGGTTGGCAAGGGTAAAACTCTTGCCGATGCCTCCCTTGCCGTAGATCGCGATGATCTGCGTTTCCTTGGTCACAGGGCCTGTTGCCACCGGGTCCGGTTCCAGGCTCGCTTCGCGGCGCAGCTGGCGGTCCGCCACTTTGATGACTGCAGAAACCGAGCTCGTATTAGAAACACTCATGCGCCACTTTCGGGTTGAAAATCAGGGTCAAGGCGAGCCGCTTGATTGCAGGGGGCGAGTCGTTGCGAATTGGGCGGCATCGGCCTATCCCCTCGGGCTTGCCATCAACAGCTGGGTTTGAAGCGGCAACTGCGTGGGCAAGAGCCGGACGTAAGGAAATCCTGCCTGGTGCAACAAAGCCTCGATCTCGCCGCGGGTTCTCGCCCGGCCATGTCCCATGGCGCGCAGATAAAACGAGAAATAGGCGTCCCCGACGGGCTCGGCTCCGGTCGTTCCGGCCATCGGCTCGGCCAGCAGCAAAATGCCATTTGCGGGCAGCGCACGGCGCACCGCGCGCAACAGGCAGAGCGCGTGCTCGTCATCGTGGTCGTGAATGACACGCACAAGCGATGCAAGATCGGCCCCGCGTGGCAGCTCGTCGGTGAAGAAGTCGCCGCCAACCAGCGTTGCGCGCTGTGACAAGCCCGCCCCCGCGAGGCGCGTGCGCGCGCGTTCGACGACGGCAGGCAGATCGAACAACATCAGGCGCAACTTCGGCGCGCGCCTTGCGGCAGCTTGCAGAAACCCGCCTTCACCGCCACCGATGTCAAGCAGGCACTGATACTGCTCGATGGGATAGGCGTCGATGATCTCCTCTGCAACGAGGGAAACCGACGCGGTCATCAGGGCGCTGTAGCTCGACACGCTGGCCTCGCGCAACTGTTTCGGGTCGCGTGCGTCCGAGTAGGCCCAGTAGCGCGACAGATCCGAGGCAGGCGCGCCGTCGCCGCGAAGCAGCGCAACCGGATCCTTGAGATCGTTGTAGAGAATTTCGTGATGCGCAACCATGGCGCCAACGCCCGGGTTGGCGAGCATTGCCGAACCCAGCACGCCGAGCCCGAAGCGGTCGTCACCGCGCCTTTCCAACAGCTCGAGCGAAACCGCAGCGAGCATCAATTGCCGCGTCGCGTCCTCGGAGAGTGCAAGTCGTGGTGCCAGATCGGCCACCCGCTGAGGGCCGCTTGCAAGCAGTTCGAACACTTTCAGCTCGACGCATGACCTGAGGACCTGCGAGTAGACGAATCCCGCGCAAAGATCGAAGAGCGCACGCGCGCGCCGCTTTGCGATCCGACTTCCGAACGGCGCGCGCTTGGCATGGCGCAAGAACACCGGACTGGTCAGAAGGCGATCTCTAAAAGCCAACCACTTGTCGTGGATCGCCGAAGGATTCAACGCTAGCGCGGTCGAGTGGGTCATCGATTGCAGTTCCATCTAGGTACTACGCCGCCCTGCGCACAAGACTCGCGGGCAAGAAACGCTTCGCTTCAATCTGGATCAGTGCGCGCAATCCAGCGACGCCATCGCACTCGGGAATCGATTCGGCGGCCTCAGCGACCAGCCCGTCTAGCCGTGCGATCGCGCCTGCAAGACCGAGTTCTTGCGCAGCACTTGGTCGTCCGAGCGCAAGGTCACGGCCAATCGGCTTGCCAAGCTCTTCAGGGTTGCCTGCGGCGTCGCGAATGTCGTCAGCGACCTGATATGCGAGCCCGAGTCGCTCGCCGAGCATGCGCCAGGGCTCTGCAGTCCTGCCTGATGCGGCTGCACCTGCCATGGTCGCTGCGGCAAACAATGCGCCGGTTTTTTCGAGGTGATAGGAAGCAAGCGCCACGTGCGGCTCGCATTCGCGCGCCTGCCCGGCAACGATTCCCGAGGGCATGCCAACCGATGCGGCAACGATTTCGATCAATGCGCCGAGCCGGTCTGGTGCGTGCAGGGCGCCCCTCGTGAGGGACTGGAAGGCCAGGACAATCAGGGCGTCGCCCGTTAACACCGCGATGCGCTCGCCAAAGGCCTTGTGCACTGAAAGTTTGCCGCGACGCTTTTCAGCGTCGTCAAAGCAAGGCAGGTCGTCGTGGACCAGGGATGCGCAATGAAGCAGTTCGATCGCCGCCGCCGCTGCGTGCGCGGCACGCAAGTTGGTCTCGCCGCACGAGGCCGCAACCGCAAGGCATAGGCGCGGGCGCAGTCGGTGCCCCCCGGGGAACACGGCGTAGCGCATCGCTTGCGCGAGTCGGCTTGGAGCTAGAGCGGTGGTGCAAGAATCCATCGCGCCAGACAGCGTCTCTTCAATCGACGCAGCCAGGGCATGCTCACTTCGCACCGCAGCATCCATAAACGAGTTCTCCGAAACCGAGTGTAAGCTTATGTTGTCACTTCCTACTGTCATGTAATATAGACACATGCGAGCACCCCGTCAACCGCTGATTTCAAAAATCTTGTGAGCCCGCTGTCACAGCCTGCGGTGGTCGTCATCGGCGCGGGCATTGGCGGCCTGGTTGCAGCACTGCGACTGGCTGTTCACGGCGTGGATGTGACCGTGCTCGATCAGTTCGACTCGCCAGGCGGCAAAATGCGCGAGGTGGTCGTCAACGGCGCTCGCATTGACGCCGGACCGACCGTATTGACCATGCGCTGGGTGTTCGACGAGATTTTCGAGAGCGCCGGCACGTCCCTCGAGGCGCGGGTCGGACTCACGCGCTTATCGGTCCTCGCCCGACACGCCTGGGCCGGCGGCGAGTCGCTCGATCTGCATGCCGATGCAGAACGCACGGCGCATGCCATCGCCGATTTTGCCGGGGCAAGGGAAGCCGACGGCTTTCGCCGCTTCAGTCAACGCGCACAGAAGATTTACAAAACGCTTGATCGGGCCTTCATCGAACGCCCGTGCGACGGTCCTGCTGCACTCATGAAGGCGGTCGGTCTGCGCGGCCTGCCAGGACTCACGTCAATCGCGCCGTTCACGCCAATGCACGATGCCCTGAAAGCGTACTTTCGCGATCCCCGCCTGTTGCAGTTATTTGGCCGCTACGCCACCTATTGCGGCTCCTCGCCCTATCTCGCGCCGGCAACGCTGATGCTCGTGCCCTATGTCGAGCAGTGTGGTGTGTGGTCGGTGGATGGCGGCATGCACAAACTGGCGACTGCGCTGGCCGAGCTTGCCTGGGAGTATGGCGTGTCTTTTCGCTATGGCACGAAGGTTAGCGAGATCGTGGTTCGCGAAGAAAGAGTTGCCGGCGTCGTCACCTCGAGCGAAGAATACATTCGAACCGACACGGTGATCGTCAACGCCGATGCGCAGGCCGTCGCTCGGGGCCATTTTGGGGACGCGGCAAGCCGCGCTGTGCCTGCCATCGCGCCGGAGCAGCGATCGCTCTCGGCAATCACGTGGGCCATGGTCGCGTCCTGCAGCGGATTTCCACTGGTGCGCCATAACGTTTTTTTCTCGAACAATTACCGGGCTGAGTTCGATCAGATATTTCGCCAGCATCGGCTTCCTGATCAGCCAACCGTGTATGTTTGCGCACAGGATCGCTTGGATACGCCATTCACCGCTGACAGCGCGCGCGCGGAACGCGTCCTTTGCCTTGTCAATGCGCCTGCGAAAAATGATGTTTGGCCACTGGACCCAAAGGAGATTCAACGATGCGAACGCGAAAGCCGGAATCTTCTCGAGCAGTGCGGCCTGAACCTGACATGTACACCACGCAGCCTGCTTCGAACCGACCCGGAGGGATTCGAGCACCTCTTTCCGGCAACCGGCGGAGCCTTGTACGGCCAGGCCTCGCACGGCTGGAACGCATCGTTTCAGCGCCCGGGGGCGAGGACCCTGATGGCGGGACTGTATCTCGCGGGGGGCAGCACCCATCCGGGACCCGGCGTGCCGATGGCCGCGCATTCAGGACGGATGTCGGCCGAGGCGGTACTGGCGGACCGGAGTTTGACCGTGCCCTATGCAAGGACGGCTACGCATGGTGGTATCTCGACGCGATAAGCGACGACGGCCAGAACGCGCTGACACTGATCGCATTCGTTGGCAGCGTGTTCTCCCCTTACTACGCGGCACGTCGCAGGACAGGGCCCACCGATCCAGAAAATCATTGCGCCTTCAACGTGGCACTGTATGGGCAAAGCGCGCGTCGCTGGAGCATGACCGAGCGCGGTGCGTCTCGCCTCGAGCGAGGTCCCGATCATCTTTCGATTGGCCCCAGTTCAGTACGTTGGGACGGCGACGCCTACGTGATTGACATTGACGAGTGGGCCTTTCCGGTTCCAAGGCGGATCAAGGGGCGCATACGCGTCATCCCGCAAACCTTGTTTGCGCACACGACCTGTCTTGCCCCCGTGGGCGATCACCATTGGCGCCCGATCGCACCTTTTGCGCGCATCGAGCTTGATCTAACGCTACCCAGGCTGACGTGGCGTGGCTCGGCTTACTTCGACACGAATTCCGGCTGCGCACCGCTTGAGGACGGCTTTGCGCGCTGGGATTGGAGTCGCGCTGCGCTCGCAGATGGCAGCACCGTCGTGTTCTACGACGTGATCCGCCGTGATCGCAGTTGCAATTCGGTGTCGCTGCAGTTTCATCGAGACGGTCGTGTCACGCCGATCGCTGCTCCGCCTGCAGTTACCCTGCCAACCACAAGCTGGCGTATCAAGCGCGGCACGCACTGCGATGCGAACGCTGCCGCAGAAGAAGTAAGCAGCCTTGAAAATGGTCCCTTTTACTCGCGCTCGATCATTCAGACGCAAGTCTTCGGAGAGGTGACACGGGCGGTTCACGAAAGTCTTTCGCTGGATCGCTTCAAGGCGCGCTGGGTGCAGGCGCTTCTGCCGTTTCGGATGCCTCGCGCGCTGCGCTAGTTGACGACCCATGATCGTTCGGCAGCAGGGGTGGCTGCATTCTGGTTGACCTATCCGCCCCACGAAAAACGATTCGGCTTTGCCGTGCAGACGCAGTTGAGCCGGGAGCCATCAAGAAAACCGGTCTTCACGGGCAATTTTTCTTGACCAGGTTCAACACGAACTCCTGCTGCGCCCTGGAATTCACGGGATACCGGTCAAATTCATTGCCAACGCGCACATCCGCGTAGAGGCCCGACGGATCCTCGTGAAAATGCAGGAAGGCCTTTGACCTCCGGTAGAAAACCCCGCGTGAATTCTCCCTTAGCGTCGAGATGCAACGGAGTTCGCGCAGCATCGGTTCCAGACCATCAAGCGCGCAGGTTCCCGCATGTTTCACAGTGCCTGCTTTCCTATCGTCGCTCCTGGTCGTCCTGGCTGCGTTTGCCAGTCACATCCGCGTTCTTCAGCGGCGCATCCGTGCCGCGCTCGTTGTCGCTATCTACCCGGTACACCGACACAAGCTCCCAGACGACCCAGACCAGGGCAAAGCCGAGAACGCAAGACATTTCGATCAGGCCTAAGTGATTTTCCATGATTCGCAGTCGTTCGGAGCACCTAGGAAGAGTCGTCTGGCGGTTTTGACTTGCCGGCCGGCTTGGAGCGCAGCGATACCAGTTCGTAGATCACCCACAGCAAGAGCGCGACGTCTCCAAGCAACCATGCATAGCTTCTTAACAGGTGTCCCATCAGCTAATGTAGCACCTCATCGGGCTGAACCCGTTGAACCCGGGTAGGTCGCCCTTCTGTTGAGATCGAACCGGCGTGGCAGGCCATCACGTTCTTCAAGGCGCATGAAGAGTTCCATCAACCACTGCGCACGGCTGATCGGAGCTTCCTGCGACACCGCTAGAGGGACCGATGGGGTCGTTCGCGTCGCCTCAACCAGGAACCGCGTCGCCTCAAGCGGCGCGAGTTCCGCACCCTGCCTGCGAAAGGGCAGTGTCAAAAGTGTCGAGAAGGCAATCTGGCATTTGCGCGATCGCGACACCACCGCGCGGCTTGAGATCGAGTCATAGTGGCGGCGTGCGACTTCCTGGCCGATCTCGCGATAGAGCACACGTGCGGTTTCGATCGCAGGCTGGCATGGGATAGGCAGCATGGCCACGCCCGCTGCGGCGCGCGCATAAAGCCCGGATGCCTCCGCCAGCAGTCGTTTCACGACTGCTGCGACACGCTGGTCGTGCACCGGCTGCAGCAGCCATCGATCAGGATCAATGCCCGCCTCGGCAAGCCACGAGAGCGGCAGGTAGAGCCGGCCCAGGCGCGCGTCCTCACCGACATCGCGAGCAATATTTGTCAGTTGCATGGCAACGCCCAGGTCGCAGGCACGCGCCACGCTCTGTGCGTCAGCCGCATCCATGATCAGGGCCATCATCGCGCCAACCGACCCTGCAACACGAGCAGCGTACTCGTGGAGCTGCGGCAGACCGTCGTAGCGTCTGCCGTGCGCGTCCCACTCAAATCCTTCCAGCAAGGCGTCAGGAAGCGCCTTGGGGATGTGGTGGCCATCGACAACACGCGCGAAGGCACGATCTGCTGCGATGTCACGAGGCCGGCCCAGATAAATCAGGGCGAGACGATCGCGCATGCCCTCCACTGCCAGAGCGCTTGATCCAGGCGCATCGACAATATCATCGGCGGTCCTGCAAAACGCATATAGCGCGCACGCCGCGTTAGCGACTGATTCCGGCAGGAAGCGGGAGGCAGCAAGGAAGGTGCGCGAGCCGGTGCGCAAGAGCGCCCGGCATTCGCTTAAGTC
Organism: Gammaproteobacteria bacterium; assembly: GCA_903970185.1. Taxonomy (GTDB): domain Bacteria; phylum Pseudomonadota; class Gammaproteobacteria; order Burkholderiales; family Burkholderiaceae_D; genus CAJCIC01. Next base: position 45,158 of record CAJCIC010000126.1, read on the forward strand.
CGCCAGGGCGTCCTTGTGGTTATTGGAACGTGATTGCATCGGGCACCACAGCGTCAAGGACCTTGGCTGAACAAAGAACGCCTGGCACCCCCGCACCCGGGTGGGTGCCGGCACCCACCAGATACAGATGCTCGATGTCCTCGCTCATATTGTGGGGTCGAAACCAGGCGCTTTGCAGGAGCACCGGCGCAAGGCTGAAAGCAGCCCCCTGATAGGCGTTCAGACGATCATGAAAATCCGCGGGTGTCATGATGCGGGAAGTGACCAGCTGATTCTTCAAGTCGGGCAGAAGGGTCTCCTCAAGCGCGGCTTCGATGGCCGCACGGTAGGCCTCAGCGCGCGCGTTCCAATCGATCCCGGCACCGAGGTGCGGCACCGGCGAAAGCACGTAAAAACCGTCACACCCCGGTGGCGCAAGCGATGGATCGGTGGCGGTTGGGCGATGCAGATACAGGCTGAAATCCGCCGCCAGCCGTTTGGCTTCAAAGATGTCTTTTAGCAATCCACGATAGCGTGGCCCAAGCAAAAGGGTGTGATGGGCGATGTCCGGATAGGTCTTCCTGGTACCGAAGTACCATACAAAAAGTCCCATCGAGTAGTCCGCGCGTTCAAGTCGGCGATTGCTCCAGCGGCGCCGCACAGACGCGGGCAGAAGATGCCGGTAGGTGTGGGCCGAATCGGCATTGGAAATGACGATGTCGGCGGCAATGGTTTGCCCGTCGGCAAGGAGGACCCCGGTGGCGCGGCGACCGCAAAGCGTAATCTGGCGCACTTCCGCGTCAAGGCGCACCGTGCCGCCCTGCCCTTGAATCAGCCCGACCATGCGCTCGATCAGTCGACCCGTGCCACCCATGACGAAATGCACGCCCCAGCGGCGCTCAAGAAAAGCAATCAGACAGTAAATCGATGTCGTCTTGAACGGATTGCCACCGATCAGCAGCGGATGAAAACTCAGGATGCAGCGAAGCCGCTCGTCGCGCACGAAGCGGGACACGAGGCCGTAGACCGTTCGATAACCGAAAAGTCGGAGAAGATCGGGCAGCACCCGCGCCATGTCCGACCACTTCGAAAACGGCACATGGCCAAGCTGCACAAAGCCGACCTTAAAGATCGCTTCGCTGACCTGCATGAAGCGTTCGTAGCCGGCAACGTCACGCGGCGCAAGCCTGGCCACCTCGGCACGCATCGCGTTCGCGTCGCCACTGTAATCAAATGTCGTGCCATCGTGAAAGTGAATGCGGTAAAACGGTGCGACCGGACGCAGGTCGATGTCATCGCTGAGCGCCTTGCCGCACAACTGCCAGAGCTCCTCGAAAAGAAACGGCGCGGTAATGATCGTCGGGCCGGCATCGAAGACAAATCCGTCCTGCCGATAGACATAGGCGCGCCCGCCCGGTGCATCGAGCTTTTCAAGCACTGTGACGCGGTATCCGCGCGCTCCAAGCCGGATCGCTGCCGCGAGGCCGCCAAACCCGCTTCCGATCACTACGGCATGGGGCCGCTTTGTCCGATCGGTGGCGAGCGTCTCGTCGCGGGCATCAAGTTTCATGCAGACACTGCCCTGACTGCGTCGGAAAGCCCGATGGCGTCTGCATAGGGTAGCGGCAGGTACTGCGCGCCCATCTGCTCTGCAATCGATGTTGCGACGCCTGAGGGGTTGGGTGATGTATCGACAAAGAGCGACGTTATGCCGGCAAGGCGCAACCCGACAGCTGCTGCCATGGCGTCGCGTTGCCCCGCCTCGCGTCCGCGCGTACCGTCACGTGCGACGTTTGCGCGCCCGTCGCTTAAGACCACGATGATCGGCATGCCGCCTTTGCGCCGGATGCCATCAGCCAATAATGTCGCCGCATCCAAAGCCGCGGCAAGCGGCGTGCCGCCGCTCGCGGGCATGCCCGCAAGGCTGCGCTTGGCACGCGTTAGCGATCGCGTCGGTGGCAATAGAAGTTCTGCCTTTTCCTGTCGGAATGCAAGGACCGCGACCTGATCACGCCGGATGTAACACTGGGCGAGCAAAAGTTCGACGGCGCCCTTGGTCTCGGCCAGTCGGTGCAAGGCAGCTGAACCCGAAGCGTCAACAAGGAAGATCGTCGTGGTCTGGGTTCGCGACACGTACCTGCGCACGCGAAAATCCTCGCGTCTGACTTCGATACGAATACCTTTGCCGTCCTTCGCATGGCGATTTCCCGCCTCGCGCCGGCGCAGCACCTGCCACGGTGCCGCCGCGCGCAGGGTCTCGATCAGATGCAGGCGGGCACCGGACTTGGCATCACCGCGAAGTGCGCTTGCCGGGCGCCCACCCATCAGGCCGGGGCGACGTGACTCGGTGGCGCCAAGCGTCGCTGTCGGTGACTTGGGGTTTGTCGCAGCAACACGCAGTCTTGCCAGAAGATCGGCTGGAATCGCGGCGCGCGCTGAGGCAATCACCCGCTCTTCGGTCCCATCTGCCTGGTTGATTTCATCCTCATCGCGCAAATCAGAAGGCTCGTCGCCCGGCTGCAATTCCGATTCCGCGTCGCTGTTATCGAGCGGCTGCTCGTCTTCGGCCGCCGATTCAGGAAGACACGTGGCGCGATGCGCGAGGACAAGCCGTCCCGCCAGCGCCGCATCCGACTCCGCGACCTCATCACGCCCATCGAGCGCGGCGCAGGCGCGAGCCACCTGACACGCAAGCCATGAGGCCCGCAGGGGCCATACACCCAGCGCCAACGCGGTCGCGCAAAGCGCCTGACGAATCGATTCGGGAATTTCGACCCGGGCAAAGCGCGCGCGCGCGGATGCGATATCCGCAGCGCTTAACGCAGCGGCGCTCAAGTCCGACAGAGCAATCCCGGTAAGGTCGATCTGGAAGGCAAGACGATCCGAAAAAGCTGCAGGTGCCCGCTCATCTGCATCCTGGCCTTCATCAAACGCAATCACGCCAAATCGGGCCGGCATCGACTGCCCGATGCCGTCGCGTTCGAGCACCACTTGACCGCGATCCATGACCTGGCAGATACGGCCGACGCGATTGGCTTCGATGCGCTCGGCCATGCTGACCATCAGCACGCCGCCGTCGGCAGAAGCGAGAAGTCCGCGCTCGACGACGCGACATCCACGGCGCAATGTCGCGGCGAGGTCGAGTCCGCCCAGAAGCCGACTGTCGTCGGTATGCAAGGGCATCCTGCAAAATGCCGTGGACGGCTCGAAAAGCGCGCGCGTTTCCTTGACCCACCGATCGCGCGCGGGACCCGCTGCGCCGCGCACCACCACGCCGCCGACTGCAGCCGGGCAGACTGCAAACAGTGCCGCTGCCCTGAGCGCGTCATTCCAGAGGTCTTGCCCCGCACCTTTCACGAAACAAAGACCTCTTCGAGCGCGCGATCGACCCGGGTTGACGAGCCAGCATCATCAAGGGGGCTGCGACGCAGGCGGTGGCACAACGCCGAGGGTGCAACACGCCGCAAGTCATCGGCGGTGGTGAGCAGGCGGCCGTTCAGGGTGGCAAGCGCACGAGCGGCCCGGATCAGGGTGAGTTCGCCGCGCAGGCCGTCGGTGCCAAGACGCATGCAAAGTCGCGCGGCCAACTCCACAACGGCATCAGGCACGACCACCTGATCGAGACGCCTTCGGGCTGCGATGATGCGTTTGCGCAGCCGATCCTCCTCGGATTTCCAGCGGGTGGTAAAGCCGCTTGGATCGCGCTCAAATTGGTCGCGGCGCTTGATCACCTCGACCCGGCTTGCCAGATCATCAGGCGTGCGAATTTCAAGTGACAGGCCGAAACGGTCGAGCAGTTGCGGGCGCAGCTGACCTTCTTCCGGATTGCCACTGCCAACCAGGACAAATCGGGCCGGATGGCGCACGCTAAGCCCTTCCCTTTCGACCAGATTCTCGCCCGAGGCCGCAACATCAATGAGCAGATCGACAAGATGGTCCTCAAGCAGATTGACCTCGTCGATATAAAGAAAGCCCCGGTTCGCGCGTGCGAGAAGCCCAGGCTCGAATGCCTTCTCGCCGTTGGTCAGCGCACGTTCGATGTCAAGCGCACCGACGACACGATCCTCTGTCGCGCCCAACGGCATGTCGACAACCGGAACGGGCATGACGCGCCCGCGCAGTGCCGCACCCGCCGAGCGCTTGGTCAGGCAGTCACTGCAAAGTGCCTGCTCGTTTGCCGGATCACAGCCATATTTGCAGTCCAGCACGACACGCATGGGGGGCAAGAGCGCCGCCAGAGCGCGCACCGCGGTCGACTTGCCGGTGCCTCGGTCACCCAGAATCAGGACGCCGCCGATGCTCGGATCGACGGCTACAAGCGTCAATGCAAGTTTGAGTTCAACCTGCCCGACGATCGCTGAAAATGGAAATGGAATTCCCATAGGTCTCCCCTAGAATTGTGATAATTGATGGTTCGCATCGATGCGCGCAAGGGCAGATCGGTCGCCGGCCCGGCTCCAGCGCAGCCCGAGGTCAACAAGGTGAGCGATGAGCGCGATGAGAAGATAGAGCGCCGCGACCGACCAGGATCCGCCCGAGAGGACCCGACGCAGGGCAAGCATCAGCCCAAGGCCGGCAAAAAGGTTGGGCAAGAACTCGCTCGGCTTGATGCCGCGCCCGGTCAGCCGATGAAAGAGCGCAAGGACCACGCCCTCGCCACACGTCAGAGCGATGACCAGGTCGATCGCGTACAAGTATTGCGCGTATTCGTTCATGTATCGCCAGATCAGGAGAAAGGAGCGTTCAGACGAACGATCGCAAGATTCAGAACAGATGCGAAACTCACCCAGAGCAGGTAGGGCAGCAGCAAGTACGACGCGAGATGAGAGAAGCTCCACAAAACGCCCATCAGGACCAGGATCGACGCCCACAGAAACCCGACTTCAAAGAGCGCCCAGTCGGGACGGTGAAGACGGAAAAAAAGCAAGCTCCATAGGGTATTGAGTCCCATGTTGATGGCGAACGCGGCAATGATCTTGACGCGGGCGCGACGCGTTCCTGCGTGGCGCCAGGCGGAGACACCGGCGGCCGCAGCGAGTCCGAAAATCAGGGTCCAGGCGGGCCCGAAGAGCCAATCAGGAGGCTGCCAGCTCGGCTTGTGCAGCGCGTAATACCAGGGGCCCAACTGGGTCGCGGCCGCACCCAGCGAGGCGACCACCAAGGCGGCTGCAAACGCGGCAAATACCGGCTTTACCATGCGGCCGCGTTCATGGCTCATGGCCTGAGCAATCCGGCAAGGTGGGCAAGGTCCTTGAAGAAGATGCGGACGTGGGCCGCAGGCCGCGCGCGCACCAGTTCCTTGTTCATGTAGGCGTCAAACGTCAACTGCTGTACATCCTTGTCGCGGCAGATCGACACGAAGCGCTCGCGCCGCTTGTCGCTGCGGTACCAGAACCACTGCATGACACCCAGGATCCAGAAAACCTTTCCATGCACGCGCATGAAGCGTTTCCTGGCCGTTGCCAGGGCCTTGCAATCGCCACTGCGCAAAAACAGGTCGACGGCATCAGCTGCGAGGCGTCCGCCGTGCATCGCATAGTAGATGCCTTCACCCGAGGCGGGAGCGACCACGCCAGCGGCATCGCCGGCGAGCACGAGATCGCGTCCGTTGTCCCAGCGTCGCAGGGGCTTCAGGGGTATCGGTGCGCCTTCGCTGCGCAGTCGTTTGGCCTTCTCGAGTCCTGACACCTGCCTAAGGCCGGTCACCGCCTGGCGCAACGAGAAACCGCGGTCGGCGCTGCCGCTGCCGACACTCACGGTATCACCGTGGGGAAACACCCAGCTGTAAAAGTCTGGCGAAAATTCACCGCGATAGACCACGTCGCAGCGGCTCGCGTCGTACTCGCCGTTTTCGCGGCCGGGGGCGGAAAGTATTTCGTGATAGGCAAAAACGTAGCGCGCATCTTCAGCACCTGGCACGGCTTGCTTTGCGACTTTCGAGCGTGCTCCATCAGCACCGATGACGGCGCGTGTGCGAACCGACTCGGGATGCGACTTACCTTCGCCATCGAGCCTGAGGTAATGGACAACGCACACGCCATCAGGGTCGCGATCGAGATGCTCAAAGACAGCGTCCTCGCGCTTCGCACCGGATTCCTCGGCGCGTTTTCTGAGCCATTCATCAAAGATCTCGCGATCGACCATGCCGACGAATCCTCCCTCAATCGGGATATCGACCTTGGCATGGCTTGGCGCAACCATGCGCGCCGAGCGGATGCGCGCGACCAGGAGGTGATCGGGGATCGCGAAATCCTGAATGGCGCGCGGTGGAATCGCGCCACCGCAGGGCTTGATGCGTCCCCGGCGATCAAGCAGGAGAACGCTATAGCCCCGTCGTGCAAGGTCATCGGCAGCCGTCGAGCCGGCCGGCCCTCCGCCCACAATCACAACGTCAAAGGTCGCCTCGGTGGTCACATCGGACTCCATTGCGGTAAGTTCTTGAACCCCGAAAGGCGCCTGTCATCGGCGCCCTGATAAATTCTGGCCGACACCATCGCGGCAACGACAAAAAGCACCGCCTCGAGCATGAACACAAGCGCATAGGCTGGGCCCGCGGCGCCAATCAGTGCGCGCGCGAGGTCACTGCTTGCCGCCGCAAACAGGCCGCCACAACCGAAGGCAACGCCTTGCGCTGCGCCCCAAAGGCCGATTCGCACACCTTCACGCGATGCACCGCCAACACCTGCAAGCGTCATCATCGAGGCGATCGCAGAGACCGCAAAGACACCGTTGGCAATGCCAAGCGCCATGACGATTTGCTTGAGCACATGCGGCGATGGCCACATGCCCGTGCCAGCCAGCATGAGCAGGGCCAGCGCTGACATGAGGCAGCCCGCCAGCATGAAGCGATGCATTGGAATGACCCGCGCGAGCCGCGGCACGCTGGCGACAACAGCGACGGCCAGCATGCCGAGGAAGACGCCCCCGTGAAGTGCGGCCGAGAGCTGGGTTGATTGCCCGGGAGTAAATCCGAAGACCTTTCCGGCGAAGGGATCGAGGATCAATTCCTCAGAGCTGTAGGCGAGCATCGACAGAAAGATGAAAATAGTCAGTGCTCGAGCCTTTGGTTCTTGCCAGACTTCAGCGAACACGGCGCGAAATGGCGGTGCAGTCACGGCGACGGCAGCCACGGGCGGCACTGCACGCGGCGCGACGCCGTCCTCGATGCGCCACATCGCGGCCACGCTAACCAAGAGGGCGACGCTCGCAACGACGCTTGTCACCTCGATCAAACGGCCAGGCGAAAAAGGCTCGAGCGCTCGCCCGGCAACGACAGTGGTCAGGACAAATCCAGCAATCATCATCAGCCACACGACGGTCGCAGCCACCGGCCGCCGCTGCGGCGCGCAGCGCTTGGCAAGCGATGCCAGCAGGCTCGTTCCCGCAGCACCGACGCCAATTCCGATCATGGCGAAAGACACGACAACGAGGGACAGGCCTTCGACGGTGCTGCGCGTCATGAGAGAAATCGCAAACGCCGCCCCGATTGCGCCTGCCGCCAAAAGCGCAACGCCGCCGATGATCCATCGCGTCGGACGTCGACCGCGATCAGAACCATGTCCGAGTCTTGGTCGCACCAACTGGATCGCGTAGTGGAACCCGACCAGCGCGGCAGGCAGCACGGCAGGCAAGGCAAGTTCCACGACCATCACGCGATTCATGACCGAGGTCGCCAGAACGACGATCGATCCAAGGGCAGCCTGAACCAATCCAAAGCGCAGAATTCCGAACCACGAGAGCGAAGGACTGGAATGGCTCACGCTGCACCCGTGGCTGCGAGGCCATGCAGCGCGAAAGCACTGACCAGCATACCGGCGACATAAAGCGTGATCCCTGTGCCGTTGTACCAGGGAGCAAGTTCACGCGGTCGCTCGACCAGCCGTCCCATCAAGACGAGCTGTGCGGCGAGCAGGCACACGACCGCAATCGCATGATAGGGGCGCCCCCAGGCGAGAAGACACATGATCACGATGACCTGCGGCACGGCCATCGACACGCACGCGAAGAATCCTGCACGCTCAACGCCAAGCAGCACGGGCAGCGAGTCGATTCCCATGCGACGATCACCCTCGACCGACTTGAAATCGTTCAGCGTCATGATGCCGTGGGCGCCGGCACTGTAGAGCAGCGCGAGGACCAGCGAATGCCAGTGCGGCATGGCACCTCCGAGCATCACCGCCGTCCCGGTAACCCATGCGAGCCCCTCGTAACAGAGCGCGCAGGCGCTATTGCCCCACCAGCCGTTTCGCTTGAGCCTCAGCGGTGGTGCGCTATAGATCCAGGCCAAGAACAACCCGACTGCAGCGGCACATAACACCCAGGTACCCAGACATGCCGCGACCCCGAGCGACACCATCGTCCATACGATCGCGATGTAGAGACCCCACCGGCCCGGGATGCGGCCCGAGGGAATCGGCCTTTCGGGCTCATTGATCGCGTCCACTTCGCGGTCGTACCAGTCGTTTGCGGCCTGACTTGTGGCGCAGACCAAAGGGCCGGCAAGCAACACGCCAAGCGCAACCACGAGCCAGCGTCCTTGCGCGGACATTCCCGACGCAACAACGCCACACGCAAACGCCCACATGGGGGGAAACCAGGTGATCGGCTTGAACAGCTCAGCAACGGCTGAAATACGAGGGCTCGCCATGCTCAAACAGTATCTTTGACACCCTAATGTGTCAAGATAATATTACACTTTTAGCCCGCTTGAACCAGCGCGTCACTCGTCGGTTTCGCTCGCAAGATCGCCAAGGCCGTAGCGCCGCAACTTGACATACAGGCTTTGGCGGGAAAGCCCCAGCATTTCAGCGGCCGATGCACGGTTGTCCCGGGTCAACTCCAGCGCCGCTTCGATGCACAGCTTCTCGATCAAGTCCGTGGATTCACGAACCAGGTCCTTAAGCGAGACCCGCCCGACGAGTTCGGTGAGCTGCTCAACAGAGCGCGCCTGGGCGGGCACGGCGCGAGAATCGACCGCGCGCAGGCGCTGCTCGATATGGCGAATGGTAAAGCCAAGGCAGGGTTGCTCGCCATGAGGCACGGACACAGCCGAGACTTCGACATCAAGCGGTGCACCGTCTTCAGGCCGCATCGTCGTCGCGTACAGTCTCACGGCGCCATGCTGCTTGAGGTTGGTGATGAGCACACTCATGTCCACGCCGAGGCGGCCAAGCCAGCGATCGAGCATTTCCCCCTGGGCAAGCGTCTCTGACGCCAGCTGTGCAAGATCGGCAAAGGCGCGGTTGGCAATCAGGATCCGTCCCTCGGCATCGGTCACGACAAAGCCATCCGGCGCATTTTCCACGGCCTTCAAAAGCAGTGATTTCGCCCGCGGGATCTGCGTTGAGTCCGCGCCGTTAAGCAGTGACAGTCGCACGAGCAGCAGCGAGGCGCCTTCTTGCCGCACCAGCGATGCCGATACCTGGAACTCGCGTTCCGGAAAACCTTCGAGTCGAGCCCGAACATCCTCACGTCGCGCCGCAACGCGGGCGTTTGCAAGCAAGGCCGTGATCGCCTCGGTGCTCTCGGCATCGAAGCCTTCAGGAAATTGGCGGCCGACGATGCGCTTCGCAGACTCGCCAAGCAACTGGGCCGCCGCGGGATTGGCCTCGATCACTTTCTGGGTCGCAGCATCGAGGATCAAAACGGCCTCGGAGGCCATCTGGAACATCAATCGATACCGCGTCTCGACATTGCGCAGCCGCCAGTAGTCGCGCTCCATCGATTGCTGCGCTTCGACCAGCCGTTGCTGCAGCACGCCGATTGCCCGCAGGTCGCGGCCGAACGCAACGAGGGGCCCGCGCGGACCCGCCTGGACCGCAGAGTAAAGAATCGGAATATCCGCGCCGCCAGCCGAAGGATGATTGACGTGACGCCACTTGTGTCCAGCCTTCGAGCTTGCGTCCTCGAGCAAAGCCTCGACCTTGTCGCGGCTTTCCGGAGTGACGGTATCGATCCACAGCTGGCCAATCCATTTGCGATAGCCTTCCGCGGAGAGTTCTTCGCTCCCCACCGCAACGTCGCACACGGTGCCTTCATCGTCGATGATGAGCGCAATGTCGGAAGCCGCTGCGATCAAGCTTGCCGTTGCATCTGCATCGATGCCGGCAAGCAGATTCCTTGGCGTCTGGAAAGACTTCACGTCGGAAAGTTCTCCGTCACCTGTGCGCTTTAGCGCCAAGTTTCGCGGGAGCCTGCTCAAGCCTTCAACCCCATAAAATCACCTCGACGACACCCGCTCTGCAATCAGGGCTTCAGCTGTCAAGACGGCTTCCCTCGCATCAATGGCCATCGCATGCGCGCCGACCTGAAGAACGAGCTCCGGTGCCGCGACGAACATCGGGCCGCCAACCAGCACCCGCACGTCGCGATTCAAAGACACCTTACAAATTTCATCAATGGCGGTCGTCACCTCGGGCAGCCGCGATGCCGAACCGACAGAGATCCCTATCACATCAAACCATTCCGCGGCTGCAATCTCCGAAATTGCCTTGCGATTGGTCGGCGGCTCACCCCACACCTCCCATCCTGCCTTGCGAAAAAACTCGGAAACCATGAAAACCCCTAACGTATGCTGCTCGCCAGGCGCCGCAATCAATAAGGCACGCCGGTCCGACCGGTAGCCGTCGAGATCACCGCGAAACGCATCGCTGTAAGAATGCATGACTTGCTGCAAGCGCCCAAGGCCAATTGTCACATCGGCGAAGTTGCACAGGTCGGCTTCCCACATCGCACCAAGGCGCCGGGCTGCCGGCGCGAAAAGATCGAGATACAGCACCTCGAGTGCATAACCCTGGTCAAGCAGGCCATCGACGAACATCAATCCGGCCCTCACTGATTCACGAAGCATGAGGTCGCAAAAATCGACCGCCTCTTCCATGTCGTGTGATGCGCGCTTTTCTTCAAGAGCGCGCTCGAGCCCCGGCCGAGCGCCGTGCAGCAGCATCAGTCGCGGAATGATTTCCGCTTCGATCGTTTGCGCAAGCGAAAGTTTGCGCGCGTCGCTGGAGATGGTTTGCGCGTATCCCAAAAGCTGTTTGCCGGGAAACTCGATCACCTGCCCCTCACCCAACTCGTCCCAATTTGTGTTGCTTGCGCTCCCCCGTGGTAACCCGCAATAGACCAGGCCATCCTGCGTCAAACCTTCCATCGGTCCCTCCTCCGAAGAAATCATGTTGCATGCCCTCTGTCTCCCGCTCTGCCGCGATCTCGTCGTCGCGATTGGTGGCTGGATTTTCTCTTGATCTGGACCAAAAACCGACGCGAGTGATTGCGCCCGATTTTTTTTGCTCATGGTTGCATCGTCCCAACGGTTCGTCAAAGTGTTTCTAGAAGATTTGTCGAATCCCGGCCGCTTGTCAAGTTATCGTTACATTGTTTCTGTCTAGTCTGCTTGACATAGTTGCTTTCCAGGTCTAAATTTTGATCCATCGACGCTCAAGGCAAAAAACACGATGCGCCAGGTTAGGTCCGGCCAATCCAGAATGTTTTCGCTCTACACCCCGGACGAACGCCGCCGCCGCGACGCCTCCCCGTGGACCGTCGTGCAGGGTGTTCTCGCACCGGTGCAATTCTTAGCCTTTCTCATCAGCGTCACCCTTGTCCTGCGATTTCTGGCCAGCGGCCGTGGCGAGGATCTCGCCACCGCGTCGATCATCGTCAAGACCCTCTTGCTCTACACCATCATGGTGACGGGCGCGATCTGGGAAAAGCAGGTGTTTGGCCAGTATCTCTTCGCCCCGTCCTTCTATTGGGAAGACATGGTCAGCATGGTGGTGATCGCGCTGCACACCGCCTATCTCGTCGCACTCGTCACCGGCACCTTGCACGCGCGGCCGCTCATGTACCTCGCCCTTGCCGCGTACGCGACCTACTTCGTCAACGCCACGCAATTCCTGCTGAAACTGCGCGCGGCGCGCCTGCAGCAGACCGTGGCTGCTTCCGGTTTTCACCAGATTTCAAAGGCTGCATCGTGAACAACGTCGTGCCCAGCGGGATTGCGAGCAAGGACTTCTCTATTCCGGTCATCCAGGAGAGGGGCCAGCGCGAAGTCTTTTGCGGACTCACCGGAATCATCTGGCTTCACCGCAAGATCCACGACGCATTCTTCCTTATCGTCGGCTCGCGCACCTGCGCCCACCTGATGCAATCGGCCGCCGGTGTCATGATTTTTGCCGAACCGCGCTTTGCCACGGCGATCATTGACGAACGTGATCTTGCCGGACTTGCCGATGTCAATGATGAGCTTGATCGGATCGTTGAGCGCCTTCTCCAAAGACGCAGCGACATTCGACTGCTGTTTCTCGTCGGTTCCTGTCCATCGGAAGTGATCAAGCTCGACTTGTCGCGGGCCGCAGCCCGCCTGTCGCGGAAATTCCTGCCATCGGTGCGCGTTCTGAACTATTCGGGCAGTGGCATCGAGACCACCTTTACGCAAGGCGAAGACGCTTGTCTTGCCTCGATGGCACCTCTGCTCGCCGGCGCTCCCGCAAACGAAGCACCTTCACTTCTGATCGTTGGCACCCTGGCCGACGTGGTCGAAGACCAGTTCCAGCGTCTTTTTGCCGAGTTGGGCATCGACAAGGTCCGTTTTTTCCCGCCGCGGACATCGACGGATCTCGCAAGCATCGGCCCCAACACGCGCTATCTGCTCGCGCAGCCGTTTCTGGCCGATGCAGCGCGCGCGCTCGAGGAGCGCGGCGCAGTGCGCATCGCAGCCCCCTTTCCCCTTGGCGCAGAGGGCACATCGCTCTGGTTCAAGGCTGCCTGCGACGCGTTTGGAATCGATTCGGAGCACGTTCAAAAGGTGCTTGCAGCAAAGATTGCACGCGTGCAGCTCTCCCTCGCACCGCACCGCGAGCGGCTCGCCGGCAAAACGGTGTTTTTCTTTCCCGACTCGCAGCTTGAAATTCCGCTGGCCCGCTTTCTCTCGCGCGAACTCGGCATGCGACCTGTGGAAATCGGCATTCCTTTCCTGCACCGAAAGCATCTTGCGGAAGAACTCGAGATGCTTGCGCCAGATATCCGCATCGTCGAGGGCCAGCACGTCGACAACCAGCTCGATCGATGCCGCGTGGCCAAGCCGGACCTGGTGGTGTGCGGTCTTGGGCTTGCGAATCCCCTCGAAGCCTTGGGCATGACGACCAAATGGTCGATCGAACTGGTCTTCACGCCGATTCAGGGATTCGAGCAGGCGGGCGACCTTGCCGGTTTATTTTCACGGCCGCTGCAACGCCGTTTGAAACTGGCGGCCTGACCATGCAACTTACCGTCTGGACTTACGAAGGCCCGCCGCACGTTGGCGCAATGCGCATTGCCACCGCCATGGAAAACGTGCACTACGTCTTGCACGCGCCACAGGGCGATACCTACGCTGACCTGCTGTTCACGATGATCGAGCGCAATAGCCGCAGGCCTCCGGTGACGTATACGACGTTTCAGGCACGCGATCTTGGCGGGGACACTGCCGAGCTCTTCAAGAATGCCGTCTCTGAAGCTTACGAGCGCTTTCGGCCCGCTGCCATGCTTGTCGGCTCGTCGTGCACGGCCGAGCTTATCCAGGACGATCCCGCAGGCCTTGCCAGAGCACTGAATCTGCCGATTCCAGTCGTTCCTCTTGAATTGCCGGCCTACCAGAAGAAAGAAAACTGGGGCGCCGCCGAGACCTTCTACCGCGTCGTGCGTGCCCTCGCTGGCCAGGCATCGACGAAGCAAGCGAGCCAGGCCACCGGCGAGCAAGGCGCCCGCAACGCCAGCCAGCGACCGCGCTGCAATCTCCTTGGCCCAAGCGCTCTTGGCTTTCGCCACAGGGACGACGTCGCCGAGATTTCCAGCCTGCTTGCCTTGCTCGGCATTGACGTCCACGTGGTCGCGCCGCTGGGCGCAAGCCCGGCGGATATCGCGCGCCTTGGTGAGGCCGATTTCAATATCGTCCTGTATCCCGAAATCGCGGGTGTTGCCGCCCAATGGCTTGAGAAAACGTTCTCACAGCCCACCGTCAGAACGGTACCGATCGGCGTGAATGCCACGAAGGATTTCATCGGCGAAGTTGCCGCCATTGCGGGCGTTGATGCCACACATGTGCTAAGCGGGCCGGCGTCGCGCGCGCGCTGGTATTCGCGCTCGGTTGACTCCACCTATCTGACCGGCAAACGGGTATTCATCTTCGGCGACGCAACGCACGCGATCGCGGCTGCGCGCATCGCAAGGGATGAGCTTGGCTTTGAAGTGGTCGGGCTTGGCACCTATAGCCGGGAATTTGCGCGCGATGTCCGCGCTGCGGCGACGGGCCATGGGCTCGAGGCGCTGATTACCGATGACTACCTCGAAGTCGAGGCTCAAATCGAATCACTGCAACCTGAGCTTGTGCTTGGCACACAGATGGAACGCCACATCGCCAAGCGCCTTGGCATTCCCTGCGCGGTGATTTCATCGCCGATTCACGTCCAGGATTTTCCGGCTCGCTATGCACCGCAGATGGGTTTCGAAGGCGCCAACGTGATCTTCGACACGTGGGTTCATCCGCTGATGATGGGCCTTGAAGAGCACCTCATCACGATGTTTCGCGAAGACCCGGAATTCCACGACGAATCGCCGTCCCATCTTGGCTACCTGCCAGCGTCCGAGACGCGCACGGGCAAGCCCGTTGCGCCCGAGATACCGGTGGCGGCCGTGTCGATCGCCGCATCCCGTCCGGTCGCGCTGGTTGACGCGCTGGTCCAGGCAACGACCTGGGACAGCGAAGCAGAGCGTGAGCTACGCAAGATCCCTTTCTTTGTGCGCGGCAAAGCGCGTCGCAATACCGAGAACTACGCAACAGAGCGCGGCGTAGCAACGATCACAGTGGAGACACTTTACGATGCCAAGGCCCATTTCAGCCGCTAGCCAAGCCCAGGTGCGGGTGGTCATCGTGACCATGGACCCGCATCTGGCGAGTGCCTGCGAACGAGCGCAGAGCATTTTGCGACGGGACTTCGACGGGCTGCAACTGAGCATGCATGCCGCATCGGAATGGGGCCAGGATGGAGAGGCGCTCGAGCGCTGCAAGGAAGACATTGCGCGCGCCGACATCGTCGTCGTCACGATGCTTTTCATGGAAGACCATTTCCAGCCCGTGCTTGCCGCGCTCAGGTCGCGACGCGATCAGTGTGACGCGATGGTATGTGCGATGTCGGCAGGCGAAGTCGTCAAGCTGACCCGGCTCGGTCGCTTTACCATGGACGGCAGCTCGTCGGGGGCGATGAGCTTCCTAAAGCGGCTGCGCGGCAATCGCTCCAAGACTCAGGCAGCGGGCGCACAACAGATGAAAATGTTGCGGCGTATCCCGAGGCTCTTGCGTTTCATCCCGGGCTCGGCGCAAGACGTGCGCGCATACTTCCTTACGCTCCAGTATTGGCTCGGCGGCTCGGAAGACAATCTCGTCAATATGGTACGGTTGCTCATCGACCGCTATGCAGACGGGCCACGCCAGATCCTGCGCGGCTCGGTGAAAGTGATGGCGCCGATCGAATACCCCGAGGTCGGCGTCTACCACCCGCGCCTGGAAACACGCATGACGAGCGAGCTATCGCGGCTTGCCTCGCAAAATGAAGGCAAGCAAGGTACGGTCGGGCTCCTGTTGCTGCGCTCCTACCTTCTTGCCGGCAATACGGCCCACTACGATGGCGTCATCACGGCGCTTGAAGAGCGAGGACTGCGGGTGATTCCGGCATTCGCTGCAGGCCTTGACGCTCGTCCGGCAATCGACGGGTACTTCCGCAAGAATGGCAAGACGACGATCGACGCGCTCGTCTCCCTCACCGGATTTTCCCTTGTTGGCGGCCCTGCCTACAACGACGCGAGTGCCGCAGAAGCGACGCTTGCGACACTTGACGTACCCTACTTTGCAGCCCATCCCCTCGAGTTCCAGACCCTTGAGGAATGGGGCGCCTCCGACCGCGGCTTAAGCCCGGTCGAGAACACCATCATGGTGGCGATTCCGGAACTCGACGGTGCCACGTCGCCGATGGTCTTTGGCGGCCGATCCAATGCGGCCGGCAAGCCCTGCACGGGCTGCTCGCGGGGCTGCACCTTTTCCGTCACGAATCACGTCCGCGACATGCGTTCCTGTGCCGAGCGCGCGGATACGCTTTCATCGCGCGTCTTGCGCGTGATCCAGTTACGAAAAACGCGTGCCGCGAAACGGCGCATCGCGATTGTCATCTTCAATTTTCCGCCCAACGCCGGCAATACCGGGACGGCAGCACAGCTTTCGGTGTTCGCCTCGCTCTATAACACCCTCGCCGGCATGAAACATCAGGGCTACGATGTCGATCTGCCAAGCAATGTCGACGAGCTCAGGCGCGCCATCGTCGAAGGCAACGCGGCTCATGTCGGCGCCCATGCCAACGTGCACGCCCGCATTCCCGCCGATGACCATGTCAGACGCGAACCCTGGTTAGCCGACATCGAGGCTCAATGGGGACCGGCTCCTGGCCGTCAGCAGACCGACGGTGCTTCGATTTTCGTCCTCGGCGCCCAATTCGGAAGTGTCTTCGTCGGCGTCCAGCCGTCGGTCGGATATGAGGGCGACCCGATGAAGCTGTTGTTCCAGAAGGGCTTCGCTCCGACGCACGCGTTCTCAGCCTTCTACCGCTACCTGCGCGATGACTTCAAGGCCGACGCGGTCCTGCACTTTGGCACCCATGGCGCGCTTGAATTCATGCCCGGCAAGCAGGCGGGCCTGTCGGCGTCGTGCTGGCCCGACCGCCTGATTGCAGATTTGCCGAACTTCTATCTCTATGCCTCGAATAACCCGTCAGAGGGGACCATCGCCAAGCGCCGCTCCGGTGCGACGCTCATCAGCTACCTGACACCTCCGATCACCAACGCCGGACTCTATCGCGGCCTTTCCAGCCTGAAGGCCTCGATCGATCGCTGGCGTTCGTCGGATCTGCCGCCACAGGAGCAGTCGTCTCTCGCGCGCCTGATCCAGGAGCAGGCTGCAGACATCGATCTCGCGACGTCAGCGCCTTCGTGGCACCTCGACGAATGCGAGAAACGCATTATCTCGCTCAACCAAAAACTGCTCGAGGTCGAATACGCGCTCATTCCGCACGGACTGCACGTTGTCGGCCAGAGCGCGACCGCAGAACAGCGCATCGAATTGCTCGAGGCCATCGCAAAGGCCGACGGTACCGAGATGTCGCGCGAAGCGATCGCCGCATTGATTGACGGCGCCGCGCCAGAGATTGCGCTTGCGACCAGTCGCGAGCGCCATGCGCCAGACGTGTCCGCGAGGATGCTTCTGAAATTGCAAGAGCTCGCAAGGACCAACGCGCTGCTCGCGAAGGATCACGAAGTGCCGGCAATCCTGCAAGCGCTTGACGGACGCTTCATCCGACCCGCTGCAGGCGGCGACTTGATGCGCACGCCTTCGATCCTGCCAACAGGACGCAACCTGCATGGCTTTGATCCCTTCCGTATTCCCAGCACCTACGCGATGCTCGACGGCGCGCAGCAGGCCGAGCGCTTGCTCAAGCGTCACATGGAAGACGGCAATCCGTTGCCAGAATCGATTGCGCTGGTGCTCTGGGGCACGGATAACCTCAAATCCGAGGGTGGCCCGATCGGCCAGGCGCTGGCCCTCTTTGGCGCGCGCCCGCGCTTTGACAGCTATGGTCGGTTGGCTGGCGCAACCTTGATCACGCTCGAAGAACTGCAACGGCCACGCGTTGACGTCGTCGTGACGCTGTCGGGAATCTTTCGCGACCTGATGCCGCTGCAAATCAAACTCCTTGCCGAAGCGGCGTTTTTGGCCGCAAGCGCCGATGAACCTCTGGACAGGAACTTCGTGCGCAAGCATGCATTGAGCTACCAGCAACAGCACGCCTGCGACCTGGAAACGGCCGCGCTGCGTGTTTTTGGCAATGCCGATGGGACCTACGGATCCAATGTCAATCACTTGATTGAGAACGGACGCTGGGCCAATGAAGACGAGCTGGCCGAAACCTATTCCCAGCGCAAGAGCTTCGCCTACGGACGCCTTGGACGCCCCCTGCCGCGCGCTGCGCTTTTGCAAAGTGTCCTGGCCGACGTCGAGCTGACCTACCAGAATCTTGATTCGGTCGAACTCGGCGTTACCACCATCGACACCTATTTCGATACGCTGGGAGGCATTTCACAGGCCGTCAAACGTGCGCGCGGCAAATCTGCCTCGGTCTATATCGGCGACCAGACGTCAGGGGCCGGTGGCCAGGTGCGAACGCTCGCCGAGCAGGTCGCGCTTGAGACACGCACGCGCATGCTCAATCCCAAATGGTATGAAGGCATGCTCGAACACGGTTACGAAGGCGTGCGGCAGATCGAGACGCACGTCACCAACACGATGGGTTGGTCGGCAACCACTGGACAAGTGGCGCCGTGGATCTATCAGCAGCTGACCGAGACGTTCATGCTTGACGAGGCGATGCGCGAAAGACTCTCCGCGCTCAACCCGACTGCATCGGCGAAAGTTGCCGACCGGCTGCTTGAGGCCCACAAGCGCAAATACTGGAACCCGGATAGCGCGACGCTCGATGCCTTGCGGCGCGCGGGCGACGAACTCGAAGACCGCCTTGAGGGCATTTTCCCACCGGCTCACGCCTCGGAGAAACTGGCAGCATGAATCACCTTTACCAAAATTCGAAGCGAAGCGCCTGCATGCCGCTCTTTGTTTCTTGCATGCAGGACTCACAGGGAGTAGCGCTTTGGAAACCGTAGCCGTTCCGTTTGCCACACTGAAATCAAGACTTCGCCCCACTGACGGTGAGGGAAGCGTACAGGTTCAGCTGGACCCTACCGTCGACATCGGCACGGCCAAGGTCTTTGCCGTCTATGGCAAGGGCGGCATTGGCAAGAGCACGACGTCGTCGAATCTGTCGGTCGCATTCAGCAAGCTTGGCAAGCGCGTCCTGCAAATTGGCTGCGACCCCAAGCACGACTCCACGTTTACGCTCACCAAGCGGCTTGTGCCCACCGTGATTGACGTCCTCGAATCAGTCAATTTTCACGCCGAAGAATTGCGCACCGAGGATTTCGTCTATCCGGGATTTAACGGGGTCATGTGCGTCGAAGCGGGCGGCCCGCCTGCTGGCACAGGGTGTGGCGGCTACGTCGTGGGCCAGACGGTCAAGCTGTTGAAGGAACACCATCTGCTCGACGACACCGACGTCGTCATCTTCGATGTCCTGGGCGACGTCGTGTGCGGCGGCTTCGCCGCGCCCTTGCAACACGCCGATCGTGCCCTGATCGTGACCGCCAATGACTTCGATTCGATCTTCGCGATGAATCGCATCGTCGCGGCTATTCAGGCGAAATCGAAAAACTACCGCGTGCGCCTGGGTGGCGTCATCGCCAACCGCAGTGCAGGCACGGATCAGATCGATCGCTTTAACAACGTCGTCGGGCTAAAGACCATGGCGCACTTTCCCGACCTCGATGTCATTCGCCGCAGCCGGCTGAAGAAATCGACCCTGTTCGAAATGGAACCCTCCCCCGAACTTGAAGCGGTGCAGGCCGAATACATGCGTCTTGCCGCGGCGCTTTGGATCGGCGCCGAGCCGCTTAGCGCGCTATCAATGAAAGACCGCGATATCTTTGACCTCCTGGGGTTTGACTGATGACAGCCGCATATCTTGAACGCCGCGGTCAGATCAAGCATTACTTCGACCGCACTGCAGCCGATGCCTGGGCCCGACTGACATCGGATGCCAAGGTCAGTCGCATCCGTGCGAACGTCCGTGCCGGGCGCGAGCGCATGCGTGCAACGCTCCTGTCCTGGCTGCCTGCTGACCTTCACGGCTGCCGTATCCTCGATGCCGGTTGCGGTACCGGCGCGTTTGCGCTCGAAGCAGCAAGGCGTGGCGCCAGAGTCGTCGCCATCGACCTGTCGCCCACCCTGATTGGCATCGCCCGCCAACGACTCGCAGAAGAATCCGTCGCAGGCGCGATCACCCTGCTTGCGGGCGACATGCTAAGCGATCAGCTCGGACACTTCGACTATGTCGTGGCCATGGATTCACTCATTCACTATCGCGCTGCCGACGTCGCGACTGCCTTGAACCAGCTCGCGCCGCGGTGCTCGACAGCCATGCTCTTCACGTTTGCACCAAAGACTCCCCTGCTCAGTGCCATGCACGGCGTAGGAAAACTGTTTCCGCGTGGGGATCGGGCGCCTTCGATTGTCCCGGTCGGCGAAGGGCAGCTCCGCATCCTCTTGGCGCACGGACACTTGCGCGGGTTTTCCCCAACCCGCACTGAGCGTGTCGCCAGCGGTTTTTATACCTCGCAGGCCATGGAGTTGATCCGTCAATGAACGGCATCAACGCGAGGCTTGCGCGCGCGTGGACGCACATCGGTCCGCGCTTTCTGCCGTTTGCAGACGCGGCCACGGAAAAACTGCCGCTCAGTCGCTTGCTGCGTTTGGCACTGTTCCAGGTGTCGGTTGGCATGGCCACGGTGCTTCTGATCGGTACCTTGAACCGGGTTCTGATCGTCGAGTTCAACCTTTCCGCATGGCTCGTCGCAACCATGGTCTCGCTGCCACTGATGGTCGCGCCGTTTCGCGCCGTCATCGGCTTTCGCTCCGACGTATACCGTTCATCGTTCGGCTGGCGCCGGGTGCCTTACATCTGGATTGGCACCATGCTGCAGTTCGGCGGCCTTGCGATCATGCCTTTTGCGCTGATCGTGCTTTCCGGCGATACCCACGGACCGATCTGGATCGGACAGGCCGGAGCGGCACTGTCGTTTCTGATGGTCGGTGCCGGCATGCAGACCACGCAGACCACAGGACTTGCGCTGGCAACCGATCTCGCCCCGCTCGAAGCGCGACCGCGCGTGGTCGCCCTGATGTACGTCATGCTCCTCATCGGTGCCGTGTTCAGTGGCCTGACCTTCGGGCTTCTGCTCTCCAATTTTAGTGAAGTGCGCCTGATCCAGGTGGTTCAGGGCTCGGGACTTCTGACCATGGCGCTCAATCTGTTCGCCCTTTGGAAGCAGGAGCCCCGCGACGCACGCCGCGCACAGCAGCGGACCATCGCGCCTCCGACCTTTGGCGAGAGCTGGAAGATCTTCAAACAACAGCATCAAGCCACCCGTTTCATGTTCGCAGTGGTGTTAGGCACGGCTGCCTTCAACATGCAAGACATCATTCTTGAGCCGTATGGCGGCCAGGTGCTGCGGCTAAGCGTGGCCGCCACGACCGGGCTGACCGCACTTCTCGCCGGAGGCGCGCTGATCGCATTTGCGATGGCCGCAAGGATGCTGATCAAGGGCGTGGATCCCTACCGCCTCGCTGCAATCGGTGTACTTGTCGGCATCGTGGGATTTTCTGCCGTGATCTTCTCGGCACCGCTTGATGCAACCAACCTGTTTCGCGTCG
The DNA here is from genome assembly GCA_903970185.1 of Gammaproteobacteria bacterium. Taxonomy (GTDB): domain Bacteria; phylum Pseudomonadota; class Gammaproteobacteria; order Burkholderiales; family Burkholderiaceae_D; genus CAJCIC01. The sequence continues at coordinate 66,537 of CAJCIC010000126.1, forward strand.
GCACCTTAGGCATTGGCTTTGGCGGCGGCTTCTTCTCGGTCGGCACGCTGATCGCCGCGATGGATCTGGAGACCCGCGACCGCACCGGACTTGCGCTGGGTGCCTGGGGTGCAGCGCAGGCCACGTCCGCAGGAATTGCCATTGCGGCAGGTGGCTGCCTGCGCGATATCGTCTCGAGCCTTGCTTCCTCGGGGACCTTGGGCGAGGCCTTGTCGCTACCGTCAACCGGCTACTGCACGGTGTATCACGTGGAAATTGCACTGCTATTTGGCACGCTTGTCTGCCTTGGTCGGCTCGTCCGCCCTTCGCGGATTTCTAAACTTCGCAGACCTCACGAGCTCGGCGCGACCGGGCTTTCCAGCTAACAATGACAGGGAGACCCTGATGCATACCGGCGCAATCACTAGCTATATCGACGTCGCCCAGCTCGCGCTCTACGCTTTTTGGATTTTCTTCGCGGGTCTGGTGTTTTATCTCAGGCGCGAGGACAAGCGCGAGGGATACCCGCTTGAGAGCGAAGGCCCAAGCCGAGGCATCGTGCAGGGATTTCCCCCGATGCCGCGACCCAAGACCTTTTTGCTTCAGCACGGCGGCGTCAGGGTCGTACCGGACCCGTCGCGCACGGAGCCTCCGCTGGCGGCGGTGCCGATCGGCCGCTGGCCCGGCTCTCCTTTGGAGCCCACGGGCGACCCGATGAAAGACGGCGTCGGCCCGGCGTCATACGCCAACCGCGCTGACACGCCGGACCTGACCGTGGAGGGCCATGCACGCATCGTTCCGATGCGGGTTGCCAAAGAGTTCAGCGTCGCCGCAAGCGATCCCGATCCGCGCGGCATGACGGTCAATGCCATCCAAGGCGCAACCGCCGGTGTCGTTCGCGACATCTGGATTGACCGCTCGGAGAGCGTGATCCGCTACCTGGAAGTCGAACTGGCGACAGCCAGCGGCGCGCGCAACGTCATGTTGCCGATCAATTTCACCCGCATCGATGGCGGCCGCAGGCGCATCAAGGTCAAGGCCATTCGTGCCGAGCAGTTCGCATTCGTGCCAGCGCTCAAGAATCCTGACTCGATCACGCTACGGGAAGAAGATCAGATCATGGGGTACTTCGGTGGCGGTCACCTGTACGCGACCGAATCACGTCTTGGGCCACTGCTGTGAGCCGCCCCGTGAGCCGTATCGTGAAAAAGGCCGATGAGCCGATCCAGGGCCTGCCGGAACCCCTTCCCCCGGGTGAGGAAATCCTCTGGCAGGGTGCACCCAGCCTGAAGCCCTTGCTGCGCACGGCATTTCATGCGCACGCCCTTCTCGCGTATTTCGGTGTGCTCCTCGCGCTGCGTGGTGCAAGCGTATGGGAGCAGACGCAATCCGCTCTGGCCACGAGTCTTGCCGTGATCTGGCTCGCACCGCTCTTTCTCCTCGCGCTGGCCATGGTCTTTGCCATGGCCTGGCTCACCGCGCGCACGACGGTCTACACGATTACGACACGGCGCGTCGTGATGCGCATCGGAGTTGTTCTCGATCTCACCTTGAACCTGCCTTTTGAGGCGCTTGACGCTATTGATCTGAAAGCCGCCAAGGACGGCAGCGGGGATATTTCGTTACGCCTGCCTGCGCGCAACAAGATTGCTTACTTGCACTTGTGGCCGCATGCAAGACCCTGGCGCCTGCGCCAGCCGGAGCCGATGTTCAGAGCCGTCGCAGATGTGGCCGCGGTGGGGCAGACATTGGCTGCCGCCGTGGGCGCCGTCTCGGCCACGCAGCAGCACGCGCCAAAAGACGAGCGCAAAGCCGCCGCAAGCTTTGAGCCGGGCCACGCATTCTCCACCTTTCACGAGGCCGCCCTGTGAGCGATTTCGGACATACGCCCTTCCCGCGTGCACCGCTTGTCGGCGCCGCTGTCCTGCTTTCGATCGTGCTGATTGGCGCCGCCACCACGCGACTGACGGGCATTGGCAGCAGTCATCGGCCAGACAGCCCGGTCGTCGCCGAACGCTATCTGCGCTTTACAGACCAGCCTGACGGCAGCATATGGGTCAATGACGCCGTGACGCTGCAGCGCGTCGAGTCGGTTGCGCCCGGTACCAACGGTTTCTTGCGCGGCACGCTGCGCGGACTGGCGCGCGAACGGCATCGCCAAGGCCTGGGCGCAGAGGAGCCCTTTCACCTGGTCGCGCATGACGATGGCCGGCTGACCCTGATTGATCCAGCGACCCAAAGGCGCGTTGATCTCGAATCCTTTGGCCCGACCAACGAGGCGGTGTTCGCGCAACTCGTCGCACCGCCACGAGGGGCAGGCGTTGCCAGTGCCACGGGCCCCATCGCCACGGCGCTCGCCATTCCATCTGGAGAACTCCATGAGTGAACAAACTGCCCCCGAAACGTCGCAGGACGCGACCCGTCTAGCGCAGGAAAACACCCTGCTTGCGCCGCGCTTTTACACGACGGATTTTGCTGCCATGGACCGCCTTGACGTGGCGGCCGTGCGCCCGCAATGGGACAGTCTGATGGACGAATTCAGGCGCGATGTGAATGCCGAACATTTCCAGCGCACGGAAGCCTACAGCAAGGATTTTTCCAATCTTCCGGCATCGCTGCATCGGGAATTCGTCGATTTTCTGATCAGTTCGGTCACCGCGGAATTTTCCGGCTGTGTCCTCTACGCCGACATCAAGAAACACGCCAAGAATCCGGACGTGCGCGAACTCTTCGGCTACATGAGCCGGGACGAGGCAAGGCACGCCGGCTTTATCAACCAGTGGCTAAAGGACTTCGGCATCGGCGTCGATCTGGGATTTCTGAAGCGAGAAAAAAAATACACCTACTTTCGTCCCAAATTCATTTTCTATGCGACCTATCTCTCGGAGAAGATCGGTTACGCGCGCTACATCACGATTTTCAGGCAGGTCGAGCGCCATCCCGAACTGCGCTTTCATCCGATTTTCAAGTGGTTTGAAGCCTGGTGCAACGATGAATTTCGGCACGGCGAAGCGTTTGCGCTCCTGATGCGGGCCAATCCGAAGCAGCTCAAGGGCATCAACAAGCTCTGGATCCGCTTTTTCATTCTCGCCGTTTTTGCCACGATGTATGTTCGTGATCACGCTCGACCGGAGTTGAACCGGGCGTTGGGCTTTGACGCGACCGATTACGACTTCCGGGTATTTCGGATCACCAGCGAAATCTCGCGCCAGGTCTTCCCCCTGCAAATCAATATCGATGACCCGCGGTTCGCAAAAGGACTCGAAAAACTGCGCCAAATCGCGGAAAAAATGGAGAGCGCCAAGCTCAGCGGTGGACTTCTGAACCAGGCAAGGCGTGCCCTGCTTGCGGCGCGTGCGGCAACGGTTTTCTTCAGGCTCTATTGCCTGCCCACGATTGCCAACGAGATGCCGCGTGACGTCCGCCTCTCGCCCAGCTGGTAGATCTCATGCTTGGCTTCGCAATACCGGCGCTCTATACGCTCTTCGCGTGGTGGTTTTGCACGGGAGCCATCCTGTTCCTCGTGCGCCGCCCAAAAGCCAGACATGGACTGATGCTATTGGTTGCGAGTTTTTTCTTCGCGGCTGCGCTATGGATCATATCGGCCACGCGCGAGGACGTCAGCGCTTTCGGCGCGTATGCAGGATTCACCTGCAGCATCGCCATCTGGGGCTGGCAGGAAATGGCTTTCCTGATGGGCTTCATTACCGGGACGTCACACGAGGCGTGCCCTGCCGGCGCGGTTGGCGGGACACGATTTGTGCGCGCGACGCAAAGCATCATCTATCACGAGCTCGCCCTCTTCGCCACACTCGCAGCCCTCTTCGCGCTCACCTGGCATAGTCCCAACCAGTCTGCCCTTTGGACCTTCGTCGTGCTCTGGATCATGCGCTTGAGCGCCAAGCTGAATCTGTTTCTTGGCGTGCGCAATCGGAGCGAAGATCTGCTGCCTGATCATTTGCGCCATCTAGAGACGTTTTTCAGCAAGAAACCCGTGAACCCGCTTTTTCCCGTCTCGATCGCGCTTTCGCTTGGCGCTGCAGTCATCGGCTGGAGCGAAGTCATAGCCAGAGGCGCATCCACTGTCGATTCGATGCGACTCAATTTCATCTGCACCATGCTAAGCCTTGCGATCCTCGAACACCTGCTGATGGTGGTGCCCTGGAACCCATCGCGGGTCTGGAGTTGGGCAACACGGGCAAGGCCGGTATTCCTCGCATCAGCGTCGATGCCCGCGACCGAACCGTCGGCGATCGAACTCAGGCGATAGCCGACCAGTCCAGAACCATCTTCAGGCAGGAGATGTCACCAAAGGCACGGGCATACGCCTCCTTGGCATTTGCAGCCGCCTCGCGGTGCGTGATCAAGTGGGCCATCGAAAGACGACCGCAGGCGACCAGATCGATCACGGCGGCAAGGTCGGAATCGCGCCATTCGGCGGCGACAAGAATCCTGACTTCGCGCATGAACGCGGGCGCAAAGGCAAATGACAGCATCTCGGTATAGAAGCCGGCGAGCACAATCTCTCCGCCTGGCGCAAGACGCGCGATGAGTGAATCGAGGATGGCGGAATCGCCGCTGACATCGTAAATCGACTTGTAGTCACGGCGCGAGTCGAGCTCGGGGTCAAGCACAGAATAGCCCTCTGCGCCGCTCTGGCGGCCGGGATTCTTTTCCCAGACGACCGGTGCGGCATGACCGAGCGCGATCGTGATGCGGGCAAGAAAGCGACCCAGCACCCCGTGTCCGACAATCAAGTCCGGCGGTCTGACTCCTTCTAGCGCAATCGCGTGATGGGCCGTTGCGGCAAGTGCGAATAGCGCACTGCTCTCGCCCAGGTGCTCAGCAACGGGCGTCGCCTTGGCCCCGGGGACGACCAGGCGCGAGGCAGCCCCGCCAAACAGTCCCCTGAGATCACCGAAACAGCGGGCTCCGGGAACAAAGACCCATTGCCCGACACTTCGTCCCGATGTGCTGCCGGCTGAACTGACACGTCCAACCGATTCGTAGCCCGGCACCAAGGGGTAGCCCATGCCCGGGAATTTCGGCATCCGTCCATTGTAAAGAAGACGCTCCGTTCCCGTGCTAATGCCACTAAAGGCGATGTCAACGACGACGTCGTCATCGCCTGGCGGGGTCAGCTCGACACGGCGCAGCGTCAATTGTTCCGGTGCTTCAAGCACGACAGCCAGGGCATTCATTTTCAGCCTTTCTCAGATTCCGGTTGGCACGACGTTGCGTTTTCGGCATTGGCAAGGGTTTCAAGGAGCGCGGCCGCGCGTAACGGATGCTCTTCATGCAACAGGTGCCCGCCTGGCCATATCTCAACTTTGGCCCGAGGCAAACGCGCAAGGATCACCCGCTCAACGCGAGATCGCGGGATCCAGTGATCGTTTTGCCCCAGGACGAGTCGAACCGCCACGTCCACTTCAGAGGCCCGTCTGAGAAGCGCTGGCAGATCCGCCGCGGCCATCAGCCCCAAGGCACCGCGGACATGCGAAGCGCGACGAAACAGCAGCGCGTAACGCGCACGCTGCGCCCTGGGGACGGCCGATCCGGTTGACGTCAGAAGATGATCGACCATGCCTGTCGCCCCGCCCAGAAGCGCAACCATGCCGGAAACCAGCGAAGACGTCGCGAGCGGAACCAGCAATGGTGCAAGTATTTCGTTATAAGCCTTGGCCGGGGCAATCAGTGCCGGATTGAAGCCAACGATGTGAGACGGCCGCTGCTTGCGATCAAGCGACCAGCGCAAGGCGAGCGCCGCGCCTGCGGAATGGCCCGCAACAAGCGCCACATCCTCAAGCCCGAGTCGTTCAAGCAGGCGGTCAAGCGCCTTGCTGATTGCAGGCAAGGTCAGTGAAGACATCGCCGCTCCTGTCGTGAATCCATGCCCGGGCAGGTCGGGGACAACGACGGTAAAGCGCTCAAGAAGGCGACTCACGACATCGCTAAACGAATGTGCCGATGCCCCGGTGCCGTGCAGCAACAGCAGCGTTGGGCCGCTGCCCCCGACCTGCACGTGCCAATTGATGTCTTCGATTACGACCGAACGGCTCAAACTGCGCAAGGGCCAATCAAGCGGAATGTGTCTTATGGACTCATCTCCCAAGCGATCCTCCGGTTGACCTTGGCTGCTCAATTGAAAGGGGCGACGTGGAGATGACGATCCGATTGTTATCAGAGGTGTAACGCAAGATTGACTGAAAGCTGTCAGGTGCGCGAGGCATATGGTAACGTAGGACTTCATGCGTTCGGCGAAAAGCCAGCGCTCGTGCAGTGACAGGGGATCCAAAAAGGAGACCGTGAATGACCAAGGGGCCGACAAAGCCACTGGATCTGGACAGCCTGTCCCACCTCGCCCCGGAGCTTGCAGCGGCCATGGCGGCGATTGCAAGTGATATTGCATTGGTCGTGGGTACCGATGGCATCATCCGAAATGTCGCGCTCGGTCGCAACCCGGTCGATGCCGCGCCAGCCACCTGGGTTGGGCGCCCCTGGATCGATACGGTTACGGCAGACACCCGGCGCAAAATTGAACAGCTGTTAAGCGAGGCCAACACCACCGGCAATTCGCAGCGGCGCGAAGTCAGCCACCCGTCGCAATCCGGCGACACCATTCCCATGACCTACGCCGCGATCCGGCTTGGCACAGGCGGACCCGTACTGGTCGCTGGGCGCGACTTGCGTGCCATCGCGGCAATTCAGCAACGCTTTTTGGATTCACAGCAGGAAATGGAGCGAACCTACTGGTCGACGCGCCAGGCCGAATCTCGCTACCGAATCCTGTTTCAGGCAGCAACCGACGCAGTGCTCGTCGTCGATTCGGAAAGCCTGAAAGTGGTCGACGTCAATGCCGCTGCCATCCGGCTGTTGCACCTCGAGCGCGACCAGCTCATCGGCGCGAGCCCGGCGGCGGGCATCGAGTCGAAGTCGCGCCGCGTCCTCGAAGAGATGCTGATCCACGCACGGGCCACCGGTAATCTCGCAGAGATTCGCGTTCGCATCAACGCGGACCTGTCGGTGATGGCCGTTTCCGCCACCCCTTTTAGAGGGGAAAAGGAGATGCTGCTTCTGGTGCGGCTTAGCCTGCTCACCGACTATCGCCGCTCAACCGACGCGGATTTCCGGATATCCGGGTTGGTGGAAAACATGACCGACGCTGTTGTCATCACCGATTCGGGTGGCAGGTTCCTCATGGCCAACCCGGCGTTCCTGCAACTTTGCGAGCTCTCGGCCGAGGCACAGCTAAGGGGAATTTCACTGGGCGCATGGCTTGGCAATGCCAAGGATGACCTTGCGACTTTGCTCGCCGAAATTCGCTATCGCGGCATCGCGCAATTGAGCGCCGCAACGCTTCTCACAAGAAGCGGAAAACCTGTCCTGGTCGACTTGGCGGCGGCACTTCTGACCGATGGCGAGCAGGAACAGATCGGCATCACCCTTCGCCACCACCTTCGCACGGAAGCGCCGGCAAGCCGATTGCCCGCCGCTCTGACGAAAAGACTGGCGGAGGTGACCCGCCGCGTTGGCGACGTGTCTTTCACCGACTTGCTGGCTTCGGTCACGGAAATCGCCGAACATCACTTTGCCCTGGCCGCGCTTGAGCGTGCGCACGGCGATCGCAACGCCGCAGCCCGTCTTTTGGGCGTGGCACCCGAAGATCTCGTGCGACGGCTCGATGCCCCGTTGGGAGTCGCAGAGGAATCCGAAGAACCTCCTGTTTTGCACTGATCAACGTGAGCTTTAGCCCCCCATTCGGCCAAGCAGACCTCACCAACTGTGAGCGGGAATTGATCCATCTTGCCGCGTCGATCCAGCCGCATGGTGTCTTGCTGGTCGTTGACGAGTCCAGCTTCGACATTCTGCAGGCGTCAGATAACTTCGCGCAGATGCTTGGCATTTCCACGGCGAGCCTGCTTGGCAAGCCTTTGTCTGCCTTGGGCGGTAGCGTCGATGCGCAGGTACGGCAGCTCGCCGCGAGTGCCGATCTGAAACAACCCGCACCGCTTCAATGCCACACCTTTGTCGCTTTCGAACGGTGCGACCTCCACGGTACGGTTCACAGCCATCCAAGCTATGGTCTGATTGTTGAATTCGAGCCGGTCGAACGCGGCCGCTCGCTCGCTGCCGCAGTGGCGATGAAAGACGACATCCTGCTCGAGCGCCTGTCCGCCGCGGTACAACTGTTCAGCAATGCCTCCAACATCGGACAGCTCGCCGACGCGGCGGTACGCTGCTATCGGGAATTGACCGGCTACGACCGCGTCATGGTCTACAAGTTCGATCCGGACGGACACGGAAAAATCATCGCCGAAGCCCGCGAGGCACGGCTTGACTCGCTTCTCGGACACCACTATCCGGCCTCTGACATTCCGCAACGCGCACGCGACCTGTATATCCGCAACCGCATCCGCGTGCTGGTCGACGTCAACTACGAGGCCGTCCCTCTCGTGCCGCGCTTGCATCCGGAAACGCAGACCGATCTCGACATGTCACTTTGTTACCTGCGCAGCATGTCGCCGCTGCACCTGCAATACCTGAGGAATATGGGCGTGACCGCGACGCTCGTGATTTCGATCGTGCGCGAGGGCCGGCTTTGGGGTCTTATCGCCGCCCACCACTATGCCCCGCGAAATCTGAGCTGGTCGTTGCGTCTTGCGGCCGAGATGCTCTCTGAAGTTCTCTCGACCCGCCTTGCCGCAATCGAGAACTACGCGCATGCGCAGGTCGAGATCCTTGCACGCCGCCTCGAGCAGCGCCTGATCGAGGCGACATCAACGGAAGGCGATTGGCGCCTGGCCCTGTTTAGGAATCCAAAGACCCTGCTCAGCCCCCTTGAAGCCACCGGTGCTGCACTGTTTTTCGATGACACGATTTCGACGGCCGGCGAAGTGCCGTCAACACCTGAGCTGCGCGCACTGCTCGCCTGGGTTCACGACAACGCCGGCAGTGAGCCGTTCTGCTGCTCATCGGTTGGCACAAGCAACCCGGCCCTGGACTCGATTACCCCGATCGCAAGCGGAGTCCTTGCCGTGCGGCTGTCGACGAGCAAACCCGATTACCTGATCTGGTTTCGCAAGGAACAGTTGCTAACCGTCACCTGGGCTGGCGATCCCTCAAAGCCGCTCGTGAACAACAATCCTCTCGAGCTTTCGCCACGCCGCTCTTTTGCCACATGGGCTGAAATCGTTCGCGGCACGGCGATGGCCTGGACCAGCGCCGAAGTGGCACTCGCCCGGGCCATCGGTTCTGCGCTTGTCGATATCATCTTGCAGGTCCACGCCGTCAGGCTCCTCATCGCTCAACACCAGATTGCCCAGATCTGCTCGACCATGGGCAGCTCGAGCGAGCCCGTGGTCATTTCCGACCCGTCGGGAAAGATTCTGTTTTGCAACGACGCTTTTTCGCGTCTGACGGCGACATCAGGAGAACAACTCTCGACGCTCGCAGAAATTGCCCGGCTTTTTAGTGAGCCCGAGCAGATGGCCAAGACACTGGGCTCGCTGCAACGCGTGCATCAGTCGTGGCGCGGTGACCTGAGCCTGGTGCGTGAGGGATCAGCGCCACTTCCCGTCAGCGTTCGTGCCGAGGTGGTGCCCGGCACGCAAGGATCGGTCTTGGGCTTCATCTTGATCCTGGTCGACTTGACCGACCGGCATCGGGGCGACGCCGCAAGAAAACAGCTCGAGCAAGCGCTCGCGCTTGCGTCCGTCGAAAGCGCAGATAGCACGCTCGATAGCCCACCCGCGCGCGAATCCGACGAAGTGATAAGCGCCATCCTGACCAATGCGAGCCTGGCCGCGATGGACATTGCCGAAGCTGGCCCGGGGCTGCCCGTCGCACCCCTGCTCGAAGAACTTGAAGCATCCACGCGCCGGGCCACGTTACTTTACGGACGGCTGCGCACGCGCTGCGCCGCGAAAGAATGAAGTTGGTGCACAGCGAGGTCTATCGACTCTTATGTTTTGCAATTTCGTCGAAAATGTCGCAATGCATCTCGAAAGCCAAGCGTGCTTCAGCAACCATGCGATCGATCTCGGCATCACCGAGCGCAATGGCCTGGAGCCCGGCACGAAAATTCGTGATGTAGCGACGAACGTCCTCGGCCGATCCGAAGTCGTAAAAGCGCGTGGCATCGACCATGGCGGCTGGAAGCAAGGAAGCCACGATGCGCCTGAGCATCTGGCCTCCGTGCAGGTCTCCAAGGTACCTGACGTAGGCATGCGCGACCAACAGCGCCGGGTCCCCGCGCTCGAGCTCGTGCAGTCGCGCGACGTAGTGAAGCGTCGCCGCTTCCGAAGCGCAGGACGTGCGCCAACCCGGTCGCGCCAATTGGTCAAGATCCGAGGCAATGGCTGCGCTGCGAAACAGTTGAGGAATGAATATCGGCGCTATTGCCGGGTGATGCGCGTAGCGAACCAGAGCCACTTCGAGAGACTGGTAGATATCAAAGAGATTGCGCAAGAGATGCAGATAGCGCCCAAAGGAGAGAGTTCCCTGCAAGAGCGAGCCCATGACGCCCGTGTGCTCGGCGACCCCGTGCAACTGCCGCGTGCCCGTGCGCAACCGTGTAGCGAGTCCGGTGTTCTCCAGTGGATTGCTCCTCGTTGTGAACCGCATTCTAGCGGGTGCCAGATTGCACAAGCCCGTGTGCTTGACCCTCCCTGCGCATCAGTTTAGCGTTTCCTGGACCTCTTACGGGCGCGGCGAAACCGCTCAACTCGACACTTCTTCGCAGACTCAAGTGACGCAACATGATCCTGCCGCGGCCACGCGCGCGCCGATGCGCATCCTGATTGCAGATGACAATCGGGATGCCGCAGAGGCCTTGAGCCAATTCCTGGCACGCACCGGCCACTCGATCTTTCTGGCCTACGATGGACGGCAAGCCATCGAGCTCGCCAATCAGCTCAAGCCCGAGGTGGCTGTCCTCGATATTGGTATGCCCGAAATCGACGGCTATGAAGTCGCCCGACGCCTCAGAGCCGAAGCGTGGAGCGCGCGCCTGGTGTTGGTCGCAGTCACGGGCTGGGGCCAAGCCCACGACAAGAACGAAGCGTTTGCAGCAGGATTCAATCACCATTTCACAAAACCCATCGATCCTGGACGGCTCGAATCCCTGTTGGCCGAAGTCAATCAAGAGAACTATCGCCTGCAACAGGGCTAGCTGATGGCCGCCTTGGCCCATTGGTTTTTGGCATGCCGCCGAAAATTCACGGGACCCCATGCCAGCGGCCTCGCGCTGATAGCGGCAATTCAGCTTGCCTTGCCAGCCTTTGATTGATCCGCGCTGCGCCGAGCATGGTCCGTGCGACGCGGTGTTCTCCTGGACTTGTTGCGAAAAAAGACCTTGAGCAGGGGCGCATCGCGTTCCGCCAGGTAGCGCTCGGCGTGCTCGATGACGAAATAGCGAAACGCC
>CAJCIC010000127.1 GCA_903970185.1 Gammaproteobacteria bacterium
GCGTTCGAGGCCTTCGGCCGCCGTGAGCCGGTCGAGGATGTGCTTGCGCTCCGCGGGCGGGAAGTGCGCGTTGGCGCGGATCGACTCGAGGCGCTCCTGGATCCAGCGCTTCTCCTTCGGGTCGCTGACGTACATGAACTCGGCGCCGATGGAGCCGCAGTAGGTCTCGCGCAGCGCCTTGACGATCTCGCGCAGCGACGCCTCCTCGAAGCCGAAGTAGGTGTTGGGCGCCGGGTAGATCGTCGCCATGTCCGCTTCGGAGAAGTCGTAGAACGCCGGCTCGAGTTCCGGGATGCTCGGCCGTTCCTGACGCTTCAACGGATCGAGATTGGCCCAGCGCGCGCCGAGGAAGCGATAGGCGGCGATCAGCTGCTGGACATACACCTGCTTGGTGGCAAGACCATCGGCCGAGGCATTGGGGGGCGTGAGCCGGTGTTCCTTGGCGCGCTGCGCAAACGACTCGACAATGGGTGCGTGCGCGACGTCGGGCGACTGGGAGCCATCGGCTGCCGGCACATGCTGCATGCGATCAAAGTAGCTGCGCCACTGATCGGAAACGGAACCTGGATTATTGAGATAGGACTCGTAGAGCTCTTCAACGTAGGCGGCATTGCCGCCAAACAGGTACGAGTTTCCCTGATATTGCTGCATCATGATGCTTCACCTTTCTTCGAGTATCTCGAGATTGATGCGGTTGGCCGAAATCGGTGCAACCTTCCGCGACACGGCTTCACCGTTGAGCGGACGCCTACGCGTTAACGGCAAAGTGCCACGACAGCGTAGATTTAAATCATAGCATTTTCATGTGTCAGCGGTGGGAGGGATCATCCGCAAGCGCGACTGCGCTTGCGCTGCGGATCTGACTGAACTACAGCGAAACAAGGACTTACGCGCTGCGTTTTGCGATCGGCACGACGTCTCGAACAGGTGAGCCCACGAAAAGCTGGCGCGGGCGGCCAATTTTTTGTTCCGGATCGGAAATCATCTCGTTCCACTGCGCAATCCAGCCCACGGTACGGGCCAAGGCGAAGATGCCTGTAAACAGGGAAACGGGGATGCCAAGCGCTTTTTGCACGATGCCGGAGTAGAAATCCACGTTCGGATAGAGCTTGCGTGACACGAAATAGTCATCTTCCAAGGCAATTTTCTCCAGTGCCATGGCCAGTTTGAACAGCGGATCGTCGTGCAGACCTAATTCGCCCAAGACTTCGTGACAGGTTTCGCGCATCAGCTTGGCACGCGGATCGTAGTTCTTGTAGACCCGGTGACCAAAACCCATCAGTTTCACGCTGGAATTCTTGTCCTTGACCTTGGTGATAAATTCACCAATCTTCTCGACTCCGCCGTGCTTTTGGATGTCGTAGAGCATGTTCAGAGCAGCTTCATTGGCCCCGCCATGCGCCGGTCCCCAAAGACAGGCGATCCCGGCAGCAATACAGGCGAACGGGTTGGCCCCTGAGGAGCCGGCCAGGCGCACGGTTGAGGTCGATGCGTTCTGTTCGTGATCGGCATGCAGGATCAAAATCCGGTCCAAGGCGCGCACCAGGACGTCGTTGGTCTTGTATGGCTCGGCCGGCGTGGCAAACATCATGTGCATGAAGTTGGCGCTGTAAGACAGGTCGTTGCGCGGGTAAATGAAGGGCTGGCCGACGTTGTACTTGTGCGCCATGGCAACCAGGGTCGGCAGTTTGGCGATGAGGCGAATCGCCGAGACTTCCCGATGGTGCGGATCGTTGATGTCGAGCGAGTCGTGATAGAACGACGACAGAGCACCGACCACGCCGACCAGCACTGCCATCGGGTGCGCGTCGCGGCGAAAGCCGCGATAGAAAAACTGCATCTGCTCGTGCACCATGGTGTGGTGCATGACTGTGTGATCAAACTCTTTGAGCTGCGGCGTGGTGGGCAGTTCTCCGTTGAGCAAAAGGTAGGCGGTCTCCAGAAAATCACAGTTCTGCGCCAGCTGCTCGATCGGGTAGCCGCGATACAGCAATTCGCCTTTGTCGCCGTCGATATAAGTGATGGTCGAGTTGCAGGCCGCCGTCGACATGAAGCCCGGGTCGTAGGTGAACACGCCGGTTTCGTTGTACAGCTTGCGGATGTCCACGACGTCAGGACCGATGGTGCCCTTGTAGACCGGCAAATCAAGGGACTTGGCGCCGTTCGTAAATGACAGCGTGGCTTTGTAGTCGGCGGGAGTCATTGTGCTTCCTTGAAAGAGGAGACTAGGAAAAAAGGGGGCTCAGGCTGCCTGCAGCAAAGCCACGACGTGCCTGACATCGGGCGTGTCGAGCTCTTGGGCAAGCTTGGTGCGTGCCAAAATCAGATCCATCAAATCGTTATCAGGCAGATCCAAAAGCTGCGTCAAAGCCGATACGTCAGCGTCGCTCAGAGATTCTTCATGACGGTCCAAAAAACGCGTCATGATCAAATCGTTTTCCAACAGGCCGCGCCGCGAGCGCCAGCGCAGCCGCTTGCGTTTCGCAGGGTCGGCCTGATGCGCTTGCATCATCGTCCTCAAACAGCCCGTCGAACCATCAGTTCTTTGATCTTGCCGATCGCTCGCGTGGGGTTGAGCCCCTTGGGACA
>CAJCIC010000128.1 GCA_903970185.1 Gammaproteobacteria bacterium
GCCTGCAACCGCCATGGCCTGCAGGGTTTGCGCTGCAACCGGGTTCAAGGCCGGATCGACCCCTGCGCCCAGACCGACGACGTAGGTCTTCACCCCCGCCGTCTTGAGCGCGGCGATGCTGTTGACGGTATCGATCAGTGCCTGATCGTTGGTCGCCCCGAGCGAGCCGTCGGTATTGAAACTGGCGGTCATGCCGTAACCCGCGGCGGCTGCGCTTCCCGCAGGAGGCCAGCTCTTGCCCGAGAGGTCCTCGGTGGGCAGGCCGTCGGAGATCAGGATGACATACTGCTGAAGCGTGCAGCTGCCGTTCGAACTCGCAGATGCTGCAAGCGTCGACTTGGCCGTTGCCAGCATTCCCGCGAGCGGAGCCTGCACGGCCAGCGCCTTGATTTCTCCCGTGCCGGGATTGTTGGTCTCAGGTGCCAGGTACGGGGTGAAGTAGGCAATCGCGGCATTCACCGAGGCCGTGGTCGGGCTCTGGCCCGCGTTGCCCTGGGCGAGGCTCACGATCACACGGCCGCTGTTACCGGCTGCACTGGTGTAATAGCCAAAGCCGCGCATGGCATACATCACCTGCGAGGAGAAGGGAACGTAGCCGGCGTTGGTCGGGCCGGTTTCATTGACACCGTTGTTGGGCACGACGTTGTTATACGAAATGTAGACCGAGCCGTTGTTGTACTGGGCCAGCGAAAAACTGGTATAGGGGCTGCCCGGGTGCGGGCCGTTGTAGTCGATGAAGACGTCGTTGGTGTAGCCGTCATAGAGCACGTCGTTGATGCTGGCGTCATCGCTTGAGGCCAGCACCTGCATGTACTGGCTGGTGTTAAGCGTCGTGGCGCCGTAGTTCAGCGTGGTGTTGGCCGCAATCTGCGCGCAGTTGGACTTGACGTTGGCGCTTGCCGACTGATAGCCGTAGCAGGGATTGGGCACGGTCTCGGTTGCGCCTCCGCTGCCAATATTGCCGGACGTGTTGGTGAAAGTGAAGCCCGCAGGCGGCGACATGTAGTACACATAGGTCGTGTAAAGGCCCGGACCCCCGGTGTTGTAGTCTTCAAGACCGAAGTCGGTGTTTTGCATATAGCTTTGCAAAATCGCGGCGATGCCGGCCTTGGCGACGTTAAGACGACTCGGACCGTTGTCATAGAGCGTGCCGCCCTGGTTGACGGTATACGGTGCGACGCCGCCGGTACCGGAATTGACCGGCGGCGTGAAGCCTGAAGGGATGGTGTAGGACGAGGGTGAAGACGAGGTGTAAAGCGAGGCATCGCCGCTACTGAGAATGCCGGCGCCGGTATTGATCGCACCGCTTAAGTCACCATCGGTCGATTGTGAATTGCCAAGCAGAATCAGCACCTGCGGGTGCACCGACTGTGTCACCGTCAGCGGCGATTGCGATATCAGCAGCGTTGGCTGTGACCCCGCATGCGCAAGTTGCGAGTCGTACAAGGCCCATACGGCAACCAGCCCGATCACTCCGGCAAGGGTGGTGATCAGTCCGGGAAAAGTGCTTCTAAGAGTCTTCATCATCGCGAATTCCTCAAACCGAACGGGCGCTGGGCCAGCATCGATTGGTTCGTCATCACTGCTGGAGGGTCACCAGGGTTTGTAAAATTGAAACTGAATTTGAGCTTTGGCCTGTGCCACGCGCCGTGATGCGGTAGACGAGTGTCGGGTCTTTTGCGTCCTGCCCGGCCTTGATGACCGAGGGCATGAGCTCGATGATGTAGGCTGCAGCGCTGCTGGCGTTGCCCTGAAAGCTGGTGACGACGGCAGACGAGCTCGACCAGTTGATGGTGGTCCAAAGGGGCGCAGCCGACGGGTTGTAGGTGTAATAGCCGCCGGTATTGGCCGCGAACTGGGTGCTCGTCAAAGCGCCGCTCAATGCCGCATACACGCCCTGGTTCAATGCACCCTCGGCGGTTTGAAACGCGACTTCCGAATCGGCACCATTGGTTGCAAGCCGCGTCTGGCCGGTGTTGAGCGAGACGATGGCAATGGCAAGCACGGTCAGCATGAGCACCAGCAACAGGACCGTGATGAGGACAAAACCCTTCTGTCGTGCGGATCGGAAAGAGAGACTTGAGTTCATAGGTTTCTCAGATTGATCGTGACTTCATTGACGTGACGCAAGGTGCCATCGTTGGGCACCGTAACTGTCGTGCCAAGCACGGTGTAGGTGCTAGCGGCAGTGGTGTGGCCGGAGGTCGACGCCTTCTCGCCCTCGATGAGAAAGCCCAGGCGCACTGAATACACCGACGTCCAGTCGGTCACCGAACTCGCCGGCACATAGGCCGTGACGTTGTTCGACGATCCCGTGCCGTAGAGCACCTGCATGGTGTCAACACCCGGAATGAGCGGCGTGATGGTCCAGCCGGAGCCGCTATAGACCGCCATCATCAGGGCGCTGTGGCCGTCGTTGCCCTGGCCGACAAAGAATGCTGTTTGCTGCAGCGGCACGACTTGCGCACCTGGGGCGAAATTGGCGACAAACGTCGCCGAGCTGTTGCCCTCGGTGCCAGACCCGACGGCGTGGGTGATGATATTGCCCGCAACGCTCGATACGCCGAACACGACCGTCTTGCCACAGTCGGAGATGCCTGCGATTTGGCCCGCCGAAAACTGCGAGGCGCTTTGGGTCGTAATCGTCGAGAGGCCGTTGGTTGCGACGGTGATGCCAATCGGCGTGCTGCCAATCACCGGACCGAGCAGCATCAGGACATCGCTGCCGGGCTGGACATCGCCTGTCAGCGACGTATCGAGCGTCGGTGTCCAGTCGCCTAAAGAGGTATCGTTGGCAGGATCCAGCGTGGTGATCGACAAAGTGCCCGTTGGGCCGGTGTTTGCCGCGTCGTAGCCGTAAATGAAGCTGACGATGCTATTCAAATTGCCAAGCGGCCCGGGAGCACCGGCGTTCAGTGTCGAGACGACATCGGAGGTCGAGCCAACCAGGGCGCCGCAGCCGGCAAAGCCGGCGGCGCGCACGATCGGAAACACCAGGCCCGAGATGGCGTTGTCCGAATTCTGGATCGCCGCCTGCGAATTCGAACTGTTGTACATCTGCTTTTGGCCCATGTAGAGGCCAATCGTCGCTGCGATAATCAGCAGCCCAATGGTGATCGAGAGCATCAGCTCGATGAGCGTGAACCCAGAGTGCTTTTTCGAATCGATTTTCATAGGAGCGTCTGCACCACAATTTGGGCGAGATTGGGGTTGCCGGTGACGGAGACCGACGCGGCACCACCGAGTTCGCCCTGCGCTGAGCGATCGTCGTATTGCACGGTGACGACGAGTTGCGTATTGCTGCCCGAAGGCGCGGTCGTGACCGAGGCGCACCCATTGGGCAGTGCTGCGACCTCCTCGACGAGCCAGTACCACTGGTCGTAGGTCGCGATTTGCGCCGCGGTACACGTCGACGTACTGCAATTGGTCGATGGCGTCGTGGGCAGGATCGGCGTCGAGTTCGACAGGTTGTTGAGGTTGTACGCACCTGCAATTGCGCTTGCCGTGTTCGAGCGCGCGCGCTCGACATAATCGTAGGCCGCTTGCGTGGCCTGCTGCTTGATGTAGCTCGAGCTGTTCGACTTGATCGAGACCACCATCAGGCCGACGATGCCAAGCATGCCGGCACTAAAGACGAGCAGCGATACCATCACCTCGAGCAAGGTGAATCCGGTCTGGCGTGAAGGGCGGGAAATGTTCATGGCTTAGGGGCAGGAAAGCGCGCCGCCCCAGACGGCGGTGCCTGGGGTCTGGCCGAGCTGGACGAATCCAGTTGCATTGACTTGCAGCGAGCGCGCGTAGCTGCCGCCGCGCGGATCGCAGGTCTTGAATTCGGCAACCGTCGAGGCGATGCCATGGGTATCAAAGTTGACGACCAGCGTGCTGACGCCGTTGACCGGCACGGAACTCGCAACCGGACCCGGGTTGGCGGGCTGGTAGACCTTCAACAGCGTCGGGGCGACACCACCGCCTGGCACCGACAAGGTGATCCAGCCGTTGGCCCAGGAGGTGCCGCAGGTCGTCGAATTGACCGCCGAGAACGGGCACACCTGGGTCGGCACATTGAGCGTGAGCGCCGTATTGCGCGCGTAATTGAGCGACTGGAAAAGGGCATTGATGGCCCCGGTCTGCCGATTGTTTTGCAGCATCGTCTGGAACGCCGGGAAGGCCAGCGCCATCATCACGGCGACAATGCCGATGACGACCATCACCTCGATTAGCGTGAAGCCGCGCGCGATACGTCTT
Organism: Gammaproteobacteria bacterium; assembly: GCA_903970185.1. Lineage (GTDB taxonomy): Bacteria > Pseudomonadota > Gammaproteobacteria > Burkholderiales > Burkholderiaceae_D > CAJCIC01. The sequence continues at coordinate 4,246 of CAJCIC010000128.1, forward strand.
AGGGCCGCGGAGGTAGACGGGCGAATCACTGGCGCTCCTTCTGGATGTTTCAGGTTGTTTCTGCCGTGCTCGAAGTATAAGGACGACCCAAGTTGCGGGGGCGACCGTTCTTCGGCCAAGAAACGCCGTTGGTCGGGGAAACGCTTTGGCCATCAAAAAGACGTCTCAGAAGAAGCTGCGATTGGGTATATTTCAAACTTCCAAGGGGATTTCACCCCCGCTCGCAGATTCGGAGCCGCACATGATCAAGATCAAGACCGCACTGACTGTTGCCCTCGTCATGGCCAGCACCAGCGCCTTTGCCGGCAAGGCGCCGACCAATTGCACCAACGCCTCGGGCCGGACCATCAAGCAGCAATCCGAGACCTGTCCGAGCGGCTTTACTGCCCAGCCGCGCACGCCGACGCCAACCACGCCCGATATCACCGCGGCGGCAGTGGGGCCGGCCAAGCCGACGCTGTCACAAAAGCCGCAAAAGCCGACGCCAAAAAAGGCGACCTGACGCTTTAGTCCGTGTCGTCGTCGCGGGCCGCCTGGGCGTCAAAATCGAACAGGTGGCGATCGAGCAGGTGTGACGGCGTCACCTGAGTCATCGCCGTGAACATGCTGCGAATGCGGCTCGGGTCTTCCTTCTCCCAGGTGTTGATGAGCGTGCGCATGGCAGAGCGCTTGAGGTTGGGCTGCGATCCGCACAAGTCGCAAGGAATGATGGGAAATTCGCGCGCCGCCGCATATTTCTTGATGTCGACTTCGCGACAGTAGGCAAGCGGCCTGATCACGACGTGCTTGCCGTCGTCTGACAAAAGCTTGGGCGGCATGGCTTTGAGCTGGCCACCGTAGAAAAGATTGAGCAAAAACGTCTGCAGGATGTCGTCGCGATGATGGCCTAGCGCAATCTTGCTCGCGCCAAGCTCGCTTGCCACCCGGTAAAGGATGCCGCGCCTGAGCCTTGAGCACAGCGAGCAGGTCGTCCTACCCTCCGGGATCTTGTCCTTGACGATGCTGTAGGTGTCCTGCTCGACGATGTGAAAGTCAACGCCCAGCGTCTTCAGATAATGCGGCAGGACCTCGGCCGGAAACCCGGGCTGCTTCTGGTCGAGATTGACCGCGACGATCTCAAATCGTACCGGCGCCATGCGCTGCAGATGCAAGAGCGTGTCCAAAAGCGTGTGGCTATCGGCGCCGCCCGAGAGGCAGACCATGACGCGATCGCCCTTGGTGATCATACCGAAGTCCGTGATCGCCTCGCCCGTCTGGCGCCTGATCAGTTTCTGGATGGCGGCAACGCTATTGGACAGCGTGCGACTCCTGGCGTCGTCTGCCGCCCGTCGCGCCCTTAATCGACTGACATCCACTGTCACCAGCTCGTCTTGCGCCACGTTCTTCTCGCTTTGTTGTTGCCCATGGGGCAACGTGCATGTTGGTCTTGCCGGCGGATTCTAGCAACCTGGAGGCTGAATTCGCCAGCGTTGGTAAAGGGCAGGCGCTACAGCATAAAAGCTCTAAAATCGGGCGTTGCAACCCGAATGCCGGGTGCTGATTGAGGCAAAGGACGAATCATGTCGGGACCGGGTTCTGGAGGAAATGTGCTGGCCGCGCTGTCAAGCTTCTTTATCCCGGGGCTGGGCCAGCTGCTGCAGGGACGACTGCTCGCCGCTTTCCTGTTTGTCGTCGGCGCAATCGTGCTGTGGTTCATTTTCCTTGGCTGGGTGATGCACATCTGGTCAGCGGTTGATGCCGCCCGCTTCGTGCCCCCGGTCCCCCGCTGATGGCGCCGCGCCTCCTGTGTTTTGATGTCTTTGGCACGGTCGTCGACTGGCGCGGCAGCATCGTAGCCGAGGTCAGTGCCCTGTCCAACAGCCGGGGTCTGAGCCTGGATGCGGAAGCGTTCGTCGACGCCTGGCGCCTTGGCTATCCGAAAGCCATGGATGAAGTGCGCCGTGGCGTTTTGCCGTGGACGCGCATCGACGACTTGCACCGCATGATCCTTGACAAGCTGATTGCACAGTTTTCGCTTGAGTCCCTGTCAGAACGAGAGCGGCGCGACCTCAATTTTGCCTGGCACCGGCTCAAGCCCTGGCCTGACTCGGTGGAAGGCTTAACCCGCCTCAAGCGCAAATTCATCATCGTTCCGCTGTCCAATGGCAACGTCAGCCTGCTTACCAATCTCGCCAAGTTCGCAGGCCTGCCCTGGGACGCGATCCTCTCCGCGGAACTGTTTCATGCCTACAAGCCCGATGCCGCCGTCTACGATGGCGCAGCGCGGATGATGGACGTGCCCCCTGTTCAAGCCATGCTGGTTGCCGCGCACAAATCCGATCTCACTGCTGCTGCTGCGCGCGGCTTCATGACGGCGTTTGTCGATCGTCCGCTCGAATACGGTGAAGGTCGCCATCCCGATCCTGGAGGCGACCCGGCATTTAATTTCAACGTCACGAGTTTCATCGAGCTCGCCGATGCGCTTGGCGCTTGAATGCGGGATGACGCCGCGACCTCGTTCGAGTTCGCGACTTGCGTAGCTGTGATGTTCCAATAGGTTGTAGGTGTTCATTCGAACTGGATTTGAGAAACTGGGAATCGCCAAACCCCACAACTTCTCAAGGAAGCCAGCCCGAATGAGCAGCCATAAGAATGCCCGACTCACGTTTAGCCGTCGACTCGAAATGGTTCGAGAAGTCACCCGCAAAGGTTCGGTCGGACTTGCCCATTAAGCGAGCGATGAAGGCCTTGTCCGACGGGCTCCTTGTGATGGCGGACTTGGGGTCGGTTGTGAATTCAGCTGCGCTTCTCAAGGATGGTCTCCGTTCCCACCAACGTGATTATTTTGGATTGCAGGACGCTGGTCGCGAACGCGCTACCTTCGTTTAGCAGCGACTGCCAAGCCTGCGGGGTATAGACCGAGGCATTCACGGGGCGCTTGGCCTGCTCCTCGGTTGCCATCAGTGCCGCTTGGACGACGATGGCGCTGAGCTGTCCAGATATGACCAGGACGTCGATGTCGCTGTCGTTGCGCGGCGAATTTCGCGCAAAAGATCCGAATATGCCGGCATATTCGATCTCCGAAGCCATAGGCGCAAGTGCGGCGGCAATGGCGCGTACGACGTCGTTGTCTTTGGTAAAAATTGACACAAGCTCCTTAGCTATCGGCGATGCGAGGCACGCACGGTACATCGGGTGGGGTCGCTCTTCGGTGCGTTCGATCAGGCCGCTCTTGACCATTCCCTTTAGCATCGTCAGCAACGTTCCAGGAGAAAGTCCGAGCTTCGTGGCCAGACCACGGAGGTAGTAGGCGTCCTGGGGATTGCCAAACAATTCCTTGAGTACGTGGTAGCGGTAGGCGCTGCCAAATAGCTGCTCCATGTACTGAGAATTCATTCGCGGCTCCGAAAACGCTTTGTATCGTAACACAAACGTTTTCAATACGAAAACGAATGTTTCTGTATTTAAAACAGTTGTTTCGGGATTCAAAACGGTATTGGCTCGTCCAGCGAATAGTTGCGACGTCTCGCTAAGGTGCAAGGCTGCTGCAAAGGGCAGCGTCCGTGGTCGCCTGGGGCTCTCCCAGAGCGGGTCTTTTCAGGAACACGCGAGTAATTTCCACGGGGGCATCTTCAGGGGCGTCTTTTGCTGGCGACAGCGTCTCGCGCATGACCAGGTAGTCGCCTTCGATCAGATACTCAAAGGTTCGCGCGCCCAGGGGCTGCTTGACGTTCGAATTCGATTGGACGAGCGTGAGCGTCAATTCCCCCGCCTGCGTTGATGCCCATTTGGATTCCGAGGTGTAATGGCCGCCTTTCGGGAACTGGCAGTCGGTCTTCATCGTGCCTTGGCCAAACGCCACCGCGCAGTTGTTGTGGACGTGATTGATGCGGCCGTTGGCAAGTCGGGTGGCGACGTGCAGGCTCTGCCAGCAGCCGCGAAGGGCCGCGTCTGCCGCGCGCGCTGCCGGTTGCGCCATGATAAGAACGGCAACGCCCAGCCAAGCACAGACACGGATGCGCCATCCGCTGTTCGGCGCAAGGATGCGCGCAAGCGTCATGGCGGACCTTCAGCCGCCAGCGTCGTTGCCGGGGCGCTTTTTTCCATCAGCCTGACCAGATCCGGATCCTCGTTCTTGAGATCCAGCCGACCTTCGCCCACGTCCTTCAGATAGCTTGCGCAGCGCTGCTTCAAGGTGTGATCGCGCTTTGCGTCTTCAAACGGCTGAAGCACTTGCGCAACGCCGTTTTTGATGACGCGCGGAATGTCGACGTCGAGCAGCCTCACCAGTGCGGCACGCGTTGCTTCCGGCTGGCTCGCATCAAGCGATCGTGCCCGCGCCGACGAGCGGTAGAGGGCGGCCACGTAGAGCAGCGTCGCCTGCCTGTCGATCCACTGCAAAAGGGTAGCGTTGGCGGCCTTTCCGATGTCGGGCAGCTCCTTGCTGCAATAGCCAAGGACGCTCTGGATCTCGAGCCGCTGCTCTTCTGGCGCGAGCATGGCGATGGCGACTTTTCTGGCGTCATCGTCAGTCGGTGTTGCCACACTCTTAGCGCCGATACACGCGAGCGCGAGAAGGAGCGCAAGCCCGCGCTGCATCATCGGCTAGGTGCTGATGCGAAACGGCGTGAAATCGGTGTCGCGATCGTAGTAATCCTCGTTTTCACGGCGCTTGAGAAAACCCACGAGCTGATAGGTCAGGGGCGTGGCCAGCACTTCCCAGCCGGTTTTCAAGACGTACTGGACGAAGGCGACCTTGACGATGTCCGAGGTTTCCCAGATGCCATAGAAGGCAATCACGTAGAACAGGGACGAATCGATCAATTCGCCAACCGCGGTCGAGCCGATCGTGCGCGTCCAGAGCCAGCGCCCTTCGGTTGCGATTTTCATTTTGGCGAGAACGAAACTGTTGCCAAGGCTGCCCGCCCAGAACGCCAGCATCGAGGCCAAGGCGATGCGCCAGCTGTTGCCAAAGACCGTGGCCAGCGCCGGCTGGTAGGTTTTCATGTAACCGCTATCGGAAGGCGGCAGGTGCACCACGATCAAGGCCATGACCGAGGCGAAAACCAGTGCGGCAAAGCCTGCCCAGACGCAGCGCCTGTCGCGCGCGTAGCCGTAGACCTCGGTCAGGACGTCACCGAAGAAGTACGAAATCGGAAAAAACAGGATGCCCGCGCCAAATGTCAGCGATCCGAAAAGCGGCACATCGATGCTCGCCTGCTTGGCTGCACCGATGAAATTCGAGCACAGCAGCACGACCACGAAGGCGGCCATGATGAAGTCGTAGTAGCGGTAGCTGCGTTGCGGTGTTGCCGGCGTCATTAACCTCTCCCTTCGTTGCGAGTATGCCTGCGTGAACTGCACCCTGGAACTCAACCCGCGAGAAACAGCCTGTAGGCGGGATTGGCGGTCTCATCCTCTGCCGGATAGCCAAGGTGCTTCAGAAACAGCGCGAATTCGTGCCGGTCGGCCTTGGGCACCTGCAGCCCGACCAGGATGCTGCTGTAGTCCGCACCCTGGTTGCGGTAATGAAACAGGCTGATGTTCCAGTTGGGCGCGAGCGAATCGAGAAATTGCATCAGCGCACCTGGCCGTTCGGGAAATTCGAAACGGTAGAGCATTTCGTCATGGGCGAGCGAGGAGCGGCCACCGACCATATAGCGCAGGTGCTCCTTGGCCAGATCGTCGGCGGACAGATCGACCGTCGCAAAGCCGCGCTTTTCGAATTGCCTTGCGATCTTTGCGCCCTCGGCGCGGCTTTTCGTGGACACGCCGACAAACAGATGCGCGAGCTTGGCATCGGCGATGCGATAGTTGAATTCGGTGACGTTGCGCTTGCCAAGCAGTGCACAAAAGCGCTTGAAGCTGCCGCGCTCCTCGTGAATGGTGACGGCGAACATGGCTTCGCGTTCTTCGCCGATGTCAGCGCGCTCGGCAACGAAGCGCATGCGATCGAAATTCATGTTGGCCCCGCCTGCGATCGCAACCAGCGTCTGGCCCTTCAAATGGTCGCGCTCGGCGACGAGTTTCATGCCGGCCACGGAAAGCGCCCCTGCGGGCTCGAGAATGCTGCGCGTTTCCTGGAACACGTCCTTGATCGCCGCGCAGATCGCGTCGGTGTCAACCAGCACGATGTCATCGAGATACATCTGGCACAGCTTAAAGGTCAGTGCGCCCACGGTCTTGACCGCCGTGCCGTCGGAAAACAGGCCGACGTGTTCAAGCGTGATGCGGCGCTTAGCCGCAAGCGAGCGCGCCATGGCGTCCGAATCCGTGCTTTGCACGCCAATCACCCGCACCTCGGGGCGCACCGACTTGATATAGGCGGCAACCCCCGAGGCGAGGCCGCCACCGCCGATGCCAACGAAGACGGCATCGATCGGTCCTGGGTGCTGGCGCAGGATTTCCATGCCGACCGTGCCCTGGCCCGCGATCACGTCGATGTCATCAAACGGATGCACGAAGGTTTCGCCGCTGGTTTTCATGAGCTTGAGCGCATGTGCATAGGCATCTGAAAACGAGTCACCGGCAAGCACGATGTCGACCTTGCCGCCGCCATGCGCGCGTACCGCATCGACCTTCACGCTGGGGGTGGTGACAGGCATGACGATGACGGCACGGCAATCCAGTTTTTTCGCAGCAAGGGCGACCCCTTGCGCGTGGTTGCCAGCCGAAGCTGCGACGATGCCCCGGCCCCTGTCGGCCGCGCTCATCTGCACCATCTTGTTATACGCGCCGCGCAGCTTGAAGCTGAAGATGGCCTGGTTGTCCTCGCGCTTGAGAAAAATCGAGTTGCCAAGGCGACGTGACAGATGCGGTGCGGCTTCGAGCTCGCTCTCGCGCGCCACATCGTAGACGCGCGCAGTCAGAATGCGTTTTAAGAGGTCTGTTTTTGCCACCGGCATGAGTCGCTAGGCGAAAATAGGAGGAAAGAAGCTAAATCGTGGGCGCCAAGGGGTCGTCGGCGCAGCGATCTCGCCATCGCGCTGCGGCTGCCTGTGCGCGAATAGATGTGCTTTGCAGCAAAGGGTAGCGATGATCGCCGATCGCTGCAAGCGGTGCGTGCATGCGTGCGTGAAGCGGCTTCAAGGCGAGTGGGCTAGAATCGAAACGCCGCATTGCAGCGAAGCTGCCGCTCGCGCTGGCTTTGGCGCGGGCCCTGAAGGTTTTCAATGAACGCCCCGAACGAGCGCCTATCCCCTGATTCTGGTCTTGACGAGCCCGTCGCGCGCCTGCGCGAAATTCCCTACAACTACACGTCATTTTCCGACCGCGAGATTGTCATTCGCCTGCTTGGGGAGAATGCGTGGCAGATCCTCGAGGAGTTGCGCAGCGAGCGCCGCACCGGCCGCTCGGCACGCATGCTCTACGAGGTGCTAGGCGACATCTGGGCGGTCAGGCGCAACCCCTATCTTGAAGACGACCTGTTGTCGAGCAGGAAGCGGCGCAGTGCCTTGATCGAAGCGCTCAATCACCGCGTTGGCGAAATCAACAAGCGCCGTGATGCACGCGATCGCGGCCGTGACGACAAGGTCGGCGAGTTGCTCGCGGGTGCACGTCGCGTGGTGGCCGAATTCTCCGCACAGTTTGAAGCCACCGCCCGATTGCGCCGCGAGGCCAGCGCGGCCTTGTCGCGCATCACCAAGCGCGACAACATTCGCTTTGACGGACTGTCGCGCGTGTCGCATGTGACCGATGCCACCGACTGGCGCGTCGAGTACCCGTTTGTCGTGCTCACGCCCGATAGCGAGGCAGAAATCGCGCCGCTGGTGCGTGCCCTGATCGCCCTGGATCTGACCATCATCCCGCGTGGCGGCGGCACCGGCTATACCGGAGGCGCGATTCCGCTGACGCCGCGCTCAGCGGTGATCAATACGGAAAAGCTCGACCAGCTGGGCCCTGTTGAACCCATCCATCTGCCAGGTGTTGACGAGGCGGTTGCGACGATTGCGACCGGTGCTGGCGTCGTCACCAAGCGCGTTGCAGACGCCGCCGATCGCGCTGGGCTCGTCTTCGCGGTCGATCCGACCTCGGCAGACGCGTCTTGCATCGGCGGCAATATCGCCATGAACGCGGGCGGCAAGAAAGCCGTGCTCTGGGGCACCGCGCTTGACAACCTTGCCAGCTGGAAAATGGTCGACGCCAACGGCCAGTGGCTCGAAATCAGGCGGCTCGGACACAATCTCTCGAAGATCCATGACCAGCCGCTGGTGCGCTTTGAGGTCTCGCGCCTCGCCGACGACGGCACCACGGTGCTTTCGTCACGAACGCTCGAGATCGAGGGCCGGCGCTTTCGCAAGGAGGGCCTTGGCAAGGATGTCACCGACAAGTTCCTCGCGGGCTTGCCTGGCGTGCAAAAGGAAGGTTGCGATGGATTGATCACGTCGGCGCGCTGGGTGCTGCACAAGATGCCGCCTTTTATCCGCACGGTGTGCCTGGAATTTTTCGGCCAGGCGCGAGAGGCCGTGCCATCGATTGTCGAGATCAAGACGTTTCTGGACGAGGAGACCGAAAGGGGCGGCGCCGTGCTTGCCGGACTTGAGCATCTGGACGAGCGTTATCTTCACGCCGTGGGCTACAGCACCAAGTCGCGTCGCGGCGCGTTTCCGAAAATGGTGCTGTTTGGCGATATCGTCGGTGCCGACGAAAACGCCGTGGCCAAGGCCGCAGCGCACGTCGTGAGGCTCGCCAACCGCCGCAGCGGCGAGGGTTTCATTGCCGTCAGTGCCGAGGCCAGGAAGACGTTCTGGCTCGATCGCGCGCGCACGGCCGCCATCGCCCGTCACACCAACGCCTTCAAGATCAACGAGGACGTGGTGATCCCCCTGCCCAGGCTTGGCGAATACACCGATCACATCGAGCACATCAATATCGAGCTGTCGACGGCCAACAAGCTTGCCCTGTGCCAGCGCCTCTTGGAGTTCCTGCAAGGGGATCTGCCGCCTGGCAAGAGCGCCAACGACGCGTCAGAGCCTGCGCCCGCCGAATGGCTGGAGGAGCGCAAGCAACAGGCGCTCGCGCTAATCACCCGCGTCGCACAACGCTGGCAGGCGCTGCTTGGCGCGATCGACGCGCCCCTGTCCGACTCGCGCGAGTCGCTGCTGTTGCAAGGCGTGGCGCCTGACGCGCTTGACGACGCACTTTCGCGCAATCCACAAGCGCTGGTGTTCGATGTGCTGCAGGACCGCAGCGTGCGCATTTCCTACAAGAAGGAACTGCTCGAGCCGCTCGCGCGCATTTTCTCTGGCGCTGCCTTCGCAGCGATCATGGCGCGCATCGCCGACGTGCATCGCGAGGTCTTGAAGGGCCGCGTATTTGTCGCCTTGCACATGCACGCAGGCGATGGCAACGTGCACACCAACATCCCGGTCAATTCCGACGACTACGAGATGCTCAAGACGGCGCGCATGGCCGTCTCGCGCATCATGGACATCGCGCGGGCGCTCGATGGCGTGATTTCCGGCGAGCACGGCATTGGCATCACCAAGCTCGAGTATCTTACCGAGGCCGAGCTCAAGGATTTTCGCGCCTACAAGGAAAGCGTCGATCCCAACGGCCATTTCAACCGCGGCAAGCTGATGGCCGATGCCGCGCTCGCGGCCGACCTCTCCAATGCCTACACGCCAAGTTTCGGTCTTTTGGGCGCCGAATCGCTGATCATGCAGCAAAGCGCGATTGGCGCCATCTCAGACTCGATCAAGGATTGCCTGCGCTGCGGCAAGTGCAAGCCGGTTTGCGCAACGCATGTGCCGCGCGCCAATCTGCTCTACTCGCCGCGCAACAAGATTCTTGCGACGTCACTCTTGATCGAGGCGTTCCTTTACGAGGAGCAAACCCGTCGCGGCGTTTCGCTTGCGCACTGGGACGAATTTGCCGATGTCGGCGAGCACTGTACGGTTTGCCACAAGTGCGTCACGCCCTGCCCGGTTGACATCGACTTCGGCGACGTCTCGATGGCCATGCGCAACCTGCTGCGCGCAAGCGGCAAGAAGCGCTTCAATCCCGGTACCGCAGCGTCGATGTTCTTCCTGAATGCCACTGATCCGGCAACGATTACGGCCACGCGCGATGTCATGGTCATGATCGGCTACAAATTGCAGCGTCTTGGCCATCGCCTCTTCAAGGCCGCGGCCAGGCGCCAGACCGAGGCGCCGCCCGCAAGCACGGGCCGGCCGCGCATAAGCGAGCAGGTGATCCACTTCGTCAACAAGAAAATGCCGGGCAAGCTGCCAAGCAAGACGGCACGCGCGCTGCTTGACATCGAAGATAACAAGATTGTGCCGGTGATCCGCAACCCGGTGACGGCAACCAGCGAGACCGAAGCCGTGTTCTATTTTCCGGGCTGTGGCTCGGAGCGCCTGTTCTCCCAGGTCGGCCTTGCCACGCAGGCGATGCTCTGGCATGTCGGCGTGCAAACCGTGCTGCCACCGGGCTATCTGTGCTGCGGCTATCCGCAGCGCGGCACGGGCGAGTTTGGCAAGGCCGAAAAGATCATGACTGACAATCGCGTCTTGTTCCATCGCGTTGCCAACACGCTCAACTATCTTGACATTCGCACCGTCATCGTCAGCTGCGGCACCTGCTATGACCAGCTGCAGGACTACGAATTCGACAAGATTTTTCCGGGCTCGCGCATCATCGATATCCATGAATACCTGCTCGAGAAACAGGTGCGCATCGAAAATGCAACGGGTGTGCGCTACATGTATCACGATCCCTGCCACTCGCCGATCAAGCACAACCCGCTCAAGGTCGTCGGGCTCTTGGTCAACGAGGCGCAAAACGGCAAGGTCGAACTCAACGATCGCTGCTGCGGCGAGTCGGGCACGCTTGCCGTGACGCGCCCGGATGTCTCGACCCAGGTGCGTTTTCGCAAGGAGGAGGAGATGGTGAAGGGTGCGCGCCAGATCAGGCAAAACGCGCCCGACGCCGACGTCAAGATCCTGACGTCGTGCCCCTCATGCCTGCAGGGACTGTCGCGCTTTAGCGACGACGTCGACGTCAGCGCCGACTACATCGTCGTCGAGATGGCGCGCAGCATCCTGGGTGAAAACTGGATGCCGGAGTACGTCAAGCGCGCAAATGCCGGCGGCATCGAGCGGGTCCTGGTTTGAGCAGCAATGAGCAAGTCCCGGGCTGTCCCCTGTGCGAGGGGGAGGGCGGCGACGTGCTCTACCAGGACGCGCTTTTGCGCGTGGTTGCCGTTACCGACGCCGAATTTGCCGACTATGCCGGGCATCTGCGCGTGATCCTGAACCGCCACGTGCGCGAGATGACCGAGCTGCCAACAGAAGACGCCGAACGCGTCTTTGGCGTCGTGCTCGCTTGCGAGAAACTGCTGCGCGAGGTCATGCTGCCAGACAAGATCAACCTGGCCTCGCTTGGCAACCAGGTCGCCCACATCCACTGGCATATCGTCCCCAGGTACTGCGACGACCCGCATTTTCCCGGGCCGATCTGGGCTGAGAGAAGGCGCGACGTATCGGGCGGAACCCTAGGCGAGCGGCGTAGACGCGCGGCCGCGATTGGTGAATCATTGCGGCTTGCCTTGTCTTAGTATCGATCCATGGTCTCCTTCCGTTTTCGCCGCAGCGACGACACTGCGTCCAAGAGTGCACTGGCCAACATTGTCGACGCACAGCGTGCCCGCGCCTGGCTCTCCACGGTTGTGCCGCTTGAGACGGGCAACAATCTGCATCTTGTTGCCGAGCTGATTGGCGAGCTGATGGAGGGCAACGTTCCCAATGAGCGCAAGTATCAGGTGCTCGAGCCGCTCAGGGCGGGCCTATCGGGGATTCTCGTCGAGCGCGTGCGCAGCATCGAGTATCGCAGCGTGCCGATCACGCTTGGCGAGGCCGAGCAGATGTGGTCTCTCGTCGACACGGTCGAGGACCTGCGCGAAGCCTACGAAATGCTCATCACGCGCCTTGGCGATACGCCGCTTGCCAAGCTGGTGGACACGCCCGCGCGCGATGCACGCGATGCCGGACCACCGGCGCCAACGCGCACCATGGCGCTTTTGCGAGCGCTCGATCTGAATGCCCAGGTGCTCCTGTTTTATCAACGCATGCGCGTTGCCGTGCCCGAGCGCATCTGGGACCAGCACTGCCGCATGGCGCAGCTTGCGCGCCAGCTGCAATGCCACAACGATGTCATCGAGGATCCGCTCAAGCTGTCGTTGACCGAGACGGCGCGTGCCGCCTTTGTCGTGCCCGTGCTGGTTGCGCTCGCGGATCCTACGGCACTCACGCCGCAGGAATTCCAGGCCCTCGTCAATTGTGCGGTGCGCTGGGCGGGCAAGGTCGGCTACCGCATCGACAGCGCGTCGCAGATGGGCGGGCCTGCGCCCAAGCCCGCGAACAACCCCGGGCCTGTCGTGTCACTGGCCGGCGACGAGCATCTGGTCCGCCTCGACACCCAGAAGCTTTTGAAAAGCGTGGCGCGCCGCGTCGACTACCTCGACGAGGGCAAATCACCGCAAAGCATCGGTCTTGGCGAGGCCGTCGGCTTCGCCTCGGCGCGCCAGCTTCTGGCGTCGCTGCAGCGCAACTGGGGCCGCGTGGCGCCCGAATCGATCGAATTTCCCGAGCACAACTGGCGCCCGTCGCAGTCGGAATTCGCCTTGACCGTGGTCGGCCTGTCCGCGCCACCGGAGGCACCCGCGCCTGGCACCGCCGCGCCAGGCAAAGGCGCCTCGTCCTATGAATACATGCGCATGCGCGATGATGCGCTAACGCAAAGTGCCGACGATGCCGATCGCGAGCAGATGGGACGCCTGCTCGAGGACGCTGAAACCTGGACCGTGCTCGGCGAAACCGGCGACAGCGTGCTGTGCCTTAGGCGCCACACGCGACCGGGTCTAAGCCTTGGCCATATCGTTGGCATCAAGCTTGGCGGCAAGGCCAGCGCCGTGCCCTTTCTCCTCGGTGCCGTGCAAGGGCTGCAGCAGGGCATCAACGACGATCACGAAGGCGTGGCACGGCCGGCGACCACCCATCTGGTGCGCGTCAGGCTGCTTCCTGGAATCCCGCACATCGTCAAGGCGGCCGTCGATCAGGTCCAGCTTGACGGCGTGTTTCTGATGATTCCGTCGAAGGAGCCAAACCAGAGCATCGAGACGGTGTGGGAGCGGGCGCGCCTGTCAAGCGATGACTTCAGCCTGGTGGTGCCGCTTGCCACCTTCCGGCCGGCGCGTATCGTACGCGTGGTCGCAGGCGGCCTTGCCGCCGTCGTGCGCCTCAACGAGCTGATGTCGCGCGGCCTTGACTTCGATCAGGTCAGCTTCACCATGGTTTAGCACGGCCACGCTCAAAGCGGCGCGTGCACTTCTTCTCTTGCGGCGATCTCGGCTGACACGTGAGCGCTTTGCCGAGCGCTCGCAAAGCGCACGCGGCTTGGCGGAAAGTGCGCGCTAAAGGTGCTGCCGATGCCCACCGAGCTGCGGATGTCGAGGCTGGCCTGATGGCGCGTGAGCACATGCTTGACGATGGCAAGGCCAAGGCCCGTGCCGCCGGTGCCGCGCGAGCGGCCGCGATCGACCCGGTAGAAGCGTTCGGTGAGCCGCGGCAGGTGTTGCTGCGGCACACCAATGCCGGTATCTGCAACTTCGAACACGGCGCCCCTCGCGTCCTCGCGCCAGGTGATATCGATGCGACCGTGCTCGGGCGTGTAGCGGATTGCGTTGGTGACGAGATTGGTCAAGGCGCTTGCGATCTCGGTCTCGGAGCCGCTTAGGCCCAAACCGGGCGCAACCGCAAGCGTCAAGGTGTGGCGACCGCCTGACAGCGTTCTTGCTTCGCTTGCGATGCGCCCGATCAGGGCTTGCATGTCGATGTCTTCGTCGGCGGGCGCGACGCTCGCCTCGAGGGCGGAGAGCGTGAGCAGATCGGCGACGAGCGTTTGCATGCGCTCGGCCTGTTCGGTCATGAGCGCCAGGTACTGCTCGCGCTGCTTGGCGGGCGGCTGCAGCTCGCGGATGGTTTCGAGAAATCCGGAGAGCACGGTGAGTGGCGTCTTCAGTTCGTGCGAGACGTTGGCAACGAAATCGCGGCGCATGGTTTCAAGGCGCTCGACCTTGGTCACGTCGCGCGAGAGCAGGAGTTTTTGCGCATCGCCGTATTCAACCAGCTGCGCCGACAGGACGCGCTCTTCGCGGTGATCGCGTGCGCGCACGCGCAAAAGCAGTGCCGTGTCCCATTCGCCGCGGGCCAGGTACTGCAGGAAATCGGGGGTGCGCAGCAAATTCGAGATACTTTGTCCCGCGTCGCTGTCGCGGCGCAACTCGAAATGATCTTCGGCCTGGTCGTTGCACCAGAGGATCTGGTTTTGCGCATTGAGCATGACCACGCCCTCAGGCAGCGCTTGCGCTGCGCGGCGCAGGCTTGCGAGCGCATCAGCCAGGGCGTCGTGCTCGCGGACATGATCGCGCTTGCTGCGGTAGAGCTTGGCAAAAAGGTCATCCCACGGGCCCGAGGCAGGCGGCAAGGGCTCGGCACCGTCGCTGTCGGTCCAGCGCACAAGCGCTGCGAGATAGCGCTGGTCGCGGATCCAGGCAAGGCCGATCCAGATCGCAAAAAAGGTCGCGGCGGCCTTGATTGAAAAGAGCGCAGCGACAAGCGCCGATATGGCAATTAGGGCAAGGAGGGTTGCGCCGGAGCGCCACCAGATCGATTTCAAGTGCGGCAGGGGTCAGGTGATAATTTGCCATTGTCGCGCCAAATGTCGCTTTTCTGGAGGTTGGCTCTCGGATAAATGATTTTTTTCACACAATGGGCTGCGTCTAGAAGCTAAGATTACCCCCTAGATAACTTAGGGTGGAACTGTGCTGCGCGCGCGGCACGGGGCCAAAAGCCCGGACGAGGGCAGCACTTCTGCCTTCCGAAGTTAGATAATTCAGGGGTGGTCATGGTTGAAGCAATGCGCGGCGTTTCAGGCCCGGTGAACCGGTCGTCCTCGAGGAAAGCATCAGCGGGGGCAGCTCCGGACAATCGCATCAGGCCGATCGCGCTGATTGTTGCCGCCGCCTTTGGCGCGGCAAGCGCTGCACCAAGCTACGCCAATCCTGAAGGTGCCAAGGTCGTGAGCGGTTCAGCCACGATCAGCCAGCACGGCAGCACGCTTGTCATCAAGAATTCGCCCAACGCCATCATCAACTGGCAGAGCTTTTCGATCGGCACGGGCGAGACCACCGACTTCATCCAGCAGTCCGTCAACAGTGTCGTTCTGAACCGCGTCGTCGGTGCCGATCCGTCGGTGATCCTGGGCGATCTCGTCTCCAACGGCCGCGTCTTTCTGGTCAATGCCAACGGGGTCGTCTTCGGCAAGGGCTCGATGGTCGATGCCGCAGGGCTCGTGGTCTCGACGCTTGATATCAGCAATGCCGATTTTGCTGCCGGCACGATGCGCTTTGTGGGCAGCGGTACGCCGGGCGACATTGCCGTTGCCGGCGTCTTGCGCAGCAGCGATGGCGATGTTTACCTGATCGCCCCCAATATCACCAATTCCGGCTCGATCACGGCGGTCAATGGCGAGGCCATCCTGGCCGCGGGCCAGACCGTGGATATTCTTGGCAGCGGCCTCGATAACATCAAGTTCGAAGTCCAGAACACCGGCAACAAGGCCATCAACCTCGGCCAGATTTCGGGTGACGCCGTCGGCATTTTTGCGGGCACGCTGACCCAGGCCGGTGGCGTCAACGCCAACACTGCTGCCGTCTCGGGCGGCCACGTCATCCTGTCGGCCCTGGGCGCTGCCACGCTTGCGCCAGGCAGCACGACAAGCGCAGACAACGCCCAGGGCAAGGCCGGCAGCGTCCTCGTCGAAGCGCTTGGCGGCGACCTCACGCTGGCGAGCGGGGCTGTCGCTTCGGCGTCCGGCAAAGACGGCGGCACGGTGACGCTCGTCGCTGATGCCGGGTCTGCGTTGATTTCAGGCCGCATTGCCGCGACCGGCTCCTTGGGCCTGGGCGGCACCGATGAGGTCCTGGGACAAAATGTCGGGCTCCAGTCGGGCGCGCAGGTTGACGCCTCCGGTAGCGGCGGCGGCGGCTTGGCGATCATTGGCGGCGAGCGTGGCGCAGCCGGGCTTCTGGCGGCGCAAACCACGACCATCGCCGCGGGCGCAAGCGTTAACGCCGACGCCACGGCCAGTGGCAATGGCGGCACCATCAGTACCTATGGCGCGAACCTTCTGACCATGGACGGTGCTTTAAGCGCCAAGGGCGGGGTCGTCGCGGGCAATGGCGGTTCTGTCGACACGTCGGGCGAAGCGGTGTCAATTGGCATTGGCGGCACGGTCACGGGCGCTGCGCGCAGCGCGAC
>CAJCIC010000129.1 GCA_903970185.1 Gammaproteobacteria bacterium
CGCGCAAAGGCGCGGCGGGCGTGGCAAGCAGGCTGCTGCCACCAAGGAAGACGACTGGATTGACCAGCTCTTCATCGCCAACACGCACGACACCATCCTGTGCTTCTCCGATCGCGGCCGCGTCTACTGGCTCAAGGTCTACGAGACGCCGCAGGGTTCGCGCACCTCGCGCGGTCGGCCGATCGTCAACATGTTTCCGCTTGTCGATGGCGAAAAAATCACCGTCGTGCTGCCCGTCAAGCAGTTTGACGACCAGCACTACATCTTCATGGCGACGGCCTTGGGCACGGTGAAGAAGACCGCGCTTTCTGACTTTGGCAACCGTCGCACGGCGGGCATCATTGCGGTTGATCTCGACGAGGGCGACTACCTGATTGGTGCTGCCATCACCGATGGCAAGCACGACGTCATGCTCTTTTCCGACGCCGGCAAGGCGGTGCGCTTTGACGAGAACGACGTGCGTCCGATGGGCCGTGGCGCGCGCGGTGTGCGCGGCATGATGCTCGATGAGGGCCAGCGCGTGATCGCCCTCCTGGTTGCCGAGAGCGAGCTGCAAACGGTGCTGACTGCGACCCATAACGGCTACGGCAAGCGCACGCCGATTGGCGAATACACGCGCCATGGCCGCGGTACCAAGGGCATGATCGCGATCCAGACCTCCGAGCGCAACGGCAAGGTCGTGGCTGCAACGCTGGTCGAGCCCAACGACGAGATCATGCTGATCACAAGTGCCGGTGTCCTGATTCGTACCCGCGTCGCCGAGATTCGCGAGATGGGGCGGGCAACGCAAGGCGTGACGCTGATTTCGGTGGGTGACGGCAGCCGCCTCTCGGGCGTGCAAAAAGTGGTCGAGTCGGCCGTTGATGCGGCCGCCGAGGACGCCGAGGACGCCGAGGACGCGGAGCCGCTGCCGCCTTCCGCGGGCCTCGATGCTGACACCGATCCAGGCGATGCCTAAATCATTTCCCGGGCCCCATCGGGACTGCGCGTGCGCCATCTGAATTTTGGCGCCGGGCCGGCAACGCTGCCCGAGCCGGTGCTCGAAGAGGCGGCAGCCGAAATGCTCGACTGGCATGGCGCTGGCCTGTCGGTGATGGAAATGAGTCACCGCGGCCGCGAATTTGGCGAGATCCTGGCCCATGCCGAAGCCGACCTGCGTGGCCTGCTTGCGATCCCGGAAGACTATCGGGTGCTGTTCATGCAAGGTGGGGGCATCGCCCAGAATGCCCTGGTTCCGCTTAACCTCTTGGCTCCTGGGGACACTGCCGACTTTGTGCTGACCGGATCGTGGTCGGTCAAGTCGGCTGCCGAGGCGAGGCGTTACGGTCGCGTCAATATCGCGGCCTCGAGCGAAGCCGAGGGCTTTGATCACATCCCAAACGAGTCGAGCTGGCAGCGCTCGCCCGATGCCGCCTACTTGCAACTCTGCGGCAACGAGACGATTGGCGGCGTGCAGTTCCATTTCATCCCCGAGCTGCCAGACGATGTGCCCCTCGTTGCCGATCTGTCGTCTGAAATCCTGTCGCGCCCGCTTGACGTGGCGCGCTACGGCTTGATCTTTGCCGGTGCGCAAAAGAACCTTGGCGTCGCCGGCCTGACGCTGGTCATCGTCAATCCGCGCCTTTTTGGCCGTGCGCGCGAGGCATGCCCGAGCGTGTTTAACTACGAGCTTGTCGCCAAGGCGCAGTCGATGCTCAATACGCCGCCGACCTACGCGATCTATATCGCGGGTCTGGTTCTGCGCTGGCTGATCGCGCAAGGCGATGCCACGCACACGCCGCTTGAAGTCATGCAGGCAAGAAATCTCGCCAAGTCAGGCGCCCTCTACGACTTTATCGATGCCAGTGGCCTTTATCGCAACGCCATACGCGTGGCCGACCGCTCGAGCATGAACGTGCCCTTCCGGCTGAACGAGGAGCGCCTTGACGCAGCGTTTCTGATCGAGGCCAACGCGGCCGGACTGCTGCAGCTCAAGGGCCATGCTTCGGTGGGCGGCATGCGCGCTTCACTGTATAACGCCATGCCCGAAGCGGGCGTCTTGCGCCTCATCGAGTTCATGCGCGATTTCGAGGAGCGCCGCGGCTGATGTCAAGCGACCCAACGCCCCCGAACGATCTCGCCGCCTTAAGGCGTGAGATCGATGCGCTCGATGCGGAAATCCTGTCGCTATTGAATCGTCGCGCGACGATCGCCAAGGTCGTGGGCGAGGCCAAGGAGAAAAGTGGCGGTGCCATCTTCCGGCCGGAGCGCGAAGCCCAGGTGATGAAAGGGCTTGAAGAGGGCAACGCCGGGCCGCTCAAGAGCGAGCATATCCGTGCCATCTATCGCGAGGTCATGTCGGCGTGTCGTGATCTCGAGAGAACCACGGTGGTTGCCTATCTGGGACCGCAGGGCACCTTTAGCGAACAGGCGGCGGCACTGCGCTTTGGCTCGTCGATCAGGTCCCTGCCGTGCTCGAGCATCGCCGAGATTTTCCGCAGCGTGGAGACGCGACAGGCCGATTTTGGCGTCGTGCCGCTTGAGAATTCGAGCGAGGGCGCAATTGGCCAGACGCTCGATTTGCTGCTGGCTACGCCGCTTTGCCTGTGCGCCGAGGTGGCGCTGCGCATCGAGCACCAGCTGCTCAGTCAAAGCGGCGAATTGGCCGGCGTGACGCGGGTGATGGCGCATCCGCAGGCGCTCGCCCAATGCAGCGGCTGGCTGATGGGGCATGCGCCGGATCTGGTGCAGCTGCCCGCCTCCTCCAACGGCGAGGCGGCGCGCGAGGCGGCAAAGGATGCCAGCGTGGCAGCGATCGCCGGGCGCCAGGCGGCGATCGCCTATGGTTTGCGGGCCATTGCCGAGCAGATCCAGGACGATGCGCAAAACACCACGCGTTTTGGCGTCATCGGCTGGTCAAGGACTGAGCCCTCGGGCAATGACCGGACCTCGCTTGCGCTGTCCGTCACCAATCGCGCCGGTGCCGTCTACGACATGCTGGCGCCCCTCAAGGCGCACGGCGTGAGCATGACGCGTTTTGAATCGCGCCCGGCGCGCACCGGAAACTGGAGTTATTACTTTTTCATCGACATCGCCGGGCATGCCGAGGATGCGCAGATCGCGCGGGCGCTAGCTGACCTCAAGGCCGTTGCCGGTTTCTACAAGGTCCTTGGCGCCTATCCGGTTGCCAAGGGACTACCATGACCAAAGCACTTGCGGCAAAGCCGTCGTCCCATCTTCTGAGCGCAGCCGAACACGTGCGCGGCCTGCCCGCGTATGTCGCGGGCAAGCCGATTGCCGAAGTCGCGCGGGAATTCGGCCTTGATCCGAACACCATCATCAAGCTCGCGTCCAACGAAAATCCGCTGGGCATGCCGGCATCGGCCAAGCAGGCGATCATCGACGCGCTCGATGAGACTGGCCGCTATCCGGACGCCAACGGTTTCGATCTGAAAGAGACGATCGCTGCCAAATACGACGTGCCGATGTCGTGGTTGACGCTTGGCAATGGCAGCAACGATATTCTCGAACTCGCCGCGCGCGCATTTCTTGGCGCCGGGCAAAGCGCGGTCTTCTCGCAATTCTCCTTCGTGGTCTATCCCCTTGCCGTGCAGGCGGTAGGCGCGAGGGCGATCGTCGTGCCCGCAACCGACGGGCTCGGTCACGACCTGGATGCGATGCGCGCTGCCATCGCCCAGGACACGAGGCTCGTCTTCATCGCCAATCCCAACAATCCGACCGGCACGTTCTTGACCCCGGCTGCGATCGAGTCGTTTCTCAATGCGCTGCCAAGCCGGGTCGTGGTCGTGCTCGATGAAGCCTACAACGAGTATCTCGAGCCCGAGCTGCGCTTCGAATCGAGCATCTGGGTCAGGCGTCATCCGAACCTGATCGTGTCAAGAACGCTGAGCAAGGCGTACGGTCTTGCCGGCTTGCGCGTGGGCTATGCGCTGGCGCAAGCCGAGGCGACCGATCTCCTCAATCGCGTCAGGCAGCCGTTTAACGTCAACGTGCTGGCCCAGGCTGCAGCGATCGCCGCGCTCAAGGACCACGCCTTCCTGGCCAGGACCTACAGCGTCAATCGCGCCGGCTACGCGCAGCTTGTTGCCGCCTTTGAGCGACTGCACTTGCGCTATATCCCGTCGTTTGGCAATTTTGTGCTGGTCAAGGTCGGCGAGGATGTGCGGGCCGGCGAGCGCGTCAATCTGAGTCTGCTCAAGTCGGGCGTCATCGTGCGTCCGGTGGGCAACTATGGCTTGCCGCAGTGGCTGCGCATCTCGATTGGCCTTGAGCATGAAAACGCCGCATTGATCGACGCCTTGCCACGCGCCCTTGAATCCTGAACTGCCGCTTCGCCGCGTCGCCATCATCGGCGTTGGGCTCGTCGGCGGCTCTTTCGCCCTTGCCCTGCGCAAGGCCCATCCCGACGTTTTTCTTGCGGGCAGTGATGCGGATGCCAAGGCGCTGGCGTTTGCCAAAGCAAATCACGTCATCGACCAGGCACTAGAACACGCTAGCGAGGCTGCAGCCGATGCCGACCTGGTCGTCATCGCCACGCCCCTTGTCGCGCTTCCTGCCGTATTCGGTGCGATTGCCACGACACTTTCGGATGCGGCGCTGGTCATCGATGTCGCAAGCACCAAGGAGAGCGTGGTTGCCGCTGCGCGCGCGCATCTTGGCGCTGCGCTTTCGCGTTTCGTGCCGTGCCATCCGATTGCGGGCAGCGAGCAAAGCGGTGTTGCCGCGGCGCGCGCGGATCTCTTCGACGAGCGGCCGGTGGTCATCACGCCGCTAGATGAGACTGCGCCGCCTGCACTGCGTCTTGTCAGGGCGCTCTGGATGTCGCTGGGTGCCGTCTGTCACGAGATGGCGCCAGGCGCTCACGACCGTCTTTACGCTTACCTCAGCCATGCCCCGCACCTTTTGGCCTTCGGCTGGATGGCGCTGGCTGCAAGAACGCCCAGGCTCGCCGAGTCGTTTGAGCTCTCGGGCAGCGGCTTTCGCGATTTCACGCGCATTGCGGCATCCAGTGCCGCGCTCTGGGCCGATATCGTGATCGACAACCGCGCGGCCATTGCCGAGCTCCTCGAGCAACACGTAGAAGGCGTGACAGCATTGCGCGAAGCACTCCTCGCTGGCGATCGCGCGCACCTGCTTGCGGTCTTTGGCGAGGCCTCACGGCTTAGGCGTTCGCTCCCATGACGACGCTTGCGAGTCGCGACGCATTAAGCCTTGCACCGATCGCGAGCGCGCGCGGGCGCATCGTCATGCCAGGATCGAAGAGCGCATCGATTCGGGCGCTGCTCCTTGCAGCACACGCACGGGGCACAACGCGCCTGTCCAACCTGCTTGATTCGCAGGACACGCGCGTCATGCAGGTTGCGCTTTCCCGGCTGGGCTTTGACATCCGGCAAGAGGAGGGCGAGGTGGTGCTGACCGGACGCCTATCGCCTGCGGTCAAAAAGGCCGCGCTTGACGTTTCCAACTCGGGTCTTTCGATTCGCTCGCTGTTGCCGGCGCTGGCCTTTGCCCAGGGCCAATACCGCATCTTTGGCGTCGCGCGCATGCACGAGCGGCCGATTGGCGATCTGGTTGATGCCCTGCTCGCGGCCGGGGCCTTGATCGACTATGAAGGCAAGCCCGGATTTCCGCCGCTTGCGATCCGGCCCGCGCATTACGCCGCGCGTGCTGCGCTCGCAGTTGCAGGGTCGGCCTCGAGCCAGTTCGTCACCGGCCTGCTGCTCGCAGCGCCGATCTGGCTACAGAATTCGAGCGCGCCAGAGCCGATTCGCATCGACGTTGCAGAAGGCCTGATCTCGCGCCAGTACGTCGCGCTCACGCTCGATCTGATGCGCCGTTTCGGCGTCAGGGTCGAAGGCGACGTCAACGCGCGAGCCCCTTCCTTTGTCGTCGCTGGCAACGCACGGCTGGAAAGCCCCGATCGCCTCCTGATCGAGGGTGACGCCTCCTCGGCATCGTATTTCCTTGCGCTTGGCGCACTCGCTGGCGGGCCGGTCACCGTCGAAGGCGTTAACGCCGACAGCATCCAGCCCGATATCGGCATGCTCGCCGTGATCGAGGCGATGGGTGCGCGCGTGATGCGCGCTGCGACCTCGATCACGGTGGCTTCGCCCGGGGTGGCAAGCGGCTTTCGCCTTGCTGCGATTGATCTCGATCTGAACCATATGCCCGATGCGGCAATGACCGTCGCCGCGCTTTGCATGTTCGCATCCGGCCCTTCGCGCCTGCGCAATATCGGCAGCTGGCGCGTCAAGGAGACCGACCGGCTAAGCGCCATGGCCGCCGAACTGGCCAAGTTCGGCGCCACTGTCAAAGAAGGTGCCGACTGGCTCGAAATTACGCCCCCGGCGCACTTTCAGGAAGTCAAAGTGAGCACTTACGATGACCATCGAATGGCCATGAGCCTCGCGCTTTTGGCCTGTGGCGGTGCTCGCGTCGTGATCGAGAATCCGGCATGCGTGAACAAGACCTTCCCGGAGTTCTTCGCGTCGCTCGCACGCCTGGTCGTTCCGGCATGATCCCGGTCATCACCATCGACGGCCCGACGGCCTCGGGCAAGGGCACGGTGGCGCTGGCTGTGGCCAGACGGCTCGGCTTTCACTATCTGGATAGCGGCGCACTGTACCGGCTGGTCGCGCTCAAGGCGATTCGCGTTGGCGTTGCGCTCGATGACGACAGCGCGCTGGCGCGGCTCGCGAGCGAGCTTGACGTGCACTTTGACGACGAGCGCATCCACCTTGGCAGCGAGGACGTCAGTGAGGCCATCCGGCAGGAAGCGGTGGGCGTTGGCGCCTCGAGGATCGCCGTTTGCCCCTCGTTGCGCATGGCCTTGCTCAAGCGCCAGCGCGCCTACCGCCAGCCGCCCGGGCTGGTTTGCGACGGCAGGGACATGGGCACGGTGGTTTTTCCCGACGCAACGCTCAAGATCTTCCTTACCGCAAGCGTCGAGAAGCGGGCCGAGCGGCGCAGTAAACAATTGATCGAAAAAGGATTTCCTGTTAATATCTCGTCCCTTTTGCAGGATCTTCGAGAGCGCGACGCGCGCGACGCCGGGCGCAGTCTGGCGCCCCTCGTGGCGGCAGGCGAGGCCATCGTCATCGACAGTTCCGATCTTTCTGCAAAGGACGTGGTGGAGGCCATCGTGTCGCGCTTTTCGGGCTGACGCGAGGGCCCAGGCCGATGTCGCGCACGCGCTTGTCGTGCGTGCAATACGCGGGGTGCCAGGTGTTCGGCACTTCATTTTTTAACCTTAACCCAAGGTCCGCACGCCGTGCGGTGTTCAATCAAACCTATGTCAGCAATCGCGTCCCCCAGCTCATCTTCCACCCCTGATCCCGACAGTTTCGCCGCCCTGTTTGCCGAGAGCATCTCGCTGCACGACATGCGCGCAGGCGAAGTCATCACCGCCGAGGTCGTGCGCGTCGACTACAACTTCGTTGTCGTCAACGCCGGCCTCAAGTCGGAAAGTTTCATCCCGGTTGACGAATTCAAGAATGATCATGGCGAAATCGACGTCAAGCCTGGCGATTTCGTCAGCGTGGCGATCGAGTCGCTCGAAAACGGTTTTGGCGACACGCTCTTGTCGCGCGACAAGGCCAAGCGCCTGGCGTCGTGGATGGCGCTTGAAAAAGCCCTCGAAACCGGCGATCTGGTCTCTGGCACCATCACCGGCAAGGTCAAGGGCGGCCTGACGGTCATGACCAACGGCATCCGGGCGTTTTTGCCTGGCTCGCTGGTCGACACCCGTCCGGTCAAGGACACCACGCCCTACGAGGGCAAGACGCTCGAATTCAAGGTCATCAAGCTCGATCGCAAGCGCAACAACGTCGTGCTCTCGCGCCGTGCCGTGATCGAAGCGTCGATGGGCGAAGAGCGCGCGAAGCTGCTCGAGACCCTGAAGGAAGGCACCATCGTCACCGGTGTCGTTAAGAACATCACCGACTACGGTGCGTTCGTCGATCTGGGCGGCATCGATGGCCTTTTGCACATCACCGATCTCGCCTGGCGCCGTGTGCGCCATCCCTCCGAAGTCATCTCGGTGGGCCAGGAAATCACCGCCAAGGTGCTCAAGTTCGACCAGGAAAAGAATCGCGTTTCGCTTGGCGTGAAGCAGCTTGGCGAAGATCCCTGGGTCGGCCTGTCGCGCCGCTATCCGCAGGGCACGCGCCTTTTCGGCAAGGTCACGAACCTCACCGACTATGGCGCATTCGTCGAAGTCGAGCAGGGCATCGAAGGTCTTGTGCACGTCTCGGAGATGGACTGGACAAACAAGAACATCGCGCCGTCCAAGGTCGTGCAGCTGGGTGACGAAGTCGAAGTCATGGTGCTTGAGATCGACGAGGACCGTCGCCGCATCAGCCTTGGCATGAAGCAGTGCAAGCCCAATCCCTGGGACGATTTCAGCCTCAATCACAAGAAGGGCGACAAGGTCAAAGGCGCCATCAAGTCGATCACCGATTTCGGCGTCTTCATCGGCCTGCCCGGCGGCATCGATGGTCTTGTGCATCTGTCCGACCTGTCCTGGACCGAAGCCGGCGAAGAAGCCGTGCGCCGGTTCAAGAAGGGCGACGAGCTCGAGGCCATGGTGCTTGCCATCGACGTCGAGCGCGAACGCATTTCGCTTGGCGTGAAGCAGCTCGAAGGCGATCCGTTCTCGAACTTCGCGGCCACCTTCGACAAGGGCGCGCTGGTCTCCGGAACCGTCAAGTCGGTCGACGCCAAGGGCGCGATGATCACGCTCTCAAATGAAGTCGAGGGCTATCTGCGGGCCTCGGAAATCTCGCGTGATCGCGTCGAGGATGCCCGCAATCACCTGAAGGAAGGTGATACGGTCTCGGCGATGGTGATTAACGTCGATCGCAAGAACCGTGGCATCAACCTGTCGATCAAGGCCAAGGACAGCCAAGACACCCAGGAACAGATGGCGAAGATGGCAGCCGAAAGCGGCGCGGCCACCGGCACCACCAACCTTGGTGCGTTGCTCAAGGCCAAGCTCGATGGCGGCCAGAGCTGATATCGTTGGATTGCACTCCTATCCATGACGAAGTCTGAGCTGATTGCGCGACTCGCCGAGCGGTATCCGCAGCTGATCGCGAAGGACGCGGATTTTGCCGTGAACACGATTCTTGATGCGATGTCCAAGGCGCTTGCCGATGGTCACCGCATCGAGATTCGCGGTTTTGGCAGTTTCGCGTTGAATCGTCGTCCGCCGCGCGTCGGGCGCAATCCGAAGTCGGGCGAAAAAGTGATGGTGCCGGAAAAGCGCGTACCGCACTTCAAGGCCGGCAAGGAATTGCGCGAGCGCGTCGATGCGCAAGCCAGCGGAAGCGCGGCGTCGCTGGCTGGCGCTGCGGCCCTCGAATAAGGCCTGCACGCGAATCGCGCGCTGCGTTTTTTCACCCTTGATGTCTTTACTGCCGCCATGCGCATCCTGATCCGAGTTGTCTGGCTGGTCGTGTTCCTGCTGCTGTTCGCCTTTGCCCTGACCAACACGGCAAGCACCGAGCTGAACTTCATCGGCAGTATGGTCTGGCGTGCCCCCCTGGTGGTCATCCTGCTGGTCTTTTTTCTCGCCGGTTTCGCATTCGGCGTGGCTGCGCTGATGCCAGGCTGGGTGCGCATGCAGATCGAACTCAGGCGCCTGCGTCGCATCACTCCGGCGGCCGGCGCGGCAAGTGCAGTTCTCGCCGAGCGCGCCGAGGGCAGCGAGAACATCCAGTCGGTCGCGCATGGCGCGCGCACCACGTCCTGATCGTCGATGGATGCCGCGCCCTGGTGGCTCCTGATTCTTGCGCCGTTCGTCCTTTTCGCACTCGGCTGGGTGGCTGCCCGCATTGATATCGGCCACCTGCTAAGCGAATCCCGGGCGCTGCCGAGTTCCTATTTCAAGGGACTCAACTACCTTGTCAACGAGCAACCCGATCGCGCCATCGACGCCTTCATCGAAGTCGTCAAGGTCGATCCGGAGACGATCGACCTGCATTTTGCGCTCGGCAACCTGTTTCGACGGCGCGGCGAGACCGAACGCGCGATTCGCATGCACCAGAACCTGCTCAGCCGGCTTGACCTGCCCGAGGAGCAACGCTCGCATGCGCTCTTCGAGCTCGGCCAGGATTACCTAAAGGCCGGACTGCTCGATCGCGCCGAAGAATCGTTCTCGCAACTCGAAGAGACCGGCTACTCGGTCGACGCACGACGTCATCTGCTCGAAATCTTCCAGATCGAGAAGGAATGGCAAAAGGCCATCGAAGCCGCCGTCGAACTGCAGCAGATCGGCGCCGGCTCGAATCAGGTGCGCATTGCCCAGTTCTACTGTGAACTGGCGCAATCGGCGATCAACGAGTCGCGCCTTGGCGATGCCAAGGCGGCACTCGAAGCCGCGCTTGCCGCCAATCGCAAGAGCGTGCGCGCGCTGATTCTGCTTGGCGATATCGCCGTGCGTGAAAGCCGCGATGAAGATGCGATCGGCTTTTGGAAGCGCATCGAGCAACAAAGTCCGGCCCACGTGGCCCTGGTTGCAGAACGCATGATGGAAGCCTTTCGCCGGCTCGACCAGTTTGCAGAAGGCCTGATGCTCTTGCGCTCCTACCTCGACACCACGCCCTCGATCGACCTGCTTGAGGCGGTGCTCAAGGCCACCACCGAGGCCAATGGCGCCGAGGTTGCAAACCAGCTTGCCCTCGATGCCCTGCACCGCAGCCCGAGCCTTCTGGCCCTGAGCCAGTATCTGGATACGCGCGCCGAGCTGGCCGAGCCGAGCGAGCGCGCCAACCTCGAGGTCGTGCGCAACCTGATTCATAATCACACGCGCCGCATTGGCCGCTACACGTGCGGCAACTGCGGCTTCAAGGCGCGCCAGTTCCACTGGCAGTGCCCGGGATGCTCAAGCTGGGAGTCCTATCCGCCCCTGCGCAGCGAAGAGCTCGACTTGCAGACCAACTAGTCCATGAAAATAACCATTATCGGCAGCGGCTACGTCGGCCTTGTCACTGGCGCCTGCCTGGCCGAAGTCGGCAACCAGGTGCTGTGCCTGGATGTTGACGCCCGCAAAATCGACATCCTCAATAGCGGTGGCGTGCCCATCCACGAGCCCGGCCTGCTTGAGATGGTGACGCGCAATCGACGCGCCCAGCGCATCTCGTTTACCACCGACGTCGAGGCCGCCGTGCACTTTGGCGAGGTCCAGTTCATCGCCGTTGGCACACCGCCTGACGAGGACGGCTCGGCCGATCTCAGGTACGTCACGGCGGCGGCGGCAAACATCGGCCGCTACATGCAGGATTTCAAGATTGTCGTTGACAAGTCGACGGTGCCGGTGGGCACCGCCGATCGCGTGCATGCAACGCTCGCCGATGCCTTAGAGGCGCGCGGCGCGTCGCCTGGCTTCACGGTCGTGTCCAATCCCGAATTCCTGAAGGAAGGCGCAGCGCTTGACGACTTCATGCGCCCGGATCGCATTGTCATCGGCTGCAACCCGGGCCCCGAGGGCGATCGCGCGAGGGCCGTGATGCGCTCGCTTTACGCGCCTTTCCAGCGCAATCACGAGCGCATGATGTTCATGGACGTGCGTTCGGCCGAACTCACCAAATATGCCGCCAATGCCATGCTCGCCACGCGCATTTCGTTCATGAACGAAATGGCCAATCTTGCCGAGCTGTTGGGTGCCGACATCGAACTGGTGCGCGCTGGCATCGGCTCGGACCCGCGCATCGGCTACCATTTTCTATATGCCGGCGCGGGGTATGGCGGCTCGTGCTTTCCCAAGGATGTGCAGGCGCTCTTGCGCACCAGCTGCGAGGCCGGCGCACCGTCGCGGATCCTGGCCGCAGTCGAGGCCGCCAACCAGGCGCAAAAACATGTGCTCGCAAAAAAGATCGTCAAGCACTACGGCGAAGACCTGTCGGGCGTGGTCATCGCCATTTGGGGGCTGGCGTTCAAGCCCAATACCGACGACATGCGCGAGGCGCCCTCGCGCGTGCTCGCCGCTGAGCTTCTTGCCCGCGGCGCGCACATCCGCGTGCACGACCCGGTCGCACTGAACGAGGCCAGGCGCGTGTTCGCA
The DNA here is from genome assembly GCA_903970185.1 of Gammaproteobacteria bacterium. Lineage (GTDB taxonomy): Bacteria > Pseudomonadota > Gammaproteobacteria > Burkholderiales > Burkholderiaceae_D > CAJCIC01. The sequence continues at coordinate 12,062 of CAJCIC010000129.1, forward strand.
CTCGACTTCGTTGACCATCCGGCGTGGGCCGAGCGCATCGCCTACCTCGAAAGTGCGGAAGAGGCGCTCGCAGGAGCCAATGCGCTTGTCATCGTCACCGAATGGAAGGCCTTCAGGAGTCCGGACTTCGATCTCATGGCGCAAAAGCTTGCCGATCGCCTCGTGATCGACGGGCGCAACCTGTATGACCCGCAGATTCTTGCCGCGCGCGGGCTGACCTATCGGCCGATCGGCCGTGGCCGTGCGCTCCCATGAGTGCGCTTTTCACGCGTGAAGCCCTATCCCGCGTGCGCGTGCTCACGGTAGGCGATGTCATGCTCGATCGCTACTGGTTCGGTGATGCGCATCGCATCTCGCCCGAGGCGCCGGTGCCCATCGTCAGGGTCGAGAAGGTCGACGATCGCCTGGGCGGTGCCGCCAACGTGGCCAAAAACGTCGCAGCGCTTGGCGCGCATGCCGGTCTTTTGAGCGTGGTCGGCACCGATGAGCCGGGGCGTACCATCGAGACGCTGCTTGGCAGCGCCGCAATCGAGTCGCACCTGCATCGCGACAGTGCCCTGCCAACGACCATCAAGTTGCGCGTCATCGGCCGCCAGCAGCAACTGATCCGCATCGATTTCGAGGACCAGCCAAGCCACGAGGTTCTGAGCGACAAGTACCAGCAGTTCAATTCGCTTCTGGCCGACTATGACATCGTGATCATGAGCGACTATGGCAAGGGTGGCCTGACCCACATCGGCCGCATGATCGATGCCGCCAAGGCCCAAGGCAAGCAGGTGCTCGTCGACCCCAAGGGCGACGACTACCAGCGCTATGCCGGGGCGACGCTTCTGACGCCCAATCGCAGCGAGTTGCGCGATGTCGTCGGGCGCTGGTCAAGCGAGAGCGAACTCGAGAAAAAAGTCGCCGATCTGCGCCGTGCGCTGGGCATCACGGCGCTGCTCCTGACGCGCTCGGAAGAGGGCATGACGCTGTTTTTCGAGGGTGGCAGAAAGGATGTCGCAGCGCAGGCGCGCGAGGTCTTCGATGTCACCGGTGCCGGTGACACGGTGATCGCGGCACTGGCGGTCATGCTTGGCGCGGGTGCCGCGCTTGCCGATGCGGTCGCCGAGGCCAACCGCGCCGCCGGCATTGTCGTTGGCAAGCTCGGGACGTCAACGGCGAGTTTTGAGGAAATGTACGGCGGGCAATCCAAGCGGTGAGCACCTCATGACCATCATCGTCACCGGCGCTGCCGGCTTCATCGGCAGCAACCTGATCCGCGCGCTCAACGCCCGCGGCGAGCGCGACATCATTGCGGTCGACCATCTGCAGGCGCCCAACCGCTTTCGCAACCTGGTCGATGTCGACATCGCCGACTACCTCGACAAGGACGAGTTCCTCGCGCGTTTTGCCGCGCGCGGCTTTGGCAGCATCGCGGCCTTCCTGCACGAGGGAGCGTGCTCGGACACGATGGTCCACGACGGCCGCTACATGATGGCCAACAATTACCGTTATTCGCTGGCCGTGCTCGAAGGCTGCATGGCCCAGGCGATTCCGCTGTCTTACGCCTCGTCGGCGGCAGTCTATGGCGCCAAGACCGGTTTTGTCGAAGAGCCGCACGCCGAGGGTCCGCTTAACGTCTATGGCTATTCCAAGCTGCTGTTTGACCAGGTGGTGCGGCGCCGCGCCGCCAGCCTGCGCATCCCGGTTGCAGGTTTTCGCTATTTCAACGTCTACGGACCGGGCGAATTGCACAAGCGCGGCCACGGTGCTTCGGTTGCGCTGAACAATTTCTACGAATTCAGGGAAAGCGGCCGGGTCAAGCTGTTTGGCGAGAACGACGGCCACGCCGCGGGCATGCAGCGGCGCGACTTCGTCTCGATCGACGACGTCGTTCGCGTCAAGCTGTGGTTTCTCGACCGTTCGCTCTCGGGCATCTATAACCTTGGCAGCGGGCGGGCCCAGACCTTTAACGAACTCGCCGCCGCGCTTTTGAACGCCACGGCCGCCAGCGAGCAAAAGCCCGAGCGCACGCTGTCCGAGTGGGTCAAGGCGGGGATCATCGAATACATCGATTTTCCCGAGCACCTGAAGGGGCGCTACCAGAGTTTCACGCAGGCCAATCTCTCGAAATTGCGCGCTGCCGGATACGACCTGCCTTTCCTGTCGGTCGAAGAGGGCATGCGCCGCTACGTGCCCTGGCTTGTTGCCAACGCCAGGCTCTAGCCGGCAGTCATCGCGCGCGCGCGTTACCATCGCGCCATGACGCAAACTCCCGCCACGACTGTGACCTACCCGACCATCGAAGACACCATTGGCAACACGCCGCTGGTCAAGCTTTCGCGCCTGCCAGGTGCTGCCATTGCCGCCCGAAACAATGTCCTCCTTGGCAAACTCGAGGGCAACAATCCGGCGGGCTCGGTGAAAGACCGTCCGGCCCTGTCGATGATCAAGGGTGCCGAGGCGCGCGGCGAGATCGCCCCGGGCGCGACCCTGATTGAGGCGACCAGCGGCAACACCGGCATCGCCTTGGCCATGGCGGCCTCGATGCGCGGCTACCGCATGATCCTGATCATGCCCGAACACCTCTCGCTCGAGCGCCGCCAGACCATGCGCGCCTATGGTGCCGAGATCATCCTGACCCCCAAGGACGGCGGCATGGAATTCGCCCGCGATCTGGCCGAGCGCATGCAAGCCGAAGGACGCGGAAGAATCCTCGACCAGTTCGCCAATCCCGATAATCCGAAGGCGCATTACGAAGGCACCGGGCCCGAGATCTGGCGCGACACCGAAGGCCGCATCACGCATTTCGTGAGCAGCATGGGCACCACCGGCACGATCATGGGCGTGTCGCGCTTTCTCAAGGAAAAGAACCCGGCGATCCAGATCATCGGGGCCGAGCCCGAAGAAGGCTCGCAGATTCCGGGCATTCGCAAATGGCCCGAGGCGTACCTGCCGCGCATTTACGACCGCGCCCGGGTCGATCGCATCGAAGCCGTGAGTCAAAGCGATGCCGAAGCGATGGCCAGGCGCGTCGCTGCCGAGGAAGGCATCTTCTGCGGTGTCTCCGCGGCCGGGGCGCTCGTGATTGCGCTGCGCATTGCAGCCGAAGTCGAGAACGCGACCATCGTCTTCATCGTATGCGATCGTGGCGATCGCTATCTCTCTACTGGAATCTTCCCCGGCTAAGCGGGAAGTGCCTGTTGTGCTCCGGCAACATGGCGACGCCAGCGGTACTTAGGCGCTCGATCTTTGACGAAAATTCACAGTGTTGGTGCGCGGGCTGGGGTTAAATCGGGCCGTACTAATGATTTGACCTAGATTGCACGACCGGGCCTAAGCCCGGCCTAAGCCCCTTAGGGACGGACACTATAAAGAAGCTGCCAGGCCTTGTGGCTGCCCTTGCGCGCCGCCCGGCTTTCCTCGCGCGCTTAATCGGTGTGCATCCGGCGCGGATGCACAAAGGCCGCGCTGCGCCTGGCGCGGGCGCGCGTGCCAAGGCGGCAAGGCATGCCCGCCTTGGCACGTTGATGCAGGCCCTTTGCATCGTCCTGTCGAGCGCATCGATCCTGTTTGCGCTGACCCTTGCCACCGACGTTGACGCCGCCACCGTTTGCGCCACGCCCGGCCGCGATGTCCTGCCGCCGCTTGGCATTGTCAACTCGTACTGGGGCGGCGCTTCGGCCACCAACAATGGCGGTGCCAACGCCACCATCACGCTTGGCAACCAGCGCACCGGGACCGGCAATACGCCGTTTGGCGCTTTCGCCATTCCCACCACCGGCATCGCGCAGGGCGATCTTCTCGTCATCATGCAGATGCAAGGCGCGAGCGCCGGCGTCTATGAATACGTGACGGCGGTCGCGCCGACACCCACCACCCCTGTCACGAGCGGCTCGGTCACGGTCAGGGGCGCGGGCACCAATGGCGCCCTGTTGCACACCTACACGCAGAATTTCGCCACCGGCATGACCTTCCAGGTGATCCGCGTGCCGCAGGTGCTTAACGCGTCGATCTCGGGCAACTTCAGCGCCCCGCCTTGGGACATCGATGCCAGCGGCTATGGCACCGGCGGCGTTTTCGCGCTCGACGTCGCCCAGCAGGCGACCCTGTCGGGCACCATCGACGTGTCCGGCCAGGGCTTTCGCGGTGGCGCGGCGTTCAACCTGACCGGCAACAAGGCGGGCATCACGCCCACCACCCCGGCGTATTCCTCGAACTCGACCACGGGCGGATCAAAGGGTGAGGGCAGCCAGGGAACGCCAGGCTACGTCTTCGACGGCTTTGCCACCACCATCAAGCAGTACAACACGACCGGTCTGACCAGCGCCAACTATACCGCGACGACGCCATCGGCCACCGCCTTTGACGGCAACTACACGGCAGGAAGCTTCGGCAACGGTGCCAACGGCAGCGCCGGGGGTGGCGGCACGGACTCCGCCCCGAACGGCGGCAACAACCAGTACAACTCGGGCGGTGCCGGCGGCGGCGCTGCCGGGCGTGGCGGCCAGGGCGGCTGGACCTGGGTTGGCACCCCGGCCTACTGCGCGACCGTCGGCTTCACGCCGACGGCGTGTCCGTTTGTCACCAACGAAGGCATTACCGATGCGGGCGGCCGCGGTGGCCAGGCGGTGGGCGGCCTTGGCGCTGGCGTCGTGGTGCTGGGCGGGGGCGGGGGTGCGGGTACCGTCAATAACAACACCAACACCAACTCGGTGACGACCTATCCGCCAATCGACATTGCGGTTGATCCCGTGACCCTGTCTGGCGGCTCTGCCACGAGCGGCAACGGCGCCAACGGCGCGATCTCGGGCTCGGGTGCGCGCGGTGGCGGCATCGTCCTGATCCGCGCCGGCACGTTTAACTCCGGTGCCGGCCAGATCAACGCCAACGGCTATCGCGCCTACAACCAAAACGGCGGCAGCGAAGCGGCCGGCGGCGGTGGCGCGGGCGGATCGATCATCGTGCTTGCGCAGGCCGCAAGCGGCACCTTGAATGCCAGCGCAGTGGGTGGACGCGGCGGTGATCCGGACTACTTTTCGCATGGACCCGGCGGCGGCGGTGGTGGCGGATTCGTTCTGACCAACTTCAGTGTCTCGGGCTCGGTCGACAAGGGCGGCTCGGGATACGTCCCCGACGTCGGCAACCCGCCCGCCCAGTTCCCGTTTCCCAATCACTACGGCTCGGATGCGGTTGACGGCTTGGCCGGCTACATCTCGGCGTCAGGCGGCACAACCCCAGGCACCTCGAGCGGCGCTGCCTGCAGCCCCGACGTTGCGGCGACGGTCACGCTGCCTGCCTCGGGCACGGCCGGTACGGCCGAATCGGGCAGCTACAACTTCATCAACAACGGCCCTTCCGATGCACTCGGGGTGGGCTACTCGGCAACGCTTACGCCCGGCTTGCCTGCGACAGGCGTGGGCGCAGTCAGCTTTGGCACCATCACCCTCAACGGCGTCGCCGTCGCGGGCGCGAGCGCCAGCTACAACACGACGACCGGGGCCGTCACGCTCACCGGACTGCCAACGACGCTTCCCAACGGCCAGACGCTGGTGGTGCCGGTGTCCTTCACCATGCCTGCCAACGGCACCTCGGTGACCGGCACGGACAGCATCACCGAAGCCGCGGTCGATCCGGTGCCCGCCAATAACACCGGCACGGCCACCACCGCGGGCACGCCCACCGCCGATGATGCGACCACCATCACCGGCCTTCCCGCGTCGGCCAATCCGGCCGCTGCGGTCAACGGCACCGTCACCTTCCAGAACAACGGGCCCGCGGTATCCAACGGCGTCTCCTATAGCGCCACGGTCCCGGTCGGCTCGACCATCACTTCGATCAAATACAACGGCACGGCGATCTCTGGCGCCGTAGCCACGGTCGGCGCGACCGGTGTCGTCACGTTTAGCGGCACCGCGTTGCCGACCTCGCTCAATCCGGGCGATACGGTAACGCTCGGCTTTAACGCGACCATGCCCAACAACGGCGGCAGCGTCACGGCCACCTCGGGCATCACGGCGACCACTTCCGATCCGAATCTGTCGAACAACAATGCCTCGGTCACGGTGGCCGGCACCGGCATTGCCGATCTCGCCACCAGCATCAGCGGACTGCCGACCACGGCGCAGCCGGCCGGCACCGCGATCAGCGGCACCGTGACGTTCCAGAACAACGGTCCGAACACCGCCCTTACGCCCACCTACACGGTGCAAGTGCCGCCGGGCTCCTCGATCGCAGCCTCGGCGGTGCGCTACAACGGCGTTGCCATCAACGGCGTCACGGTCACCATCGATCAGTACGGCAACGTCACCTTCGGCGGCACCGGGCTGCCGACCTCGCTTGCCAATGGCGATGTGCTGACCATCGGCTTTAACTCGACCATGCCAAGCAATGGCAGTGCCGCCAGCGTGACGAGCAGCATCTCGAGCCCGACGGCGGATTCGAACCTGAGCAACAACAACGCGTCAACCACGGTTCCGGGCATTGCAGAAGCCGACCTGATGTCGAGCATTACCGGCCTTGTCACCTACGCCCAGCCGGTCGGATCTGCCGAGAACGCGACGCTGACCTTTGCCAACAACGGACCGAGCATCGGCAACGGCGTGGCCTACACCACGACCTTTACACCGGGGATCGGTACCGTCACGCTGGGCACGCCAACGCTCAATGGCACGGCGATTCCCGGGGCCACGGCGAGCTATAACAACACGACCGGCGTCATCACCTACACCGGGCTGCCCTCGACGCTCAACCCGGGCGACAAGATCGCGGTTGCGGCAAGCTTTTCGATGCCGACCAATTCGGTCACGGTGGCGACCAACATCTCGTCGAACACCACCGACCCGGTTCCGGCCAATAACGCGTCGAGTGTCACGGTTGCAGGCGGCAGCGACCTGCAGGCGACCATCACCGGTGCGGCCACCGGGACCCAGGCGTCGGGAACCGCCGAGACGGTCACGACCAACTTCAACAATATCGGCGCCGAGGCAGGCCAGTCGCCGGCGTATTCCGAGACGCTCACGCCAGGACTTGGCACCGTCACGTTCACCGGCTTCACCCTCAACGGCACGGCGATCGCAGGCGCGTCTGCGAGCTACAACAACACCACGGGCGTGGTCACTTTCACGGGCCTGCCAACCGTCTTGAATGCCGGCGACAAGGTGGCGATCGTGACCCACTTCACGATGCCCAACCCCGACGCCAACGTCAATATCGCCACCAGCGTCTATCCCTCGCCCAATAACGATACCTATCTGGGCAACAACACGGCAAGCGCCACCATTGCCGGGGCTGCCACCGATACCGACATCACCACGACCATCGCCGGGCTTGGCGGCACCGCAGCGCCCAACGACGTCGTCTCGGGAACGATCTCGTACTCCAATACCGGCGCCTCGGTGTCAACCGGCGTGCAATACGCGGCGACCCTGCCGGTCGGTGCCACCATCACGAGCATCACCATTGGCGGTGTCGCGGTGCCGGGCGCGAGCGGCACGGTCGCGGCCAACGGCACCGTGACCTACACCGGCATGCCGGCAACGGTGGCTGCCGGCACGTCGGTGGTCGTCGCCTTCAACTTC
>CAJCIC010000130.1 GCA_903970185.1 Gammaproteobacteria bacterium
CAGCAGAGGGTGTCGATCAGCGCAAGACACTCGGATTCCTGAACGAGATTGGTTGCGACTTTGCCCAGGGTTTCTATATTGCGCCACCAATGCGCCAGGAGGATATCCCGACCTGGCTCGCGAGCCGCGATGGCATGAAAGATTCCAATCCATGAGGGCTGTATGTTGCCTCTGGGATTGGTGAGGCCGGCTGAAAAGTGAGCTGGCTCAAAATTCAATCGGCGCCAGCGGGGCAAGGTAAGCGTAGTGTCGAGGCCGTCTTGTCAGCTAGAGGATGAACTCGGCGAGGATTTCGTTCACTTCAGCGAGGTTGAAGGCAGAGCGATCGAAACTGCCACCGCACCATTCGAGCATGGCGTCGTGCTCTTTGTTTTTTGGATCGTTGATGATCTCTAGGAATTCCTCGTAGCCGTAAGGCCCACCGCAGTCCTCCGGCGGGCAGGCGTTTCACCAGCGAGGCATACCGGGTACGTCAGCTTAGGGTCAGGTGGCAGGACCTTCTCCACCTTGATCATGTGCTCCCAGTAGTCGCCGAAGTCGTAGACATAGGTGAACGACTTGAGCTGGCCGACGGCTTTGGCCAGCGTGATGCGATCGCCGTGCTTGATGTCCCGGTCATCACCAAACTCAGGCTCTGGCGTGCCGTACTGCTCTCCGGCGATCGTGAACTCGTGCAGATGGCCGCCCTGCCAGCCCATGGAGCGCAAGACCACCGCATGCAACACACTTAGCCGAATTGAACCCGGCACGAGCACGCGGCGCCACACCTCGGGTTGGACATCGACCAGTTCGATCTTGAGTTGATACACGGGGGCAGCGGTCTTCACGGCCCGCACGGGTGTCTTTTGTGTCGTTGCCATGGATCAGGCTGCCTCGCGCTCAGCCGGCGTGTCCAATTCTATGTTCCAGGGGAGCAGTTCGTCGATCCGCGCAGCGGGGTGAGGACGTGCGGCCTGACGTCTACTTTCCGGTTGGCTTGTCCAATGCATGGCCAAGGTCTTCATGCACTTGCGTTCCCACCTGCAGCATTGCGTGCTCGGCGCGAGCAAACAGCAATATCCGCTCTGCTCCTTCGGAAAGGTCAGCCGGGGAAAGAGTGGGGCGCGCGTCAAAAAATACCTTGGCACGAGCCTCGGCAGCGACGCCTTCGCGCTGGAACGTGTTGTAGATGCGAATCCCGCTGAAGGCGCTTGAGTATTTGTGGAGCATCGAAGTCGACATATGCACGAGCGCGCCGGATGTCAGTGCGGCCTGCCAGCTCTCGTCGACGAGGAAATACTCGGGATTGCTAATCGCACTTAAGCGCACCCGAATTTGATCAGGATGGTCACGCATGAGTGAAGGCAAATCCGCGACCAGGGAGGACAACAGCGCATCGTTCTTTTGGACTTGCTTCATCTCGTCAGTGTCGTGGGACCAGTCGACATCAAGTTCATCCCTGAAATTCGCAACTGTCTCCCTGACCAAGTGGGTGTCGTGTATCAGCTCCCGAATACCCTCAAGAGAAAGCGCGATGAGAATGCCGATCGTCACGACGGCAATATGAATGCCGAACTCCTTCAAGGAGTGGATAGGCTTATCGGGCGCGTGTATATCCATTGGGGAAAATTCGAAGTTAGCGCATTCTTTCGTCAGGCCTGATTCGGTCCGGCTCCGCTGCAAAAAGGAATGCCCAAGCGTCCCAGATTCTATCGTCGATCTCCGACAGATGGGTGGCAGGCAAACACCGCTGCCTTAAGTAAATACAGGAGGCATCGGTTCGGAGCCTGCAATAAAGCGCTGTTGGCCGGCCGCCGGGGCCGCATATCGCCGGCGACGCGCTCGTCGCGTCGAAGGGCGCGGCGCATTACGCACTCGTTAGCGGCTTCTTGACGCGAGCCGAAGCCCGGGGTTGCGAGAGGCTCAATGGCCCTAGAGCGTGTGAAGTGGTCTTGGCGATTTGAGTCTGCTGCTTCGGTACAGCTGGAGTATCTTTGCGGCATTGCCTCGCAAGGGCGTGCCGTGTCCTGGACTGCAGTTCCGGTGCGGGTTCCCGCCCTGAAGCCAGCCCGCGTCGTTTTGCGAGCTCGCAGCCTGAACCCATTGAAAAGTGCCGCGCAATGCCACGAAAGCGGAAATGATTTCACATGTTTTTATCGGCATCACCGACTTCGAGCGTGCCTTCAGTTTCTATTCGGCCGTCATGGCCGAGCTGCGACTGACACTGAAGTTCTGCGAAAAAGATGCGCCCTGGGCAGGTTGGGTTGCAAAGGACGCGTCGCGCCCGCTGTTTCTCATTGGCAGGCCCTACGATGGCAACCCGGCACGGTGTGGAAACGGTCAGATGGTTGCACTGCTTGCTCCTGATCGCAGCGCAGTCGATCGTGCCCATGCCAGTGCCTTGGCCAATGGCGGCTCGTGCGAGGGCCGCCCGGGGCTAAGGCCGCAATACCACGCTGATTATTACGGCGCATATTTTCGCGACCCTGATGGCAACAAGATTTGCGTGTGCTGTCACGACCCAGTACCCGCCTAGCCCGGCTTTTCGCCCTAGCTCGACGCATTGGCCGCGTTAGCGTCGCTTTGCGGCCTGCGCTCGAAGGCGCTACACCAGCCCTTGGCCGACACAACCCTGCCGCCATAGACTTTGCAAGGACCCGAGCTGTCCTTGGGATTCCCCTGGAACGAGGTGCAGACGCGACACATCTGATCCGTGGTATGGCTCGGATAATCGATCTGATTGGCGCGCGTGGTATCTGCGACGTAGGCGAGCGTGCGTGCCAGGGCATCGCTTTCTTGCACCATCGAAGCCGCAAATACGGCGCCTGGGAACGCCGATAGCGAGCACAGCGAGAAGAAAACAATCTGCCTTCGGTGAACATTCATGATGACGAGAGATTATCGTTTTTTTGAAATTTCGAGGCAGAGCGCCCACCGCGGAATTTGACCCTGCTTGCGACAGATGGCGTCAGCCAGCGGGGGTCACTCCTTCGCTAAGGGTATGCGCCGGCGCACGGTCAAAAGGAGGACGCTGACGACGATGATTGCCGATGCAACCAGTTCGCGGGGCGACAGCGTTTCGCCTCGCATCAAGGCGCCAAGAAAAAGCGCGACCACGGGATTGACATAACCATAGCTCATGGCAAGGGCTGGGGTGACGTTTTCCAGCAGGTACATGTAGGCGGAAAAGCCGAGCAGCGATCCGGCCAGGACAAGATAGGTCCAGGCGATGGCAGCGTGAGGCGAAATCGGGCCGCTCAGGTGTTCGCCGGCCGCAACGGATAGGATCATCAACACGGCGCCGCCTGCAATCATCTCGGTGGCAAAGCCCATCGCGCCAGGCGCCGGCCGCAAACGCCGCTGCGCCAGAACCGAGCCGAGCGTCCAGGAGGCGACGGCAATCGTCAGATATAGCGCTGCGCGCGTGTCCGTCTTCAACTGCGTGCCGGCGACGAGGATGGCAACGCCGGCAAGCCCGAGCAGCACGCCGAACCACTGCCAGGGGCGGGGCCACTGGCCCAATGCGCCGGCCCAAAGCGTGGCCGCGAGCGGTGTCGCTGCAAAAAACATCGCGGCAAGCCCGGTCGGCACCAGCGTCTCGGAGAGGACCAGCCCGCCATTGCCGATGGTCAGAAGCAAGATGCCAACGATTGCGCCATCGCGCCATTCGCAGGCGCTAGGCCAGGGTGTCCTGCGCACGACAAGAAAGCCAAGGAGCAGTGCGCCTGCGACGAGGAAGCGCCCTCCCGCAAGAAGAAACGGCGGCACCGAATCAAGCGTGTAGCGAATCGCGACGTAGGTTGAGCCCCAGATGAGATAGACCGCAAGCAGCGAGGCGATCGTCAATGCGCCAAGCGAATCGCTGATGACCTTGCTTCGGCTCATCGGATCGGCAATGGCGCGAGCGCAGCTGGCGTTTTCAGGTTGCGTCCATCAGGGTGATGGCGTAGGTGAGGCAAGGGCGGTCGTAGTGGATTTGCAAGCCAAGCAGATGCATGCCAAGACGTTGCATGACCCGCTCGGAGGCAGAATTGCCAGGGTCGGTCACCGCCAGGACTTGCTCGATGCCGAGCGACCTGGCGTGGGCAAGCAGCGTTTGGCCGGCTTCGGTCGCAAAGCCCTGGCCGAATGCGGCACGGGCGAGTCGCCAGCCGACTTCAATCGGTGCGTCTTCGACGCCCGCGATGTGTTGCAGCGCGGCAGCGCCAACCATGCCGTCGTCTGCGATCAACGCCCACCAGGACAACCCTTGCGAGCGCCAGCGCGCCTCGGTTCTTTCGATGAACTGCCGGGTTTGCAGCGGCGTTTCAACGCCGCGCAAAAAGCGCATGACTTCGGGGTCGGCGGCCATCCGGCGCATGCCGCCATAGTGGGCTCGATGCGACAGGGGCTCAAGTGTTAAGCGCGCGCTCTTCAGGATGGGGGGCACAGGGGTCTTAGCGATCATGGTGTTGCCATGTCTTTGGCCAGGCGTTACAACCTCTTACATGATCAGGCGGGTGTTCGCGGCCTTGCGTCCTCTTTGAGCGAGCCTGATACGTTAGGCTAGGACCACCCCGAGGGTTGGGGCAGGAATTTTTGATGAGAATACACAACATCACGCGGATCCTTCTAATCGCACTTGCGTTGGCAAGCGCTGGTGGCTGCGCCGACCAGCCGAGCAAAGGTGACGGGGCTGCCACCGCCAACAACCAGGCTGCGCTCGTCAATCGGGTGACGTGGGGCATTACCGCCCAGTCCTTTGCCGCGTATCAGAACCAGGGGCGCGACGCCTATCTGGAAGCACAACTGCATCCTGCTGCCGATCACCTGCCGCCTGCGATCGATGCCCAGATTCGCGACATGCGCATTACCAGGACGCCGCTGCCGCAACTCGTCATGGATCTCGAAGCCGAGCGCAAGGCCGCAGATGCGATCAAGGACGACGACCAGAAAAAGGCCGCGCAGCAGGCCTACCAGAAAGAGTTGCAGGCGCTGGCTCGCGAGGCTGCGACGCGATCGCTCGAGCGTGACCTGTACTCGCAAAATCAGCTGCTCGAACAGGTGACGTGGTTCTGGCTGAATCATTTCAACGTCAACCAGAACAAGGCCAACCTGCGCGTGATGATCGGAGATTACGAGGAGCACGCCATCCGCGCGCATGCGCTCGGCCATTTTCGGGACCTGGTCAAGGCGACCCTGATTCATCCGGCGATGGTGCGCTACCTCGACAACGAACAGAACGCCGTGAACCACATCAACGAGAACTACGCGCGTGAACTGATGGAGTTGCACACGCTTGGCGTTAACGCCGGCTATACGCAGCACGACGTGCAGGAGCTGGCGCGTATCCTGACGGGCCTTGGCATCAACCAGAATCCGCCTGCGGCGACCCCGGCCAAAGGGCCTGCAGTGACTCGTTTCGGATTGACTGAATTCAATCCGGCCCGTCACGATTTCGGTAACAAGACGCTACTTGGCCACACCATCAAGGGCAGTGGCTTTGGCGAAATCGACGAGGCGCTTGATATCCTTTGCTCGTCGCCCCAGGCGGCGCAGTTCATCAGCCGCGATCTGGCCCAGTACTTTGTCGCCGACGATCCGCCGCCGGCGCTGGTTGAGCGCATGGCGCAGACGTTTCGCGCGACCAACGGCGATATCGCCCAGGTGCTGCATACGATGTTCATCTCGACCGAGTTCAACCAGTCCCTAAACGGCAAGTTCAAGGATCCGATGCACTACGTCGTCTCGGCGATTCGCCTGACCTACGGCGAGCGCCCGATCCTTAACGCGCAGCCGATGATCAACTGGCTTGCGCGCATGGGCGAAGCCTGGTCATCGCACGAGACCCCCGATGGCTATCCGCTGGTTGCGACGGCCTGGAACAGCCCGGGCCAGATGACCACCCGCTTTGAGATCGCAAAGAACATCGGCTCGGGTCCTGCGGGACTTTTCAAGTCCGACAGCGATCCGCCCGTTGAGCAGCCGGCGTTTCCGCAACTGTCCAATCCGTTCTACTTTGCCGTCGTTGACGCCTCGCTTAAGGCCCCCACGAAAGAGGCGCTCGCGCAGGCGACAACGCCGCAGGAATGGAATTCGTTTTTGCTGTCGTCCCCTGAATTCTCGCAGCGCTGAGGTCATCATGAACCGTCGCAACCTTCTCAAATTCCTCGCAGCAGCCCCGCTCGCCACGAGCGCCTCGCGCCTTTTCGCAGCGCCTGAGACTGACCATCGCTTTCTTCTGGTGTTCATGCGCGGCGGCTACGACTGTGCGAGCCTTCTTGTTCCCTACTCGAGCAGCTTTTACTACGAAAGCCGTCCCAACATCGCCATCGCCAGACCCGATGCGTCAGTAACCGCGGCCAACGTTGCGCTCGATCTGGACGGCCGCTTCGGGCTCAATCCGGCGCTGCGCGATACGATCTATCCGCTTTATCAGAAGGGTCAGGTGGCGTTTTTGCCGTTTACCGGCACCGACGATCTCACGCGCAGCCACTTCGAGACGCAAGACTCGATCGAGCTTGGCCAAACCGTCGGCCAAAGCCGGAATTTTCGCTCCGGTTTTCTCAACCGCCTGGTCGCTACCCTGTCTGCGGCCAAGGAAACGGTTGATCCGATTGCCTTCACCGACCAGCTGCCGGTGGTCTTTCAGGGCACGACACAGATTCCCAATATGGCGTTGAAGTCGGTGGGCAAGCCCGGCGTCGATGACCGCCAGGGCCAGATCATCGCCGGCATGTACCGCAATACGGCGCTCGCCAAGCCGGTCAACGAAGGTTTCGAGGTGCGTGACGACGTCATGAAAAACCTCAACCAGGAAATGGATGCGTCCAGTCGCAATGCCATCACCGCCAAGGGCTTCGAGGGCGAAGCGCGGCGCATTGCGCGCATGATGCAAGAGCGTTTCACGGTCGGCTTTGTCGACGTCGGCGGCTGGGATACGCACGTCGGGCAGGGCAATGCCAACGGCTATCTTTCAAACCGGCTTGGCGAGCTGGGTCGCGGCCTTGCTGCGTATGCCGACGAAATGGGGCCGATGTGGAAAGACACCACCGTCGTGGTGGTGAGCGAATTTGGCAGGACCTTTCGCGAAAACGGCAACCGCGGCACCGATCACGGCCACGGTAGCGTCTATTGGGTGCTGGGCGGCTCGGTTCGGGGCGGGCGCATCGCTGGCGAGCAGGCCGAGATCAACCAGGCGGCTCTTTTCCAAAATCGCGATTATCCGGTGCTCAACGACTACCGCAGCGTCATGGGCGGCCTCTTCGCACGCCTTTATGGCTTAAACGAGCGTCAGGTGCAGCAAGTCTTCCCGGGTGCCAAGCCCATCGACTTGCGACTTGCCTGAAGAGCGCGGGGTGCACGGCCGCCCCGATTCGCGCTAAAATCAAACGACCGTTCGGTTTTCCCGCCGTCCCCGCCATCTCTTTTCCTCGATCCAGCATGACGTCTTCCTTTCGCCGATGAAAGTGTTCAACCTGTCGTGCGATGTCGATCACACGTTCGAGGGCTGGTTTAGCTCCGCTGCGGAATTCGGCCGCCAGCTTGAGGCCCATCTGCTGCGCTGTCCCGTGTGCGACAGCACCGAAGTCAGGCGCCTTCCTGCTGCAACCCGTCTGAACCTGGGCGCGCCCACCGAGCTTGCCGCTCGATCGCAGCCGGCTGCGGCGCTTGCCGACGTCATCGATGTGCTCATCGCCAATAGCGAGGATGTGGGCGAACAGTTTGCCGAGGAAGCGCGGCGCATCCACTACCTCGAGACCAAGGCGCGCAGCATTCGCGGCATCGCCACCGTTGAAGAGCGCGCGCAACTGGCTGAGGAGGGCATCGACGTGCTTACGCTACCCATCGCCACGGCAAGCAAGAGAACACTTCAGTAATCTGGCGCTTGCGCCTTTGGAGGAGGTTGCGATGGATCTGGGCTATTCCGAAGCTGACAACGCGTTTCGCAAGGAGGTCGCCGACTGGCTGGCCGCCAACCTGCCCGCGGATTTGCGGCACAAGGTGCTCAATCACCTGCGCCTGAACAAGGAAGAATACGTGCGCTGGCACAAGATTCTGGCCGCCAAAGGCTGGGTCGCGCCGGCATGGCCAATCGAATGGGGCGGCACCGGCTGGAACGCCACCCAGCGCCACATTTTCGAGGACGAATGCGCGCGTGCCGGCACGCCCATGATCATGGCCTTTGGTGTTTCCATGGTCGCGCCCGTGATCATGAAATTCGGCAGCGAGGAGCAAAAACGCCATTACCTGCCGCGCATCTACGATTGCACCGACTGGTGGTGCCAGGGGTATTCGGAGCCGGGTTCAGGCTCCGATCTGGCCTCGCTCAAGACGCGTGCCGAGCGTGATGGCGATGACTACATCGTCAATGGCCAAAAGACCTGGACAACGCTCGCCCAGCACGCCGACATGATGTTCTGTCTTGTACGCACGGAGCAAAGCGAGCGCAAGCAGGAAGGCATTTCCTTTTTGCTGATCGACATGAATACGCCTGGCATCGAAGTCCGGCCGATCTACATGCTCGATGAGGATCACGAAGTCAACGAAGTCTTTCTGGACAATGTGCGCGTGCCGGTTGCAAACCGCATCGGCGAAGAAAACAAGGGCTGGACCTACGCCAAGTACCTGCTTGGCCATGAACGCACGGGCATCGCTGCAGTCGGACGCTCAAAGCGCGAGCTGGCTTTTCTAAAGCGCCTCGCGCAGCGCCAGCACAAGGGCGGACGTCCGCTCCTCGAAGACGCCCTTTTCGCGGCCAAGGTGGCCGAACTCGAGATCGAATTGATGGCACTCGAGATGACCGTGCTGCGGGTCGTGTCAGCTGAGGGCGCCAAGCGCGGTCCCGGTCCGGAAGCGTCGATGCTGAAAATCAAGGGCACGCAGATCCAGCAAATGCTGACCGAATTGATGGTCGAGGCCATCGGTCCCCTGGCGCTGCCGTTCGAGCGTGAGTTTCTCGAGGGCCGAAGCGACGACGTGCTCGACGCAGAGGCGGCGCCGCTTGCCTCCTACTATTTCAATTTTCGCAAGACGTCGATCTACGGCGGCTCCAACGAGATTCAAAAAAACATCATCTCGCAGATGATCATGGGATTGTGAGGAGACAGCGGACATGGACTTCACCTTTACTTCAGAGCAGACACAGCTTGCCGACGCGCTCTCGCGCTACCTGGGCGAGTCATACGATTTTGAGACTCGCAAGAAAACCATTGCTTCGGCTTCGGGTCTTAATTCTGACGTCTACAAGCAGTTGGCCGAACTCGGCGTGTTTGCGCTCGCCATGCCTGAAGACGCCGACGGATTCGGCGGCAATGCCGTCGACTTGCTTCTGGTCATGCAGGAAATCGGCAAGCACATTGTCATCGAGCCGGTGATTGCCACCCTGATTGCCGCAGAGGTGATCAAACGGTCGCAGATGACCTCGCGCGTGGCGACGCTATCGGGTGTGGCTTCAGGTGAGACGCGCATGGCGCTCGCCCTTGGCGAGGCGCAGGCGCGATATGAATTGAACGACGTCTTGACCCGGGCCGAAAGGAAAGGCTCGGGCTTTGTCCTGTCGGGCAGGAAAACCGTGGCGGTGCATGCCGCCCAGGCCGATCTGCTGGTTGTTTCCGCGCGCTTGTCGGGTGGCGAGCGCGATCTTGACGGCATCGGCCTGTTCCTCGTGCCAAAAACTGCCGCTGGCGTGCACCTGCGTGACTATCGCACCATCGACAACCTGCGCGCTGCAGATGTCACGCTTGAAAATGTCGAGCTCGACGCGAGCGCGCTGATTGCCCAGAATGCGTGGCCGCTGATCGAGGCCGTGTGTGACTATGGCATCGCACTTTATTGCGCCGAGGCGGTTGGAGCAATGGACAAGCTGCTTGCGCTGACGGTCGAGTACACCAAGACGCGCAAGCAGTTCGGCCAGCCGATTGCCAAGTTCCAGGCGCTCCAGCATCGCATGGTTGAAATGTTCATGCACGTCGAGCAGGCGCGCTCGATGGCTTACCTTGCCGCGGTCAAGGTCGACGCAAGCGATGCGACCGAGCGAAGACGCGCGCTTTCTGCAGCCAAGTTCAGGATCGGCCGCGCCGCCAGGTACGTCGGACAGGAGGCCATCCAGCTGCACGGCGGCATGGGCGTGACCAACGAGATGCCGGCTGCGCATTACTTCAAGCGCCTGACCATGCTCGAAGTGACGCTTGGCGACAGCGATCACCATCTCGCGCGCTTTATTGCATCGCCTGAAAGCGAAAGCGCGCTCGTACCGTTGCGCGTCGCAGCCTAGGAAGACGTTTCGCATTGATCAGGACGCGACGCGCTCGGCGTCGCTTGCACACGCCATGTTCAAATATTACTTCGAGGATTTTCGGGTCGGCGATGTCGTCTCGATCGGCACGCGCCAGATCACCGAAAGCGAAATCATTGAATTTGCGACGCAGTTCGATCCGCAACCTTTCCACGTCAATCCCGAGGCCGCGGCTAAATCCAAGTTTGGCGGCATCATCGCGAGTGGCTGGCATACCTGTGCACTGGCCATGCGCATGATGTGTGACAGCTATCTGCACGACTCGGCGAGCCTGGGCTCGCCTGGGGTTGACGAGATCCGCTGGCTCAAGCCCGTGCGGCCGATGGATACGCTTCGGGGCGAGCGCGAAACGCTCGAGACGCGTGCTTCCACCAAAAAGCCCGACCAGGGCGTGGTCACGAGCGAATGGCGCATTTATAACCAGCACGACGAGCTGGTCATGCGCATGCGCGGCATGGGCATGTTTTCGCGCCGTCCGTCCTGAATCATCTTCCGGAGAAGAAGTCATGCGCGAGTTCGATTCGATCAAGGAGTTGCACTCGCTCATCGGCCAGGATGTCGCCGACAGCGACTGGGTCCTGATCGATCAGGCGCGGATCAACACCTTTGCTGACGCCACGGGGGACCATCAGTGGATTCACGTTGACCCCGAGCGCGCCGCGCGCGGACCGTTTGGCACGCCGATCGCCCACGGCTTTTTGACCCTGTCCCTGCTGCCGTTGCTCACCCAGCAGGCATTTTTGATCCGCAATACCCAGCTTGGCGTGAACTACGGCGTCAACAAGGTCCGGTTTCCCGCCCCGGTGCCGGTGGGCAGCCGCATCATGGGCCGCTTCAAGCTCTTGAGCATCGACGACATCGATCCCGTCATGGGCGTGCCTGGCGCACAACTCGTCTGGCAGGCGACGATGATCCGCGAAGGGTTTGACAAACCCGTGTGCGTTGCCGAAACGGTTGTGCGTCGCTACGGCAGTTAGGTCGGTCGTGCTGCTTCGCAGCACCTATGCGGCGCCTTGTGCCGCGAAACGAGAGCGTCAGTAAGTTACTGACTCCGTGCGCATAATTCACGGGCGAGGTCGTTCACTTTGTGCAACTTGCGCGCTACACTTTCGCTCCGGGTGGAACCACGCGGCGAGACTTAGTGCCGCCGTGATCGGCTGCCGCCAATATATAAGAATGGGAGATACTTCGATGAAAGCGCTACTCGCACTGATGCTGGCTGCACCTGTCGCTGCAATGGCGGCGACGCCGTTTGACGGGACCTGGAAGACCGACACATCGACCATCAAGACGTCGCAAAGGTCGGATGTTCTCGCAATCAAGGACGGCATGTTCATCTGTTCGTCGTGCAAGCCCGCAATCAAGGTCAAGGCGGACGGCACCGACCAGCCTGTCAAAGGACATGATTACTATGATTCGGTCGCTGTAACCGTGGTCGATGCACAGAACGTGAAGCTGGTGCGCAAGCTCGCCGGCGCTCCCGCCTCGACGGTGGACTATGCGGTATCGGCCGATGGCAAGACCTTGACGCTGTCGTATAACGGTACCCAGGGTGCGCAGCCGGTGACGGCCACGTTCGCCGAGTCGCGTGTGGGCAAGGCGCCCAAGAGCGGCAATCAGGTGACAGGTTCATGGAAGCCATCCTCGCCTCCGCAAGTCTCCGATTCGGGATTGACCGCCACATTTACCGGCACCGGCGACGGCTTGCAGATGAAGGCCAACGGGCAGAGCTACGATGCCAAGTTCGATGGCAAGCAGGTGGCGATCATGGGTGATCCGGGAAAGACCATGGCATCGCTTAAGAAGGTCTCGGCGAACACCGTGACCGAGACCGACTACCGTGACGGCAAGAAAGTCGAGGTGACGCGCATGACGGTCTCAGGCGATGGCAAATCGATGATGGTCGACGACGACAACATCACGACCGGGACCAAGATGACCTACACCATGGTCAAGCAGCCCTGAGGCTGACACACCCCGGCGCGTAGCGCCGGGGCAGGCGTGGGCGCGAGACCTTAGCGGCGCTGGTACTGCGTCGCCCCAAAAAGGATCTCGCGTTCCTTCTCGCCTGTGATCGGCTTTCTTTCCTTGGCCAGGACCTCCACGCCGCGCACCACGGCCGGGCGCGCTGCGATTTCATCGAACCAGCGCTTGAAGTGCGGGAATTCGGCCACATCCACGCCCTGATTGGCCGCAGAGCGAGTCCAGGGCCAGACTGCGATGTCGGCGATCGTGTACATCGAGCCGGCCAGATACGGGTGTTCCGACAGGCGCCGGTCGATGACGCCGTAGATGCGCTTGGCCTCGTTGGTGTAGCGATTCACCGCGTACTCGATCGGCGCTGGCGCATACATCCTGAAGTGGTGCGCCTGTCCAAACATCGGGCCCACGCTTGCCATCTGGAACATCAGCCACTCGAGCGTGCTATAGCGCCCGCGCACATCGGCGGGCAGAAACTGGCCGGTCTTGCCGGCAAGGTAGACGAGAATCGCGCCGGACTCAAACAGGCTGATCGGCTTGCCATCGGGGCCGTCAGAATCGACGATTGCAGGGATCTTGTTGTTCGGGCTGATTTTCAGGAATTCCGGCTTGAACTGGTCGCCGCTGCCGATGTTGACGGCATGCACCCTGTATTTGAGCCCGAGTTCTTCGAGCATGATGTGGACCTTGTGTCCGTTTGGCGTGGCCCAGCTGTAGACGTCGATCATAGTCACTCCGTGTTTGAAATTGCTGCAGGCGCCCCTAGGAGCGCTTTTGCATGACACGCTCAGCATACTGCCAGCCGAGTTCGGCCATCGGACGGGCGCGCTTGCCGGCTTCCATCGCCTGTTCGTTGGCGGCGGTGCCATCGACCACGCGCTTCATGATGCCCTGCAAGATGCCGGCAATGCGAAACATGTTGTAGGCGAGATAGAAATCGATGTCGGCAATGCCATCGCGGCCAGTGGCCTTGCAATAGGTGGCGACGTACTCGGACTCGGTTGGAATGCCAAGCGAGCGATGGTCAAGGCCACCGATGCCGCGAAAGCCTCCAGGCGGTGTATGCCAGCTCATCAGGTGATAGGCGAAATCGGCGAGCGGATGGCCGATGGTCGAAAGTTCCCAGTCAAGCACCGCTAAAATGCGCGGCTCGCTCGGATGAAAGATCAGGTTGTCGAGGCGATAGTCGCCATGCACGATGCTCGTCGAGCCATCATCGGGGGGAATATTTTCGGGCAGCCAGGCAATCAGGCGGTCCATCTCGGGAATCGATTCCGTCTCCGACATCTGGTACTGCTTTGACCAGCGCGCAATCTGCCTCGCGAAGTAACTGCCCGGACGGCCGAAATCGCCCAGACCGCGCCCGACGTAGTCGGTCTTGTGCAAGGCTGCGATGACCCGGTTCATCTCGGCATAGATGGCGGCACGCTCGCCTTGCGTCATGCCTGGCAGCGACTGATCCCAAAGCACACGCCCCTTGACGAACTCCATGACGTAGAAAGCGCGCCCGATGATGCTCTCGTCATCGCACAGCGTGAACATGTGGGCGAGCGGGACCTCGCTGTCTGCAAGCGCGCACATGACCCTGAATTCGCGCTCGACCGCGTGCGCCGAGGGCAAAAGTTTCGCGACCGGTCCGGGCTTTGCGCGCATGACGTATTCGGCGCCTGGCGTTTTCAGCTTGAACGTCGGGTTGGACTGGCCGCCTTTGAACTGCTCGACAGAAAGCGGTCCGCAGAAGCCCCCGATACGGCTGGCGAGGTACGTCTCAAGTGCTCGAACGTCGAACTTCTGGCGTTCGGCCACGGGCATCGTGCCGGTAAAATCCTGCGTCATCCTTTGTCCCCTCCACGCGACTGGGAGCGACGCATGCGAATGTATTGATCGAGCATCACCTCGAGCGTGCTCTGGCGTGCCTCACTCTGAAGCAGATCCGTGGCCGCGATGCCGATGTAGCGCACGATCCAGTCATGCTGGCGCAGGGCGACGTCAAGCGCGCTGATTGCGGCTGGCGCTTGCGACAGGTTGCCAAGGAAACGTCGCTCGCCAAGCAGCGCAAGCGACAGGATGGCGCGGTTAACGCCGCCATGCAAGACCAGCAACACCGTGTTCCAGCTGCGATCGGCGAGAAGCCGGTCTAGCGCGGGCGCTACGCGAGCGAAGAGCTCGTCAATCGATTCGCCGCCGGCAAAGCGCTTGTTGCCGGGCACGACACCTGAAAATGTCCCGACCACCGCCTCGCGCAGATCGTCAAGCGCGATGACGTCAAGCTCGCCGCTTCGCAGTTCCTCGAATTCTGGCCAGACCTCGATGTCGACGTGCTGACGCGTCTCTTGCAGGACGCGCTCTGCGGTCTCGACGGTGCGTTTAAGTCCGCTTGTGATGACCCGATCAAAATGCACGGCGGCGTGGGCAAAGGCGATCCCGGCGGCTGCGGCTTCGACCCGTCCCTTTTCGTTAAGTGCGACCATGCGGTTGTCGATCAGCCGTTCTGGATCGAAGTAGCTGACGCTGCCATGGCGCATGAGGTAGATGCGCCTGCGCACGTTGTGCACGGCGGACTCAGTCATGCGAGTCGTGGCCGAAACGCGGCTGGCGCTTTTCCAGGAAGGCATCGATGGCTTCGCCGGCTTCTGGCCCGTGGAGGCAATTGACGAAGCTCTGTCTCTCGTGATCCATGTGTTCGCAAAGGGTACGGTTTTCGGCGCCACGCGCAAGGCGCTTTCCGGCTTTTACCGCAACCGGTGAAAGGCGATCGAGCCTTCGCGCCAGCGCCAGCGCGGCATCGAGCGCGCCGCCGTCCTCGGCAATCTGGCTGATCGCGCCGACCTGGTAAAGACGCTCGGCTGCGACCGGCGCACCGGTGAGAAGTTGCTCCATGGCGAGCTGCTTTGGCAGTGTCCTTAGAATCTGCCATGAGCCGCCGCCATCAGGCGAGAGTCCAACGCCGACATAGGCCATCACAAATTTCGCGCTGCGTGCGGCGACGATCAGATCGCATGCCAGCGCGAGCGAATAGCCCGCGCCCGCTGCGGCGCCTTCAACCGCGGCGATGACCGGTTTCTCGCAGGCCATCACGGCGGCAATCATCGCATGGAGGCGGTCGATCGACATCTCCTGCACCAAACGCGGCTCCTTGCGATTGGCCTTTAGTCGTCTCAGATCACCGCCCGCGCTAAAGAAGCCGCCCGCGCCCGTGAGGATCACGGAAGTGATGCGCGCATCCGTGCCGGCCCGCTCAAGTGCCGCCAAAAGCGGCGGGTAGATGTCAGGTGAAAGGGCGTTGCGCACCGCCGGATTGGACAGGGTCAGCACGAGCGCGCCCTGGTTTACTTCGACCTCGAGCCTGGCAGTCAATTCAGCCTTCTTCCGAAAGAAGCGAGAGGCCAAGGCGGGCGCGTCGCGCGAGCCAAAGCG
>CAJCIC010000131.1 GCA_903970185.1 Gammaproteobacteria bacterium
GCGCACGTCCTCAAAGAGCTGCGCCAGACCCGCCATGAATTATGCTGCGGGCCGAAACGGTTCCCATCCGGCAAGCAGATGGTACGCGTCCTGTGGCAGGCTGGCCTTGGCAAGCGCGTCGCGAAAGGTCGGATCGGAGAGCATCTGGGCGAGCTCCGAGAGGATATCGAGGTGGGCCTGGGTGGCATGTTCAGGCACCAGCAGGAAGACGAGAAGGCTGACCGGCCTGCCATCGGGAGCATCGAAGGGGATCGGCTCCGTAAGGCGCATGAAAGCCGCGACCGGGGCCTTCAGGCCCTTGATGCGGCCGTGGGGAATCGCCACCTGCTGGCCCAAGCCCGTCGAGCCCAGCTTCTCGCGCGCAAACAGGCTGTCGAAGACCTTGCTGCGGGCGATGCCGTTGTGGTTCTCGAAAAGCAGGCCGGCCTGCTCGAACGCGCGTTTCTTGCTCGATGCGGCGAGATCAAGCACGACGTTGCCGGGCGGCAAAAGCTTTGCGATGAGGGTCATGACAGAGCGAAGGAGCGGCGCTGGCTGCTCTACGGTCGGGACGGCGGATTATAGCCGGGCCGGCCCGGCCCGGCCGCATTTGCCCGCATGCCCACCCCTGTGGCAACCGCAACTAGGCGAGCGCCTGGCGCTTGGGCGATTCCTGCGGTCGCGCCTGCATGCATTCCTTGTGCTTGATGACCTGGCGGTCGAGTTTGTCGATGAGGCAGTCAATGGCCGTGTAAAGGTTGCCGTCGATGGACTCGCAATGGATGTCTTTTCCGCGAAGATGAAGGTTGATCTCGGCTTTTTGCTGCAATTTATCGACCGATAGCACGACGCTGACGTCAATCACATGGTCGAAGTGCCGATTCACCCGCATCAGCTTGGTCATGGCGTATTCGCGGATTGCGGGGGTCACTTCGAGGTGGTGGCCACTGATCGTCAGATTCATATGAAGTCCTTTGCAGTCAGGCGGAAATCGGATGCACGGCAGCGGGCGCTAAACCCTCTACAGCGCTTTACGCAGGCTCACGGGGGGAATTCTCAGGGCCTCGCGATACTTCGCGATGGTCCGTCTTGCAACAACGATGCCCTGTTCCCCGAGCATTGCAGCGATCTTGCTGTCAGACAGGGGTTTTTTGAGGTCTTCGGCTCCTATGAGTTGTTTGATGAGGGCACGAATCGCAGTACTCGATGCGGCGCCCCCGGCTTCGGTTGCGACGTGACTGCCAAAAAAGTACTTGAGCTCGAACGTTCCGAGCGGAGTAAGCATGTACTTTTGGGTCGTCACCCGCGAGATGGTTGACTCGTGTAATCCCAGTGTATCTGCGATTTCGCGTAACACAAGGGGCCGCATGGCGACTTCGCCGTGCGTGAAAAAGTTCCGCTGTCTCTCGACGATGGCTTCGGCCACGCGCAGGATGGTCTCAAAGCGTTGCTGCACGTTCTTGATCAGCCAGCGCGCTTCCTGCAGGCGCGTTGAAAGGCTTGCGATCTGTTCGTTGCCGCGATGCTCGCGCAGGATCTGCGCATAGACGCGGTTGATGCGCAACTGCGGCATGACCTCGGGATTGAGCGAGGCGTGCCAGACGCCCTTGCGTTTCTTGACGATGACGTCAGCGACGATGAAGTTCGAGGCATGGTGGCCAAAGCGTCGGCCCGGATACGGATCGCAGCGCAGGAGCAGTGCATGGGCAGCGCGCAGGCCCGCATCATCGACCTTGAGTGCGCGCTTGAGTTTGCTGAAATCGCGCGCTGCAAGCAGGTCAAGATGCTTTGATGCCAGCATGAAGGCCAGCTGGCGCACGTGGGCATCGACCCCCCGGTGTGCACTGGCGTCGCGCAATTGCAGGCAAAGACATTCGGAGGCGCTGCGTGCGCCGACACCTGGAGGATCGAAGCTTTGCAGAAGACTCAAGGCCGCGCTGAGCTCGTCAACACCGACGGCGAGCTCGTCAGGCAGCAGGGCCACGACTTCGTCAAGGGGAATGCGCAAATAGCCATCTTCGTCGATCGCATCGATGAGCACCGACACCAGGGCGCGATCGCGGCGCGACGCCTGGGTCACCGAGAGCTGGCTCAGAAGATGATCGCGCAGCGTCACGGTCACCGTGGCCAGCTGCTGCGGTTCGGCGTCGTCATCGAGCGCCCCGCGCGTGCGCGGCTCGCCAAGCAGCATGTCCTGGCCGAGATCGGCGGGGCCCTCGTCGCGCGCTTCGCCTGAAGCTTCGCTGGCGTCGGACTCGCCTCCCGCGCCCTGTTCGCTGCCGCTGTCGTCGTAGGAGGCCTCGCCGGCGTGCTGCACGCTGCCGTCTGCAGCAAGTCGCAAGGACTGGTCAAACGGGCTGTCGGCGCGCTCAAGCAGCGGATTGTCGGCGAGCAGCTGCTCGATCTCCTGGTTGAGTTCGAGTGTTGACAGCTGCAACAGGCGGATCGATTGCTGCAGTTGCGGCGTCAGCGCAAGATGCTGCGACATGCGCAGCTGGAGCACCTGCTTCATGTGCGCTCCACAGCCGGTGACGCATCACATGCGGAAGTGTTCACCGAGATAGACCTTCCGCACGCTTTCGTTCTGGACAATTTCTTCAGGCTTGCCAGCGGCAAGGACCTCGCCGGCGTTGATGATGTAGGCGTGATCGCAAATGCCAAGCGTCTCGCGAACGTTGTGGTCGGTGATGAGAACGCCAATCTGGCGCGCCTTGAGAAAGCGCACGATGCGCTGGATCTCGATCACGGCGATCGGATCGATGCCGGCAAAGGGTTCATCGAGCAGGATGAAGCGCGGCGAGGTCGCGAGCGCGCGCGCGATCTCGACGCGACGCCGCTCGCCGCCGGACAAGGACAGCGCACCGTTGGTGCGGATGTGCTGGATCTGCAGGTCATCGAGCAGGCCATCAAGGCGTTCTTCGATGGTCTCGTCAGACAGCCGCTTATTGTCGCCATCGAACTGCAGCTGCAGGACGGCGCGGATGTTTTCCTCGACGCTGAGCTGCCGAAATACCGAAGGCTCCTGGGGCAGGTACGACAGCCCAAGGCGCGCACGCCGGTGAATCGGCTGGCGCGTGACGTTGGTGTCGTTGAGCGAGATCGTGCCGGCATCGGCAGCAACGAGCCCGACGATCATGTAAAAGCAGGTGGTCTTGCCCGCTCCGTTGGGTCCGAGCAAGCCCACCACCTCGCCACTTAGCACATCGATCGAGACGTCGCGAACGACCGTGCGCGCGCCGTAGGACTTGCGCAGTTTGGCGGCGACCAGGGTACTGCGCTCCGCCTCGGGCAAAAGGCCGTCACGCGCTGCAGCGGCGAGGGTCATTGGGGAACCGTGAGAAGGGTGTCACTGGGCTTGAGCTCGACCGGGGGCGGTTTTGGCAAGGCCGGCGGCACGCTGGATGAAGCCGGCGCGCTCGCAAGCGGCAGCGCCGTGCCAGGCGCCGGCGCAGCAGGCACCGCGGTCGCGGGCGTTGTCGCAGGCGGCGTTGTCTTGGGCTGGATGAGGGTCGTCGTGCGCGTTTGCGTCTTGCCCGAGGTGACGAAGTATTTTTCGCTCTCGCTGTTGTAGGTGATGGTGTCGCCGTGGGCTTCATCGGCGTCCTTGCCGGCCTCAAGGCGCCTGACGCTGGCGTGATCGAAGAGCTTCACGGTGCTGGTCTTCTCGTCGTACTCGATGCGCTCGGCGTTGCCTTCCATGTACTGATCGGCAAAGCCTTCGCGCTTTTGCTTGAAGTACACCGGCGTCTTGCCATCCCAGGTGGCAACGCCCGACTGATAGCCCTCGGGATCCTGGTGCACAAGCAGCTTGTCGCAGCGCAAGAGGATCGTGCCCTTGGTCAGGATGACATTGCCCGTGAAGATGTCGATCTGATGCAAGTCATCGGATTCCGTGTGATCGGCGACGATATTGGTTGGCTTTTGCTGGTCGGCTTTTTCGGCGCGGGCTGGACCTGCCAAGCCGGCGCAAACGGCAAACAGCAGGCATGCGATACCGAATTCACGGCAGCGCCTTGCGGCAGCACGACTTCTTGAGGATGGCTTCATGGTGTGGACGGCGCCGGATGGGGTGTTTTCTTTTGCTGGGGCTCGATCGTCAAAACCGTCCGACCGGAGGTTGCGCCATCGTTGAGTTTCAGCAGATGGTCGGTATTGGAGAACCACATGCTGTCACCGTCCATCGAAGATCCGCCATGGATGGCATGGACGTGGGTGTCGGTCCTGGCGACATCTTCGTCGGGCAGCACGGTCATGTGGCTGCTATCGGCGATCAGGCCGGGATCGGTTGCGGTCGGCTCGCGAATGAGTTTTACGCCGCCATCGAGATTCACGATGTCACCGCCGCTCGAGACGTCGCCGGTGCGGCCAAGGATATGCACCACCGGCTTGTTCGGTGACAGGCTCGTGATCGTCGGCAGCGCAAGCTCGGTCGAATCGTCGTCGGCAAAATGCTGCATGCGCTTGGCACCGAGTCGATAGTAGGGATGGCCCTGGGCATCCATGCGCACCATCTCGAATCCGGTGGCGTAGTAATCGACCTCGTGTGCCGGCTTTTTCGCAAGCGGATCGAGCATGCGTGCGCGCAAGGCCAGCCAGTAGGAGCCGCCGGCAAGGATGCCAAGCAGCACCAGCGAGGACACCAGCGTGCTTTTCTCGCGCATCCTAGGCTCCGTAGCTCGCAAGCAGCGGCTCGAGCTTGCCTTGGGCGCCAAGAATCAGTTCGCACACTTCACGCACCGCGCCGTGCCCGCCTGGGCGGTTGCTCATCCAGTGTGCGTGGCGCGCCACGCCGTTTGCAGCGTTGGGCACGGTGGCGGCAAAGCCGACCCTGCGCATCAGGCCGATGTCGATGACGTCATCGCCCATGAAGCCGATGTTCTTGGAGGCCGTCTCGAGTGCGCGCATGACCTCTTCCAGAACTGCAGCCTTGTCGGCGACGCCTTGCAAGACCAGATCGACGCCCAGATCGCGCGCACGGTGGGCCACCATTTTCGAATTGCGCCCGGAGACGATCGCCGTGCGGATGCTTGACTCGGAGAGCCAGCGCATGCCCTGGCCATCGAGCACGTTAAAGGCCTTGGCGTCTTCGCCATGCTCGCCGTAATAAAGCGTGCCGTCGGTCAGAACGCCGTCGACGTCGAATATCATCAACTCGATCTTTGACAGGCGCTGGATCAGCGAAGGGTCGCGGCGCTCCATCAGATTACCTTCGACGTGGTCAGGTCGTGGATATGCAAGGCGCCAACCAGCGCGCCGCCGCGGTCGAGCACCAGCAGTTGATTGATGCGGTACTGCTCCATCAGGTCGGCGGCCTCGGCAGCCAGTTTGTCCGGACCGATGGCGTGCGGATTGCGATGCATGACATCCTGCATGACCACGCCTTGCAGGGGATGGCCTTCGTCGATCAGGCGGCGCAGGTCGCCATCGGTGAAGACGCCAGCGACTGCTCCGCCGTCATCGAGCACCGCGGTCATGCCCATGCCTTTCTGGCTGATCTCATGCAGCGCTTCGGTGAGCGGCGTCGCCATGCGCACGGTGGGTACGGCAGCGCCACTGCGCATGACGTCGCGCACGTGCGTGAGCAGACGGCGTCCGAGGCTGCCACCGGGATGCGAGCGGGCGTAGTCATTCGAGCTGAAGCCGCGCAAATCGAGCAGGACCACGGCGAGCGCATCACCCAGGGCCAGGGCCGCGGTGGTGCTCGCTGTCGGCGCAAGGTTGAGCGGGCAGGCTTCCTTGTCGACGTGTGCGTCAAGATGCACCTCGGCAAGCTCGGCCAGCGTCGATGCCGGGTTGCCGGTAATTGCGATCAGGCGCGCGCCCTGGCGTTTCACCACCGGCACGATCAACAGCAGCTCCTCGGTTTCGCCCGAATTCGACAGCGCGATGAACACGTCCTCGCGCGTCACCATGCCGAGATCGCCGTGGCTTGCGTCGCCGGCATGGACATAGAGCGAGGGCGTGCCGGTGCTTGCCAGCGTCGCCGCGATTTTTCGGGCGATCAGCCCCGATTTGCCCATGCCGCTGACGACGACGCGGCCGCGACAGTGCATCATGATCTCGATGGCCCGAAAAAAGCTCGCGTCAAGGCGCTGGCGCAAGCCCAGGATCGCGTCGGCTTCGATTTGCAGGGCCTCGGCTGCAAGGGCCAGCACCTTGGACTGTGCCGCTGCGACTGGCGTGTCCCATGCCGGCTTGGCCGGGACCGCGTCTTTCACCGCTTCGGTGCGTACTGAATTCATGAGCCGAGTATAGCAAAGGCATGTTTATTGCTTTATTGAATGCCCTGCGCGCACGGGTTGCGTCCGGAAACGTGCCATGAGCGGCCTTGGCCTGACGTTGGTACTCCTGCTTGCGGCGGTTCTGGGCGTTGCCCTCTTCAGGCTTGCCCATCTGCCGCCGCCTCTGGCCTACCTGACGGTGGGGGCCTTGATCGGCCCGCTGGCCTTAGGCCTTGCTCCCGATAACCCGCTCACCCGCGAACTGGGCGAGACCGGGGTCGTCTTCCTGATGTTCTCGATCGGGCTCGAATTCAATCTGGCGCGTTTCAAGGCCCTTGGCATTCGCGTCTTCGGGCTTGGGCTTGCCGAAGTCGGCGCAATCATTGCCTTGACCGTCGTGCTCGGCGTCGCACTGCCTGTGGTCTTTTCAGGCGCGCCACGCGCAGGCTTTGCCGGCTGGTTTGCGCTTGGCGCTGCGCTTTCGATGTCGTCAACAGCGATCGTCGTGCGGCTCCTCGTTGACCGCCTTGAAATCGACGCGCCGCACGGGCAGCAGGTGATCGGCGTACTGCTTTTGCAGGACCTGGCGGTGGTCGTGCTGCTCGTCGTCATTCCCGCCTTGGCGGGCGATCGCGAGGCGCTTGTTGCCACCAGCCTCGTGGTCACGGCCAAGGTCGCCTGCCTGTTTCTTTTGCTTCTGGTTTTTGGCCAGCGCCTAACGCGCGCCTGGCTTCGCATCGTCGCCCGGCGCAGATCGCAAGAGCTTTTCATGCTCAACCTGTTGCTCATGACACTGGGCCTGGCGTGGGTCACCGAGCGTGCCGGACTGTCTCTTGCGCTTGGCAGTTTCATTGCCGGCATGCTGATTTCGGAGACCGAATACCGGCACCAGGTCGAAGCAGACATCAAGCCGTTTCGCGACGTCCTGCTCGGGCTGTTCTTCATCTCCATCGGCATGCAGCTCAACGCGCGCACGGTGCTCGCGCACCTGCCGCTCGTGCTTTTGCTCCTGATTCTCCCCGCGCTTGCGAAATTCGGCCTGATCGCGCTTCTCTCCCGCGCCTTCGGCTCTCCGGGCGGCGTTGCCATCAGGACTGCGCTGGCCCTCATGGCAGCCGGGGAATTCGGTTTCGTGCTGCTGTCGCAGGCGCGCATTTTGCACCTGCTTGATGCCGAGCTGTATGAGCCGGTGGTGGCGGCGTTGCTCCTTTCGATGCTTCTAGCGCCCCTTGTCATTCACTACAGCGAGGCCATCGCCGTACGCCTGTCGTCCTCGGAATGGTTGCGCCAGTCGCTCGCGCTGACCGAGATCGCAAGCCGTACCATGCGAGCCGAGGCGCACGTCGTGGTCTGCGGCTTTGGCCGCAGCGGGCAGAGTCTTTGTCGCCTGTTGGCCGAAGAAGGCATCAGCTACGTGGCGCTCGATCTCGATCCCGACCGTGTGCGCGAAGCCAGCGAGGCCGGCCAGCCCGTGGTCTATGGCGACGCGACGCGACGTGACGTGCTTGTCGCGGCAGGCGTGGTGCGCGCCTCTGCGCTGGTCATCACCTTTGCGCACGTTGGCGCCGCGCACAAGGTGCTGAATTTCGCGCGCGCGCTTGCGCCAGGCCTTCCTGTCATCGTACGCACCCACGATGACAGCGCACTGGACGCCCTGCAGCAAAGCGGCGCGACCGAGGTCGTGCCCGAAATCATCGAGGGCAGCCTGATGCTGGCTTCGCAGACCCTCCTGCTCCTTGGCGTGCCGGTCGCGCGTGTCTTGCGCACCATCCGCTCTGCGCGCGAAAGCCGCTATCACCTGATGCGCGGCTTCTTTCGCGGCGCCACCGACTCGGAATCGCTTGAAGGCGGAGACTCGGTCAGGCTGCACGCGGTGACGCTGCCTGCCCATGCGCGCGTGGTTGGCCAGAGCATCGCGGAAATCGACTGGCAAGGACTTGTGATCGAAATCACGTCGATCAGAAGGCGCGGTATCGCAGGACTTGACCCGGGGCCCGAGGCGCGTCTTGAAGCCAACGATGTCGTCGTCCTGCGCGGTGAGGAGAAGACGCTCTACCAGGCCGAAGAGATTCTTCTGGCCCGCTAAAGAGCGTCGATGTCGAGCATCTGGCGGCAGGGCCCGGTTTCAGGTCAGGCGCTATAATCGGCCGAAGGTTGTGCAAGGCCCAAGGCCTCGTGTGCGCGACCACAAGAGTCAGAAACCCCTTCCTCCGCTTTCGCCATCGTGTCGACATCGAACGAACGACCGCTGATCGAGATCAGCGGCCTTAGCTTTAGTTACTCGCAACGAGCGGTGCTGTCGGGCATCGACATGCAGTTCGGGCGTCGTCAGGTGGTTGCCGTGATGGGCGCGTCCGGATCAGGCAAGACCACCATTTTGCGGCTCATGGGCGGCATGCTCAAGCCCAGCGCCGGCAGTGTTTCGATCAACGGCCTGGCGCTTGGCCCGCTGGACCAGGAGCAGCTTTATGCCGTTCGTCGCAAGATGGGCATGCTGTTCCAGTTCGGTGCGCTCTTCACGGATTTGACGGTTTTCGAAAACGTCGCGTTTCCACTGCGCGAACACACCGATTTGCCTGACGCGATCATCCACGACCTCGTCCTGATGAAGTTGCATGCGGTCGGACTGCGCGGCGCGCACGCCTTGCGTCCTTCGCAGATTTCGGGAGGCATGGCAAGGCGGGTGGCGCTTGCGCGGGCGGTCGCCCTCGATCCTGAGGTGATCCTCTACGACGAGCCCTTCGCAGGCCTTGACCCGATCTCGCTTAGCGTGACTGCCAGCCTCATCAGAAGACTCAACACCGTGCTTGGAGCGACTTCGGTGCTGGTCACGCACGAGGTCAACGAGTCGTTCGAGATTGCCGATTATGTCTATTTCATCTCGAACGGTCGCGTTGCGGCCCAGGGCACGCCCGCCGAGCTCAAGGTCACGACCGATCCGTTCGTGCGCCAGTTTGTCGATGCCGCGCCTGACGGTCCGGTGCCGTTTCACTACCCTGCGCCGCCGTATGCGCAAGATCTCGGCATCGCGCCATGATCGCGGCCATCGAACTCATCGGCGCGTGGTGCAATTTCCGTGTGCGCGGCCTAGGTGTTGGCTGCCGCTTTTTTTTCGTCATGCTCTCGAAGGTGCCCGTCGCGCTCAAGCGGCGCGGCCTGATTCGCGACCAGATCCATTTCATCGGCAATTATTCGCTTCTGATCATTCTCGTCTCGGCGCTGTTCCTTGGCTTCGTGCTCGGCCTTCAGGGCTATCACACGCTTAGCACCTATGGCTCGGAAGAGTCGCTCGGCCTGCTCGTTGCGGTATCGCTCGTGCGCGAGCTCGGCCCGGTCATGACAGCGCTGCTCTATGCCGGCCGCGCCGGCACTTCGCTGACCGCCGAGATCGGCCTGATGCGGGCGGGCGAGCAGATTGCTGCGATGGAGATGATGGCGGTCGATCCGATGGCCCGCGTCGTTGCGCCGCGCTTTGTTGCCGGGGTCATCGCCATGCCGATTCTCGCGCTTCTTTTTTCGGCGGTTGGTATCCTCGGGGGATGGTTTGTCGGCGTCAAGCTGATCGGTGTTGATGGCGGCGCCTTCTGGTCGCAGATCCAGGGCGGCCTGAACTTGTTTCGCGACATTGGCAACGGCATCGTGAAAAGTATCGTTTTTGCCATCGCCGTAACCTTCATTGCCTTGTATCAGGGCTTTCAGGCGCGGCCAACTCCAGAGGGAGTGGCCCGGGCGACGACGCGAACCGTGGTGAGCAGCTCGCTGACGGTGCTCGGACTGGATTTTTTATTGACCGCGGTGATGTTCGGCGGAGGATAGATTGTGAATTCGAAACGTACCGATCTGGCTGTCGGCTTTTTCGTGCTGGCGGGGTTTGCGGCGCTGCTGTTTTTAGCGCTGAAGGCCGGCAACCTTGCGGCGCTGACGCTCAACAGGCACACCTACACCGTGACTGCGAAGTTCGACAATATCGGGGGCCTCAAGGCGCGCGCTTCGGTACGTGGTGCGGGCGTTGTCGTCGGTCGCGTCGAGCGCATCGATTTCGATAACAAGGCCTACCAGGCGGTCGCCACCCTCGAACTCAACGACCGTTTCCACTTCCCCAAGGACACCTCGGCCAAGATTCTCACGTCGGGGCTGCTCGGCGAGCAGTATATCGGCCTTGATCCGGGAGGCGATCCCGACATGCTCAAGGCCGGCGATCGCATCGAGAGCACCCAGTCTGCCGTGGTGCTGGAAAACCTGATTGGCCAGTTCCTGTTTAGCAAGGCAGCCGATTCCAGCAGCCCAAGTGGCAGCGCCCCTGCAGCACAGGCCAGCGCGCCTGCCGGCGCGCTTGCGCCGCCCTCGCTTGCCCTGACGCCATCGTCCACTTCGAAGCCAGCCGCTACGCCCGCGGGGAAAGTTAGCCCATGAAGACCACCTCACCCTCGGCATCCTGCCGTCTTTTTCTCGCGCTCGCGCTTCTATCGGGCGCGTTGCTCTCGGGATGTGCAACAACCGGCCAGAGCGACCCGCGCGATCCCCTCGAAAGCGTCAACCGCGCGACGTTCCAGTTCAACGACCAGCTTGACCGGGTGGTTCTCGAGCCGGTCGCGCGCGGTTACACCAATGTCGTGCCCGAGCCTGCACGTGACTGTATCGGCAACATCTTTGGCAACATGTCGGATGCATGGACGGCAGTCAATAACCTGCTTGAAGGCAATCCCCACGACGGCGGCTCGGATATCTGCCGGGTTGCCGTCAATACCACGGTCGGCCTTGGCGGCTGCTTCGATGTCGCCTCAGGCATGGGTCTTGACAAGCACAAGAAGGATTTTGGCCTGACCCTTGGCGTTTGGGGCGTTGCCCCCGGACCGTATATCGTCCTGCCGCTTTTCGGGCCGAGCGACTTGCGTGATTCGGCGGGTCTCGTGGTCGACTTCGAGACTGATCCGGTGGGATATCTGTATCCGGTTTGGCAGCGCAATACGATTGAAGTCGTGCGCGCGATTGATGCCCGCTCGCAGCTGCTTGGCGCGAGCGACCTGCTCTCGGGCGCTGCGCTTGACAAGTACATCTTCGTGCGCGACGGCTATTTCACGCGCAGGCGCAGTCAGATCTACAATGGCAACCCGCCCGATGAGCCCGATGATACCGAGGTCAACCCGCTGCAAACGCCGCAGCAGCCAGCGCCTGCGGCAGGCGCCGCGCCAAGAAAAACGTCGTTCTACCGGATGCTCAATCCCGACCCCCACACCCTCGGCACGAGTGATGCGCCGCGACCTGACGATGGCCAGGTCGCTTTATCAACCGATTGAACGTCGCTCGCGCGATCGGCGCGAGCAGCACTAGGAGACATGAATGAATTCAGTGGTGAAGAGATTGTGCGGCGGCCTCATCGCCGTTGCATGTGGCATGGCATTTTTTGGCGGCGCCATGGCGCAAGGTGCGCCCGAGGCGCCCGATGTGCTGGTCAAGCGCCTCGTCGAAGACGTCATGGCCACGGTGAAAAGCGACAAGGACATCCAGGCGGGCAGTATCACCAAGATCAATGATCTGGTCGAGTCGAAGATCCTGCCCTCGGTCGACTTCAAGCGCATGACGGCAAGCGCGGTGGGCAAGAACTGGAGCGCGGCCACGCCCGACCAGCAAACGCAGATTACCGAGCAATTTCGCAAACTTCTTGTCTATACCTATGCCGGTGCCTTAAGCCAGGTGCGCGACCAGCAGATCCAGTTCAAGCCGTTTCGCGCCGATGCCGGCGATACCACCGTCGTCGTGCAGACGCAGGTGGTCAACACCAAGGGCGGCGAGCCGATCCAGCTGAATTACAAGCTGACCAAGGAAGGCGATGCCTGGAAGATCATTGACGTCAATGTGCTTGGCGTGTGGCTCGTCGAAAATTATCGCAGCACGTTTGCCCAGCAGGTCAGCCAGGGCGGCATCGATGGCTTGATCAAGGCGCTAGTCGACAAGAATGCCCAACTCGCCGCGCAAAAAGGAAAAGCCTGACGTGTACGTTGTTTCAGGTCCGATCACCATGGGCTCTGCACTTGCCGTGCTAAACGAAGGCCGGGCCATCATCGATGGCGGCGAGAACGATTTCTCGCTCGCCAATCTGGAGGGGTCGGATTCGGCTGCGATCGCCGTGCTGCTGTCGTGGCAAAGGCGCGCGGCCAAGTCCTCGCGCGGACTTCACTTCTACAATTCGCCGGCCCAGCTCGTGGCCATCGCGGCGCTGTATGGCGTGACGGGCTACTTAAGCGGCTTTCCCCTTGACGATACCATCCACACCGGCGCGCAGCCGCTGGCTTGAACGATTGCTCGCGCATTCCTGCTCCTAGCTGATCGGGCAGAAGGGGGACGAGAGGGCAGCGTTCGTGCGCCATTGCCCGGTCTCGCCCCCTGGCGCTGCCGGCGCGGGGTTTAAGCCCCCTCGCATATAATTGGCGATTTAGCCAGATTGCTCTTATGCCGGCCGCAATTCGCATCACTGACGTCAAAAAGCGCTATCAGTCATTGCAGGCGCTAGCGGGGGTGAGCCTTGATATCGAAGAAGGTGAATTCTTCGGGTTGCTCGGGCCAAACGGGGCGGGCAAGACCACCCTGATTTCGATCATCGCCGGATTGACCCGGGCAGACTCGGGCAGCGTTGCCGTCCTTGGCCACGATGTCGTCAATCAGTTTCGCGAGGCCAGGCGCGCGCTTGGCGTGGTTCCGCAGGAGCTGGTGTTCGATCCCTTTTTCACCGTGCGCGAGACGCTGCGCAACCAATCCGGCTACTTTGGCCTGTCGAAGAACGACGCCTGGATCGACGAAATCCTGCACGAGCTCGATCTCACCAGCAAAGCCGAAGTCAATATGCGCTCGCTCTCGGGTGGCATGAAGCGGCGCGTCCTGGTGGCGCAAGCGCTCGTGCACAAACCGCCCGTGGTCGTCCTTGATGAGCCCACCGCCGGGGTCGATGTCGAATTGCGCCAGACGCTCTGGAAATTCATCGGCAGGCTCAACCGTGACGGCCAGACCATCGTCCTGACCACCCACTACCTGGAAGAGGCCGAGCAGCTCTGCCAGCGCATCGCCATGCTCAAGGCAGGCGAGGTGGTCGCCCTCGATACCACGCGGGCGCTGCTCAAGCGTGTTGCAGGTACCCAGCTCGTGCTCGGGTTTTCTGCCGGGCACGTGCCGCGAAGGCTCTATGCACGCTGCATCGATCCCGAGGCGGCGCCGCATGCCAAGCGGGTTTCGATCAGGCTCTCCTCGGTGGCCGAAGTCGAGCCGATCCTGGCCCTTTGCCGCACCGAGGGAGCAAGCGTCGACCAGATCGAGTTGCTCGGCGCCGACCTTGAAGACGTCTTCGTGCAGATCATGCACGGCCAGGGCAGCGGCGCTGCGATGCAATGAGCGATCTCTCTGACCAGGAGCTCTCCCGGGCCGCTGCCGAGCGGGCCCTGCGCGCGGCAGCGCCACCGCGCTACCGGCCGATGATCGGATTTCGCACGCTTTTCTACAAGGAGATGCTGCGCTTTTGGAAGGTCAGTTTCCAGACCGTGGGTGCGCCGGTTTTGACCGCAACGCTGTATCTCCTGATCTTTGCGCACGTGCTTCAGGGCCGCGTGCACGTGTACGACACGGTGAGCTACACGGCGTTTCTCGTGCCAGGCCTTGTCATGATGTCGATTCTGCAAAATGCCTTTGCCAACAGTTCATCGTCGCTGATCCAGTCGAAAATCAGCGGCAATGTCGTCTTCATCCTCCTGCCGCCCTTGTCGCACGTTGAAATCTTCGCGGCCTATGTGCTTGCGGCGGTGGTGCGCGGGCTTGTCGTTGGCTCTGGCGTGCTCGCCGT
>CAJCIC010000132.1 GCA_903970185.1 Gammaproteobacteria bacterium
CGGCAGCCTACGCCGCGCGCTATGTCGCCAAGAATGTCGTGGCGGCGGGTCTTGCGCGCCAGTGCCAGGTGCAAGTCAGCTATGCCATCGGCGTTGCCAGGCCGATCAATATCACCGTGTACACCGAAGGCACGGGCAAGATCGCCGACGAGAAAATCGCAACGCTTGTCGCCGAGCATTTCGATTTGCGTCCGCGCGGCATTATCCAGATGCTCGATCTCTTGCGGCCGATCTACGAGAAAACGGCAGCCTATGGCCACTTCGGGCGCGAGGAACCCGAATTCACCTGGGAGGTCACCGACAAGGCCCAAGTGCTCAAGGCGGCAGCCGGAATCTGAAGGACCGCGGCATCGTCCGGATGAGTTAGAATTGCGGCTCGCCAAGGAGCGTTGCGACAGGCAGGTGCCTGCCAGGCTTGGCCCTCAGAACTGCGCTCACGAACTTTTTTCGAAAGAAAGGAGGGCGTGATGAACGCCGCCGTTTTGACTTCCCGCATGACCTCAGAGCAAGACCCGGGCGAATTCCATGTCGCCGACCTGACCCTTTCGGCCTGGGGCCGCAAGGAAATCGAAATCGCCGAGACCGAGATGCCTGGTCTCATGGCGATTCGTGCCGAATTTGCCACGTCCAAGCCGCTTGCGGGCGCGCGCATCGCAGGCTCCTTGCACATGACCATCCAGACTGCCGTCTTGATCGAGACGCTGCAGGCGCTCGGGGCATCGGTGCGCTGGGCCTCGTGCAACATTTTCTCGACCCAGGACCATGCGGCGGCGGCCATCGCCACCCGCGGCACGCCGGTATTTGCCTTCAAGGGCGAGAGCCTTGCGGACTACTGGGAATTCACCCATCGCATCTTCGAGTGGCCAGGTGATGAGCACGCCAACATGATCCTCGATGACGGCGGCGATGCCACGCTGCTGCTGCACCTGGGCGCGCGTGCCGAGGCAGACATGAGCGTTCTCGCTGCGCCGCAAAGCGAAGAGGAAAAGGTGCTGTTCGCCGCGATTCGCGCCAGGCTGGCGGCTCAGCCGGGGTGGTATTCGCAGCGCCTTGCCGCCATTCGTGGCGTCACCGAGGAGACGACCACCGGCGTGCACCGTCTGTATCAGATGCACGCCGAAGGCCGACTCGAGTTTCCGGCGATCAACGTCAACGATTCGGTGACCAAGTCCAAGTTCGACAACCTCTATGGCTGCCGCGAATCCCTGGTTGACGCCATCAAGCGCGCTACCGATGTCATGATCGCAGGCAAGATCGCCGTGGTTGCAGGCTATGGCGACGTCGGCAAGGGCTCGGCGCAAGCCCTGCGCGCACTGTCGGCCCAGGTCTGGGTGACTGAAATCGACCCGATCTGCGCCTTGCAGGCGGCGATGGAAGGCTATCGTGTCGTCACCATGGACGAGGCCGCCGACAAGGCCGACATCTTCGTTACGGCAACGGGCAACTACAAGGTCATCACGCATGAGCACATGCGCGCCATGAAGAACCAGGCCATCGTGTGCAACATCGGCCACTTTGACAACGAGATCGATGTCGCAAGCCTTGAGCAGTACAAATGGGATGAAATCAAGCCCCAGGTCGATCACGTGATCTTTCCCGATGGCAAGCGCATCATCCTTCTGGCCAAGGGCCGCCTCGTCAACCTTGGCTGCGGCACGGGCCATCCGAGCTATGTCATGTCGTCCTCGTTTGCCAACCAGACGCTGGCGCAAATCGAGCTGTGGACGCGCCAGGAGGCGTATCCGGTGGGCGTCTATACGCTGCCCAAGCACCTCGATGAAAAAGTGGCACGCCTGCAGCTGACAAAGCTCGCAGCCCATCTGACCGAGTTGCGCCCCGACCAGGCGGCCTATATCGGCGTCGATGTTGCCGGGCCTTACAAGAAGGACAGTTACCGCTACTGATTGGCGTCGTAGGACGCTGGCGGCCAGGGCGCCGCGAGCGTCATCCTTGCTGGGAGTGTCATGCGACTGCTTCTGATCTGGCTCATCAACGCCGTGGCGCTTCTGGCTGTGCCGCACGTGGTGCCAGGCATTGCCGTCGACAGCTTCGCCAGCGCGCTCATCGCTGCGCTCTTGCTCGGACTTGTCAATACGATCTTGCGGCCGTTGCTGGTCCTTCTCACCTTGCCCGTGACGATTCTCACGCTCGGGCTTTTCATCCTGGTCATCAACGGCGTGCTGTTCTTGCTGGTTTCGGCGTTCGCACCGGGCTTTCATGTCCACGGACTTCTCGCGGCGGTGCTTGGCGCCTTGCTGTATAGCATCGTGTCGTGGCTGATCGCCGCGCTTTTGATTGAACGCGAGTAGATCGGATGACAACAAAGCGATGCTTCAGCTTCGAATTCTTTCCGCCCAGAACGCCTGAGGGCGAAGAGAAGCTCAGGGGGGTCTGGCGCGAACTCAATGCGCTTGGCCCCGAATTTTTTTCCGTGACCTTCGGTGCCGGCGGCTCGACGCGCGAGGGCACCCTTGCGACGGTGCAGGCGATCAGCGCCGATGGCCTGGTTGCGGCACCGCATCTGTCCTGCGTTGGCGCCTCGATCGACGGCATACGCGAATTGCTCGCAACCTATCGCAACATGGGCATCAGGCGGCTCGTGCTTTTGCGCGGCGACCTGCCTTCGGGCGCGGGACTCGCAAGCGCCGGGCCGCTGCGCTACGCGAGCGATCTGGTGCGACTGGTGCGCGAGGAGAGCGGTGACTGGTTCCATATCGACGTTGCCGCCTACCCCGAGTTCCACCCGCAGGCGCGCACGCCGGCGGATGATCTGGAGGCATTTGCAGCCAAGGTCAGGGCCGGTGCAAATTCCGCCATCACGCAGTTTTTCTTCAGTCCGGATGCTTATCTGCGGTTTGTCGAGGATGCACGGAAATTGCATGTGACGGTGCCCATCGTGCCCGGTATCATGCCGATCAACAACTACATGCAGTTACGCAGCTTCACCGAGAAATCAGCCATCGACATGCCCCGCTGGATCGAAGAACGCCTTCGCGGCTTTGGCGACGATAGCGCGTCGATCCGTGCCTTTGGCCTTGATGTCGTCACGCGCCTTTGCGAGAGGCTCCTGGCAGAAGGCGCACCGGGGCTGCATTTCTACACGCTGAACCAGGCGCTGGCTTCAGCCGAGATCTGGCGCCGGCTCGATTTGAGCGCGAGGGGAGAGAAGGTGTCGCTCGCGCCGATAAATAAGCAGGCTCGCGTTTTTTGATGAAGGCCTTGCGAGCACGCATTGCCGTGGCCGCGCCGCGCTAGGCCCGCCTGTCATGCAGACCACGCCCGTTGTCGTTGCCAATCTGAAGATCGGCATGTTCGTTGCCGAGCTCGACCGACCGTGGAGCGAGACGCCGTTTCTGACCGATGGCTTTCGCATCGTCGAGGCCGACCAGCTCGAAGTGCTCAGGGCCTATTGTCGCCGCGTCTTCATCGATCCGTTACGGTCGAGCCCGGAATCGCTGTCGCACCTGGGCGATCTGCGCTCGCGCAAGGGCCAGGCGGACTGGGGCGACGATCAGCCCTTCGAACTCGCGCTTGGGCGCGTTTTTCCGGAATGGAAGCGCAAGGCGATGACGGTCTCGCTGTGGGAGGGGATGAGCGCGCGTGCGCGCTATTTCGTCGATCAGCGCGTGCTCTCGGCCATTGGCCGGGGACGCGTCGCAAGAAGGATGACCTCGCGCTCGCAGGCGGTGCCGCGCAACATGACGCTTTGGGTCTATCGCAACATGCGCGGAGCGCGCAGCGAAATCAAGCGCGCCCGACCGCTTTTCCAGTACACGGAAGGCCTGCTGCTGAACCTTCTTGGCGATGCCGGGGCCGGTCGTCAGGTCGAACTCAGACCGCTCAAGGAGGCTGCTGCTGCAATGGTCAAAAGCATCATTGCCAATCCTCAGCCGCTGCTTTGGCTCGCCATGATCAGAACGCTTAGCGCAAAGCCCACCGATCACGCCATGAAAGTTGCCGTCCAGCTCCTGGCCTTTGGCCGCTGGTTGGGCTTTGGTGCCGAGCAGCTGAAACGCCTCGCGCTGATCGGCCTTCTGATTGATGTCGGCAAGGCGCGCGTTGATGCCCGCATCCTGCAAAAGCCGGAGGCGCTCGACCCCGACGAGCTGGCCGAGGTCAGGCGCCATGTCGAACTTGGCCTTGAGGTGCTTGGCGGCAAGACAGCACTTGATGCCGACACGTATCGCGGCATTGCCGAATATCACGAGCGCCTTGACGGCAGCGGCTATCCCAAGGGACTCAAGGGCGACGACATCGGTCTTTACGGGCGCATGGCGGCG
The DNA here is from genome assembly GCA_903970185.1 of Gammaproteobacteria bacterium. Lineage (GTDB taxonomy): Bacteria > Pseudomonadota > Gammaproteobacteria > Burkholderiales > Burkholderiaceae_D > CAJCIC01. The sequence continues at coordinate 4,281 of CAJCIC010000132.1, forward strand.
ATTGTTGACGCCTTCGCGACGCTGATTACGCGACGCTCCTATGCGCCGGCGATGTCGGCGTTTGACGCCATGAAAGTGCTCTATGCCGGTGCCGACGTTGGCTTTTCGAAGCAGCTCATCGAGGATTTCATGGCCACCCTCGGCATTTATCCGATCGGCTCCTTGGTCGAGCTGGCAAGTGGCGAGATCGGCGTCGTTCTCGCGCAAACACCCTCGCACCAGCTGCGTGCGCGAATCCTGCTGCTGACCGACGCCGACAAGCTGCCACGGCCCGCGCGCCCGGTCGATCTGTTGTCGAACCCGACCGACCGCAACGATCATGTCATGCGCATCGAGCGCGGTTTGCCCTACGGCGCATACAACATCGATCCGCGGCGCTTTGCGTTGGGCTAGGGGGCTGAACTTCGTTGCCCCGGTTTCCAGCACGAATGCGCAAAGCCGGCACAAGGACGGTTATCGAGAGCCGATGCGACAACTCGCGCTCCTCGAGCTTCGAAGACGATACGGGCCATACGGAGCATACGGACCATACGGGCCCGCGTCAGGTCGCACGGGCCAGACGGTGACGAGCCGCTCGAACACGGACGGCCACGTTTGCATCCATGGCGCGAAGCCTTACTCGTCGTAGAGCGGATTGCCAAGCTCGTGAGCTTCGCTTAGCAGTGACTCGCTGTCGGCAGCGTAATAGCCATCGCGTCCGCGGCGCTTGACCTCATACAGGGCTTCGTCTGCGCGCATCAATAGGTGCGCTGCCGAGTGGTCGGCGGCGCGGAAGAAGGCGATGCCAATGCTGGTCGTGACATGCACCATGACGCCTTCGATCGACATCGGTATCCGCGTTGCCGCGAGGATCGACTCGGCAATGCGAAAGGTCTCGCCACGATGGCCAAAGGATTCGAGCAGCACGCAGAACTCGTCGCCGCCAAGGCGCGCCACGGTATCTTCGGCGCGCACGCAACGCGACAGTCGCGCGCCGAATTCGCGCAGCACGGCGTCGCCCGCGGCATGGCCGTGGCGGTCGTTGACACGCTTGAAATGATCGATGTCCATGTAAAACACAGCGATGGCACCGCCGTGTCGGCGCGAGCGCAGGATGGCGCGCTCGATGCGGTCAACCAGCAGCGCGCGATTGGGAAGTCCGGTCAGGCTGTCGGTGTGGGCGGCATGACGCAGCAGTTCCTGGGCGGCTTTTTGCGCGCTGATGTCGCGCATGGTGACCGCCACCCCGTCACCTAACGGTGCCACGTGCTGGTGGATCCAGTTGCTGCGCATGCCAGGCCACCACACCGCCACTTCACCGCTGGTTGGCGTTGCCGTCTCGAGCACGCGCACGTAGCGATCGAACCAGCCGCTCTTGCGCGTATCGCGCAGGCGTTCGCAAAGCAGGGCCCCAAGCAGCGCATTGCGCGGCACGCCAAGCAGCCGCTCGCCGTGCGAATTGACATAGGTGAACTTGAAATCGGTGACCTGGTGGTCGGGCCCGCGCACCGCCTCGAAGATGTAAAGCGCATCAAGGCTGCCCTCGGCTGCGGCGCGAAAGCGCGCCTCGCTGTTTTCGGCGACGCGCCTTGCGGCGAGGAGCTGCCTGAGCAGGGGCCTGACGAACCACTGCACGATGAGGATGGCGCCAATGGCAAGGGCAACGACAAGCGGCAAGATGCTCTCAAGCGCAGCCCTGATCGGTGCGTAGACGTCGCTCAGATCACTGGTCATGATGAGCGCAAGGCCGGTATCGCCAACCGGCCGGTAGGCGGCAAGCAGGGGTTCGCCTGCGCGACCGCTGGTGCGCCTTGAGCCGGTTCGCCCGGACAGGGCGCGGGCGACCAGATCGATGAGGGCAGCGTCTTCCTGGGTGTCGAGCTGAAACGGGCGCGCGTGCTGGCTGCTTGGAAAGCAGACGATGTTGTCATTGCGCGCTGCGCACAGCGAAACCACGGTGCTTGCGCCCATCGTGCCGCTGGTCGCCGTGAGCCGGGTCAGGCTCTGGATCGACTGCTGGCTGATGGCATAGCCGGCGATGCCGCGATCGCCCATCACCGGTTCCTTGGCGAGCAGGAAATACTCATCGTCAAAACCCATGCGTTCGGTGGTATCGCGCATCTTCAGCGGAACCGAGACATTCGCCCCGGCAGAATCAAGCGGGCTGAAACGCCCGGCGCTCGCAAGCACGTGCCCAGTGGGGCTGGCAAAGGCAATCGCCGAGTAGCCATGCGGAAGGAAGTCGAGCGCCATCTGGGTCAGGGCCGCATCGGGGCCATGGTTATCGGCGCTGGCCTGACTGATCAATTGCGCAAGGCCAGGTGCTGCGGCAACAACGGCTGCGCGGTCCTCGAAAACGGCAATCGTGCTGGCCGTGAAGTTGGCACGTTCAAGAACGTGCTGATTGAGCTCTTCCCCAAGGACGACTTCAAGGCGCTGTTGCATGACGCTAAAGCAGGCAAGCCCGGTGCAGCTTGCCACCAGCACGACGACCAGGCGGATGACCGAATTCAGTCGAAAGTCATCTGCGGGCGATCTGATCGTACCGCGCGGCGAATCGCTCCAAAGCGAAAAGCCGAGCAGGAGCAAGAGCCATGCGGCGATCGGGGCGGCGCGCGTGAGCCCGAGCGGCTGGTATAGAAAGTCGAGCGAGAGCGCATCGGAAAGCACGCCAAGCAGCCCGAGGGAGGCGGCAAAGATGGCAGCGGCAAGGGCGAGCTTGGCCGAGCGCCGGCTTGGCGTCCACATCTCGATGAGCGCACCGAGCGAGAGGGCCGAAACGCCAAGACAGGTGCTTAGCGCCATGCGGGTTGGCGTGGCGCCAAGCGAGGCGTTGGCGATGTGACGTCCGGCCAGAGCGACAAGCGGGCCCAGGTGCAGGAGGGTTTCGGCGACACCCAGGGAAACAGCCAGAAGGGGCAGCGCGAGGAGCAGGCTGACCACGAAGCGCCTGTGCGATGAGCGCCTGCGCAGCCAGAACGAGAGGGCGATGGCGAGCGAGCAAAAGAGCGATTCGACCACGGCCGGCTTCTGGCTGCCGAGCTGCCCAAGAAGGCGGCTGTCAGTGAGGTAGCCGGCAATGCCGAAGAAGGCGAGCCCGATCGCAAGCGCTGTCGTTACGCCTGATAACTGGCGCCGTCGCAAACGGTGCGCCGTTACATCGTGGCTTGGCATGAGGGTGACGTTCGGTGCCGCGGCAAAGACGCGCCCGCCGCACGCAAATGAGGGCAAGAAAGTGTGCCCGCTTCGCCACTTTTGCGGCAACCCGAAATGGCAAGTACAGGCCGCAAATTTGGGGGTAACTTCCTAGAATGCGGATCGCGCGCCTCCTCCTCGCGACGGCGCCGGGTTGCGTGTCGCGGCGTCCGCCTCGCCCCTTTTCTGATCGATGTCGTCGATGTCATCGATCTCAGCTGGCCTCGGCGCTAATCGGCGGGCGCACCCTTCATGACCCCGCTTTCGGTCACGACATAGTCGAGCGCGCGATCATGTGCGTGCGGCGCAAAGGCCTCGATCCTCGAGGCCTCGTAGGCAATGCCGATGGTCACGAAGTGCCGGGCCGCCAAGGTGCGGTCATAAAAGCCGCCGCCATAGCCTAACCGGTCGACGCGGCCGCGGCCATCGACGTGGAAGCCCACGCAGGGAATGAAAAGCACCGTGGGATGCGCTGCGATCTCCTCCTTCGGGACGAGAACGCCAAAGCCCTGCGCAACCAGCTCCATGCCGCTGACATAGCGCAAAAATGTCAGGGGCGCATCGCTGGACACGACTTTCGGCAGCGCCACTTCGCCAAACCGGCCATAGAGCGGTCGCAAATCGGGCTCGGATCCGAGCGGATGGTAGGCGCCGACCGCAAGCGTGGCAGGATCGCCCGCAAGCTCCTGGCAAAGGCCAAAGAGATGTTCACGGATCTGCACATCCCACTCGCGCCGTTGCTCGCTGCTGCTGCCGTCGCGCGCGGCGAGCAATTGCATTCTCAAGTCGCGACGCGAAGGACTCTGAAAAGACATGGCCGGATGCTATCCTAATGACCGTGAGACGCGGTAGCTTCTTGGTGGGTCGGCGGCGAAAGACGATCGCTTGTTTTGGCGTAGCCAGCGCCCGGGGATTCTGCGCTCGACTCATTTTTTTCTGCGCTGCTGCCGTGGCTGTCGACACCGCGCTGGCGGCGCAGCCAAAACCGGTTCATCGTGCCCCTCCCGCGCCCTCGCTGATTACGGCCGATGACGCCTTCTTGGCCATGCGCGACGCGCTAAAGAACGGCGATCTCGAGCAGGCCGCAGTGCTTGGCCAGCGCGTGCTCGCGCTCGATCCCGATTATCCGCTTGCCGCCTACATCGACTACTGGCCGATGTCGCAACGCCTGAAAAGCGCCACGGCCGCGCCCACCGACGATGCCGTGCGGGCCTTCCTTCTTGCCAACGAGGGCACGCTGGTGGCCGAATTCGCGAGGCGCGACTGGCTTCTGGCTTTGGCCAGGCGCGGTGACTTCCAGACCTTTGACGCCGAATACCCGGCGCTGCGCACGCGAGACGATCCCCAGGTCGAGTGTTATGCCCTGGTGTCGAGATATCTGCATAGCGAGCGCCACCTCGAACAGTGGTCAGAAGAATCGATGCTCGATTCGAAGGCGGCGCTGGCCGTGCCGGCCAACATCAACGGCGAAGGCTGCACGCTCCTGCTTTCGGTTCTGGCCGCCGAGAATCGTATTACCGAGGCCGATCTCTGGGAGTGGGTGAGGCTTGCGTCTGACGCCAACTTGCCCGCTTCGATGAAGCGCTATGCGCTTGCACTGCCCACCGCCGACACCCAGGCCGCACTGGCCCTTGACGCCATCACCAACAACCCGGCGCTGTGGCTCTCGCGGCAGGGCAATGATGCCATCGCGGGGCAGCACGAGTTGTGGCTGATTGCGCTCTCGCGCATGGCCCGTGCATCGCCTGCCGACACGGCGGCGCTGTTTGAAGCGCGCTATGCGCAGCGCATGACGCCGCTCGCGCGCAGCGAGGTGTACGCGGAGCTTGCCGGTGCCGGCTTTCGGCGCCAGTTGCCTGAGGCCAATGACTGGACGCACAAGGCGCTCGATGCGCGTGGCATGCCCGAAGACGTCTGGTCGTCGGAATTGCGCGTGGCCATTCGCGATAACGACTGGACACTCTACCGCGCGGTCTACGATCGGCTTCCGGCCGAGATGAAGCGGGCCAGCGCCAACGACGGGGGCTGGACCTATTGGCTCGCGCGCGCCGAGCGCGCACGCAACCAGCAGCAAGTCGCGACCGATCTTTTTCGCAGCATTTCGGGCCAGTTCAATTTCTACGGCCAGCTGGCCTCTGAAGAACTGGGTCTTGCCATCACCCTGCCGCCTTTTGCGCCCACCGCAACCGAGGCCGAGGTTGCCGTGGCGCAAAAGCAATTGGCCTTCATTCGTGCCCAGCGCTTCTATGCACTGAACCTGCGCTCGCTTGGCAACCAGGAATGGAATTTCCCGCTAAAGGGAATGACCGACCGCCAGCTGCTTGCGAGCGCGGAGCTGGCCAGACGACTGCAAATCTACGACCGCGCCGTCAACACCGCCGAGAGAACCTCGCGCGAGCACGATTTCAGGCTGCGGTTTCTCGCGCCCTATTACGACGAGATGCGGCCCAAGGCCGCCGAGGAGTCGCTCGATCTCGACTGGGTGTACGGCCTGATCCGCCAGGAGTCGCGCTTTGTCCAGGTGGCGCGTTCGTCAGCGGGCGCATCGGGCTTGATGCAACTCATGCCTGCAACGGCCAAATATGTCGCCAAGAAGATCGGCATGACCGACTACTCGGCCGATCAGGTCTCCGATCTTGGCACCAACCTGACTCTCGGCACGAGCTACCTGCGCATGGTGCTCGACCAGCTCGACGGCGTCGAAGTGCTGGCCACGGCCGCCTACAACGCCGGCCCGGGGCGGGCGCGGAGCTGGCGTTCGGTCCTTGCGAAAAATGTCGAGGGCGCGGTTTTCGCGGAGACGATCCCCTTCCCCGAAACCCGTGACTACGTCAAGAAGGTGATGAGCAATGCGGTCTACTACGCGCTGGTCTTCTCCCCGGCCGAGCATCAGTCGCTCAAGGCGCGCATGGGCGTGATTGGCAACGATATCGCCTTGCCCGCCAGAAGCGATCTTCCTTGACGTCCGCCCCGGCCTGAAGACCGAGGATTCCAACGCCGTCGCGCGGTGGTCTGCGGGACGGTCTGGACGGTAGACGGTTTGGCATCCTGCTCTGCCTTTCGCCGGCTCCCAGGTCGACGCGCTGTTACCCTGGCACTTCGCCGAGCAGCGGCCAGCCGATACTCGACCGGCAGCTAGCGGCTGACCTGCCCCACGGCTCCCGTAGAATAATTACTTACCGATCACTAACATCCTTGGAATATTTAGGTGCCACCGATCCTCTTAGAGGGCTACACAATCGACGAGATACTCGAGCTTCCCAACGAGGAGCTTGCGGCGCTTGTGCTTACTGATGAACCGTTAGTGTTCAAGGCAGGCACGGCCAACATACTTGGTAAGTTTGCAGTGAAGGACGACACCCTCATCCTGGAACTCGCGCACATAGATGGCGGTGGTGAAGGAGCACTTCCGAGCCTGTCTGCATTGGCTAGCCGTTACGCAATGCGAGAGGGTCTCTCATACGTGGAATGGCGCGTCCATGCTGTGCACTGCGCGAAACCCAATCTCAAACTCCGACGCGTACTAGAACGAAAGGAATTCGTCGTCAGAAATATGCCGGATTCCGGCGAATGTTACTGGCGGCTGGTGCCCGTGACAACGTCGTCAGACTAAAGATAGGACGTCAAGACGGTGCTCACCGGACGTACCTGGACGCCCCCTATTTGCCAAGCTTTTATTCAATGACGCTTTGACGGTAAGGATTGCACTCGTACATTCGGACTTTAGCGCGAGCTCGGCGCGCTGTCCCTGATGGGTTTTGCTGATCGGCGCCTCTAACGGTTACTCGCACTCTATGCGAGGACTTGAAGCGCTCGCTCGGGGTGGACTTACCGCACGGCGCGGTACTGCTCACCGATGGCTACGACGTGTACGCGCGCTACGCGAAGCGGATCGGACTGACCCATGCCCAATGCTGGGCCCATTCGCGGAGATACTTCTTCGAAGCGCAGGATGTCGAAGCCCGACCGCGCTGCCGAAGCACTCGACATGATCGGCGCGCTCCATAAAGTCGAAGAAGCGATCCGTGAGAAGGAACTTTCGGGTGAGGCGAAGTGCCAGCACCGGCTGACCCATGCCAAACCGAAAGTTGAGCAATTCTTTGCCTGGGTGAACAAGCTCTTCGAGGCACAGGGCTTCCTGCCGAGCAGCCCCTTGACCAAGGCACTGGCCTACGTTCGCGAACGTCGCAAAGGACTGGAAATCTACCTAAGGACCTAAGGGATCCGGACGTGCCGATCGACACCAACCACATTGAGCGCGCGCTGCGGGTGATCCCCATGGGCCGACGCAATTGGCTGTTCTGCTGGACCGAGTTGGGTGCCCACCACGTCGGCATCATGCAGAGCCTTCTCGCGACCTGCCGATTGCACGACATCGATCCGTACGACTACCTCGTCGATGTTCTGCAGCGTATCGGCCAGCACCCGGCGTATCGCGTTGACGAACTCACACCTCGTCGCTGGAAAGAACTGTTCGCAGCCAATCTACTTCGGTCGGACCTATACTATGCTGACACCAGACACAAGGCCGTCGCGAGCTGACGGCTTACTTTCGGACATCCATTGCCAACGTCACGAATAGGCGCGCTCATCAATCATCCGAACGGATGAAAGAAGCACTAGGTGTCGATCAGATCGGTGTCGTGCGTTTCCTTACGGCTAGCAGCTGCTCGATCGCGGAGCGCGACCAGCTGGTCGCAACGAAGGCGCCATTGAGCAGCGCGTTGGCATTCGAGCAGCATCCGTTCGTACACGCTTGGCGCGACGAATGCCTGAACCGTGAATGGTTCCGAGACCTGCGTGATGCTAGAGGCGTCGTCGAGGCTTGGCGTCAGTTCTACAACCATCGACGTCCGCACAGCGCCTTGGGGTAAGGACCGCCGTCCCAAGTCCGCGCCGAGAGCATTAGAATTGGCGGTCAACTCACAGGCTGAATGGCCACAAATTTCGTACTCAGGTCACCATGACTCGCGACAAACGAGGCTTTGATCGGCCCTAACAGACGTTGGTCCTCACGTGCGTGGTCGCAGCTCGGGTCCATCAACCAGGCGCAGTAGCCGCTGGGGTGCACACCGAGGGTTCGGCACATTGCCCGAATGCAAAATTCTTGCGCGTGCGATTGAATGAACCGATAGATCGTGCGTGCCGACCTCGACCTCTTTGATTTGGCCATGAGCGCTAGCTCCTGTGGTCACCTCAGCATATGCTATGTCCACAAAAGTCTGGTAAGTCCATTCAGCATTTAACACTGAACTTCCTCGTAAAGAGCTTCAACCTAGTCGATAGTACGGTCTCGCGCAGATTCGCCGCGATGCTCAATCGCCCATCTAGTTCGTTTTGCTTGGCGACTGCGACTCGCTGACCGGTGTCGTCGAGTACACCGTCCGGACGGTAGTCATCCCCGAGCACTCGAATACCCTCAACGAGAGACGCATTTGCCCCAAGCCAATTTTCGGCGCGCATCTGGGCGACCGCTTCGGTAAGTAAGCGCGAAGCATCGCAAAATACTTCTGATCGATCCCCGCGTTGCGAATCCGGCACATCGACCCCTTGAGCGTGGCCGGGCCCTGACAGTCCTAGTGCAATAACTAACACCAAAACGGTTCTACCCAGCCTATTGTTTATAGAATACATCGCCACTCCCTTGGTAGTAAGCCAATCCATTCGCGGTCGCGATATTTCGGGCAACCGTCTGACTAGGTGAGCTGAATGAAACGCCCGATGTCACCAAGTCTTGGATTTGCTGAGTCGCGGCGTTAAACATCGCATTAATCGCATTGACAAGCATGCAGGCGGCGTCAAATGCACAAGATATCAAACAAGAGGAGTGGAATGGAAGGAGGGCAGGTGACCGCCGCGAAGTACAACTGATGGGGAGCTAATATATGGATTGGCTTAACTCAGGTGGGGGTCCGTTCATATTTGCGGACGCTGATACTGCGAAGCAATGGCGTGGGACCGGCGGGAGTTCAGTTAATGGGGGTGTGACGGACTACGCGCGCGCTTGCGGGGTTGAAGGATATTTGGGTTTGACACGTTGCGGACTTGGAGAAGCGCTTGTCTTGGGCGACGAGCCACTCCAGACTGCGATCGATGCAACGTCGCATGGGATTGTTTTGATTAGATGGGTCTATTGTGACTCGATGAAATGTGCTGAGGATGCGGTTGCCAACCTTCCCTCGGAATTCCGTCGCTTGCGGCGCCAATCGAATTTCGTTTACTACGAGAACGAGCAGAGTTATTCGACTCCGCATGGGATATGAGGTTGGGCGATTCAAGAAATTCCCGACTGGTAGAAATTCGACCCGGGGTGAATTTAGCAACTACAGAACGATACACGCTTGGAAGACGCTTTAACTTTGTGGTTCACCGCATTACGCCGAAGTAGTCAAGCGCAGAAGAACAAACTTTCCCGACCAACAGCCGACTCAACATACGAAGCCTACGACGTTCGACAGGTGAGGATAGGCTATTTTTGAATTGGCAGATTCTACGATCCCGTACTTCTGGCCACCTCTGCACGGGATTTCATTTGGATAAGGCGTTCTTGTCAATGGCAGCCAAATCGGGCCACCCGGCCTAACGTCATTCTTACATCTCTTTCAATGTGCCAATGGTGCGCTGAGAAAATTGGAGAGAAGCTGTCTCCATAGCATCTAACATGAACGACACGTTCAAGAAGTAGCTATGTAAAGCTAGGCCAACATTATTATCTGTGGCGTCGAGCAAAACGCGCAAGACTTCCAGTCCGGCACGTAAATTTCCTTCCGGACTTTCAAGAAAAGCTCGAATTTGCGGCAAATCTGAAAGCGATGGGTCAACCAGCCGATTCAATCTCCATCCGCTTATGAGCATCACCCCGGCTTGGGCAGGACCATATCCCGGCGGGGCACTGTCGTACTCCCCTGCGGGCGCAAGCACGAAAACGGAGCTTACCGGCAGCAGATTTTCCAGGAACGCAAGAAGGACATCCGGGTCAACTTTAGCTCGGCGCGCCTCGCAGTATAAAATCTGTGGGGTAAGCGTGGACGGATAAAGCGTTGACGACTCAACCGTCTTCAGTTCGCCGGCACGTCGATGAGTCCACTCGTCTGACGCAATCTGATCTTCTTTTGCGAGCGAGCATCCGTTGGCGGCATCACTGTCAGCGACTTGTTTGATTGCGGTGGTAGTCAGCACATTTCCATCATGCGCGGATACTTGTCCCTTTGACAGGTCATCGAGTGCTTTCTGGATCCATGACGACGGTGTGAGCGGAACAGGATCATGAAGTGTGGATCCGACGATATCGACGAGTCCAACCAAACGGCCTCGCGCATCGAATACAGCAGCGCCTGCTGCACCGTTAAACACGGGGGCATCCGTGCGGAAAGCCCAGAGTCGCCCGAGGTTTGGGGGCGAAACTATTCGCCCATCGGTCGATTTGAACTGACCGCCATCGTCAAACCCAGCAAGTGACACAGGTGTTCCGACTGATGTCGGCTCACCTTCAACAGCCGCCGCCATTTGCGATTTTCCCAGATCGACACGGACTAGACAGACGTTTCGCACACTATCGTGGTACACGACTTCACCATTGACAGATTGCCTGTCCTTGGTTGTGATGTGTATGAAGTGTGCCGGGTAAGCGCCAACGCATCCGGTTGCCACAGTATTGCGTGCGACGACTACCCCGCTGGAGTGGAAATTGCCTGAATCGGTTTCAGTGACGATGCCGATAACCTGAAGTGAAGTGTCTTTCGCGTGAGCAGACGGCGGAATAAACATGCACACTAAGAGGCACCAGGTCGCCGCGGCGATTTTAGACATATGCGGGATTCCGTAATTGCTCGTCAAAGAACTTCTCCGAATCGATTGGATTGCCTGCTGACGTCAATACAGCTCATGTATTTGTAATCCACAGGGTAGCTGCCACCATCATGGGTGAAGTCCAGAAGTGCTCCAGTTCGACGGAATACCTGGAAGTTTTACCACGCCGCTATTTGCTTGCCCGGAAAGAACGTTCAAATTCTGCAGCATGAGATCAGGTGCCTGCGCTGAATGCCAAAGAGTGCCCGGGAGATACGGCTGGATACCGGCTGCGACGATCGCCGGCGCCGGAATCCAATCGGGCGCCGCCTCCATCACGCGTCGTTCAACGTAGGCCTTGAACGGATCGAGCTTGGTCGGCCGCGCCTCGCGCATCTTGTAGCACGGCGTGCCGCTCGACTCCAGGTACCGGGCCACGGTGTTCCGGGATATACATAACTGGCGAGCAATCTTCCGTTCGGAGAAGCCCTGAGCCTTAAGCACATGAATTTCCATCCGTTCTTCCTTGGGCAGCACTCGGATCTCGCGCAAAAGATCCAGATCCGACTTTACGGAAAAGTGGCTCAAAATTACTTCGCGCGCAGTGGCTCATTATTACTTCGCGCGAAACAGCGAGGATGCGCGCATTGCGTTCCTCGCGGGACACGGGATGAATTTTCTGAAAGCCAGCGCGGAGCGCGACCGGGTCTATGAGAAGGCGATTTGCCAGGCTGTTCTCGCCCGTTGGCGCCTCTTTTTCAACCTCATGCATAGTCTCAAGCAGACAGCCTTGACTGAGTTCACTCCATGCTCCAGTCCGGAAGCACTCGATGATGCTCGTCGACCCCAGGCCGCGAGCGATTCCGATCAGGCTTCGCGCATAGTCCGCATAGTTGCGCAAATGCTTCGTCGCATTGGCATTGGCCAAGGTGTGCCGAGCAACGACCGACCTGATGCCAGCGTGATAAAGCTTCGAGCGATGCGCGCGCAGGCAATCCCCGCCCTGCAGGGCAGAGGTGTACTGCGCTTTCGGCTAAAGCCGTTCCGCGGCGCAGGCGGCATCGTTGTTACAATGATCGCTGTCGCGGCGAGTTCACGCCCGAATCGAGCAGTTAGGCCCCCTTGAGACATCAGAACATCGTGGTTTTTGGCGGCTCCGGATTCGTCGGGGCCCGCATCGTCGCGCGCCTTGCGGCCGACGGCCGGCGCATCACGCTCGTGACGCGCAAGCGCGAGCGTGCCCAGGAGCTGATACTTCTGCCTACCGTCGATGTCATCGAGGGCGATCCGTACGACGCGACGTTTCTTGCCCGCGCCATGCGCGAACAGGACGCCGTCATCAATCTCGTGGGCATTCTCCACTCCGACACGGCAGCGCCCTATGGGCGCGCCTTCGCACGCGCCCACGTCGAGATGGTTGCGCAACTGGTTGCAGCTGCGCGCGCTGCGGGAGTCGCCCGCTTTTTGCACATGAGCGCGCTTGGCGTGAGTGCCGATGCGCCCTCGATGTATCTGCGCTCCAAATACGATGGTGAACAGCAGCTTCGCGAAAGCGGCCTGGCCTACAGCATCTTTCGGCCTTCGGTCATTTTTGGACCCGGCGATCACTTTCTCAATACCTTTGCGAGCCTGCAGCGCTTGTTCCCGCTCGTGCCGCTGGCCTCGGCCAAGGCACGCTTTGAGCCGGTTTTCGTTGGTGACGTGGCCAGCGCGTTCTTTCATGCCCTCGATGAGGTCAGAAGCTATGAGCGCTGCTATGAACTGGTCGGCCCGCGCATCTACACCCTCGAGGAGATCGTAAGGCTTGCCGGTGCCGCCAGCGGCCACGCACGGCCTGTGATCGCGCTGCCCGAGTCGCTTGCCATGCTGCAGGCGGCAATGTTTGAAATGCTGCCCGGCGCCCCGCTCCTGTCGCGCGACAACCTGCGATCGATGCAGCGCGACAGTATCGCCACGGGCACGTGTCCCGGACTTGACGCGCCAGAACTCGCAAGTGGCGGTGAATTCCGTCCAACGCCGATGGAGCAAGTGGCCTTCGAGATGCTTGAGGAGCGCGGCGATCCGAGGGCTGAGCTGAACAATCTCAGGCGACGCAGTCATCGCTAGCAGATGCCTGCTTCGCCTCCCAAAAAGGAGAGTCGCGTGCTGAAGCTTCTGATTGGCAACAAGAATTATTCCTCGTGGTCGCTGCGACCGTGGATTCTTCTGCGCCATTTCGACATCCCGTTCGAAGAACTCTACATTTCGCTTAACGCTGCGAATTTTGCCGACGTCGTCGGTCGCTATAACCCGGCGCTGCGCGTTCCCGTGCTGATTGATGGCGAGCTGGCCATCTGGGAATCGATTGCCATTTGCGAGTACATTGCAGAGCGCTTCCCGCAGCATGCGATCTGGCCGCGAGATGCCACGTGGCGCGCGCAGGCGCGCGTCGTGTCGGCCGAGATGCATGCGGGTTTTGCTGCCCTGCGCAACCATTGGCCGATGAACATTCGCGCGATCCTTCCTGGCCATCCGCCAGAAGGACAGGTCAAGCGTGATTTCGAGCGCATCGCCGCCATCTGGCATCTGGCGCTGGCCGAGTCGGGTGGCCCCTTTCTCTTTGGCGAGTTTTCTGCGGCAGACGCCATGTATGCACCGGTGGTGACGCGCTTTGCCACCTATCAGGTCGATCTCGATTTCGAGTTGCAGCGCTATTGCGACACGGTTTTGGGAACGCCGGCGATGATCCAGTGGAGCGAGGCCGCGCGGGCCGAAAGCGAGGTCCTAAACGATGAAGGGCACGAGCCTTACGCATCGCCGATACCCGCTTTGCGCCAGGCCTAGCGGTGCAGATCTTCGTCGTCGGCGGCGCGGTGCGGGACCGGCTGCTTGGCTTGCCCGTCAACGATCGCGACTATGTCGTCGTCGGATCGACCCCTGAGGAGATGATAAGAGCGGGTTTCATTCCCATCGGGCGTGACTTCCCGGTGTTCTTGCATCCCGTTACCAAGGAGGAATACGCGCTCGCGCGCACCGAGCGAAAAATCGGCAAGGGTTATGGCGGCTTCACCTTTCACGCCGATCCCGGTGTGACGCTGCTTGAGGACCTGTCGCGTCGCGATCTGACCATCAATGCCATGGCCGAGACGCTCGATGGCAAGGACCTGATCGATCCCAGCCACGGCTTAGCCGACCTGCGCGCCAGGCTGTTTCGCCATGTCGGTCCGGCGTTTGCCGAAGATCCGGTGCGCCTTTTGCGACTCGCGCGTTTTAGCGCGCGCTTTGTCGACTTCAGCGTTGCTCCCGACACGCTTGCGCTCGTGCGACAGATGGTGGAAAGCGGCGAAGTGGATGCGCTGGTCGCCGAGCGCGTCTGGGCCGAAGTTGCGCGCGGGCTGATGGCAGAAAAGCCGTCGCGCATGCTGCGCTTGCTAGGCGAGGTCGATGCCCTTGCGCGCGTCATGCCCGGCGCGAGCGCAGACGAAGAGGCGCTGCGCGCGCTTGACGCCAGCGCCTTGGCCAATGACGTGCTGCCGGTGCGCTTTGCCGTGTGGCTGGTTGCAGGAAAGCTAGACGCCGAAGAGATCGCTGCGCTTTGCGCGCACTTGCATGTGCCCGACGACGTGCGCGCGCTGGCCTTGCTTTTGGCACGACTTCTCGCGAATATCGGCAAAGCGCACACGGCGAGCGCAGAAGAGTTGCTCGAACTCATCGAAGCTGGCGACGCATTGCGCCGGGGCGAGCGATTCGCGCAACTTTTGCGCGCCAGTGCGCGTCTTACGCTTGTCTTGTCTGGGTCCCATGCTATGGACACCCGTGGACACCAGCGCATCGAGCGCGCGTTGCAAATTGTGAAGGGTGTCGACGCGCGCGCGGTCACGGGCGCCGTAGCGAAGGGCGAGGCCAAGTCGGCCATGCGCGACGCCAGGATCCGGGCACTAAACGATGGCCTGTCGTGAGTTGAGCAAAGGATGTTCGCGATGAAAATGCTGATTCTTGGTGGAACGAGATTCGTTGGCCGCCACCTCGTCGAAGAGGCGCTTGTGCGCGGCCACGAGGTCACGATTTTCACGCGCGGCCAGACCGAAAACCCGTTTGCCGACGACGTCACGTACATCGAAGGT
Organism: Gammaproteobacteria bacterium; assembly: GCA_903970185.1. GTDB lineage: Bacteria > Pseudomonadota > Gammaproteobacteria > Burkholderiales > Burkholderiaceae_D > CAJCIC01. The sequence goes on from CAJCIC010000132.1 coordinate 19,346, forward strand.
AATCGCGATATCTCGACCGGCGCTGGCCTAAGTGGGCTGGATCACGGCACCTGGGATGCGGTGATCGATACCAGCGGCTATCTGCCACGGCACGTGCTCGCCAGCGCCGAGCTGCTCAAGGACCGCTGCGATCGTTATGTGTTCATCTCCTCGGTGTCGGCCTATGCCGACCTGTCACGACCGATGACCGACGAAAACGCGGCGCTGGCATCGCTTGAGGATGCGACAAGCGTGGACATCACCAAGGACTACGGCGGCCTGAAGGCCGGCTGCGAGAAGGCCGTGCTCGATACCTATGGCGCCCGCGCCCTGATCGGCAGGCCAGGCCTTGTGATCGGGCCTTATGATCCAACCGATCGTTTCCCCTACTGGGCGGCGCGGTTCGGATCGCCCACGCTTTTGGGGCGTGGCGATGAAATGGTCGCGATGCCAGCGCCTGCGAGCCAGCCGATCCAGTGCATCGATGCGCGCGATATCGCCCAATGGATTTTGCTCAATCTCCTGGGCGGCCGCGGCGGCGTCTTCAATCTGGTCTCGCCCGCAGGCGCGATGACCATGGGCACGCTGGCTGAGGCAGGCCACCGACTGTCGGTGTCGCGCGGCTTTGACCTGCCGGTGCGCTGGGTCGAGGAGGCGGATTTGATCGCCCATGGCGTCACGCCCTGGACCGGCCTGCCGCTTTGGATCCCCTCGACGCAGATCGACATGATCGGGCTGCAGCAGGTCGACGGCTCGCGTGCAGAGGCGGCAGGCCTCGTGTGCCGGCCGCTGGCCGAGTCGCTTGCCGATACGCTTGAGTGGATGGTGACTTCTCAAGGCGTGCTCGAGGGCCGCTTCTCGCAGGTGATGGATGGCGTCACCGAGGCCAGGCTGACCGGTGTTGCCGTGCTTTAGGCACGCGCTAAAGCGCTGACAGGCGGTTTCCCGACGCAAAACCCAGGAGCGGCTCATCAAGACCGCGCCCGAAGGCCAGCACCTTGAACAGCTCGCCCATCTCGGCTTCGGAGAGCAGGCGCTGAACCCCGCCCAGGAGTTCGGCATGCGCCTTGTGCGAGACGGAAGGCCCAATCAAGTCGAGGATGCCGCAATTCATGAGAAAGCTGGCCTGGCTGGCATAGCCGTAGAGGGTCGCGTCGGCATCATCGGCGGCATGCGCGATGGCGCTGAAGTCGACGTGCGCCGTGATGTCTTGCAACCCCGGCCAGGCGAGGATGTCGCCATGGGCACGGTGACGATAGTGCGCCATCAAGGTGCCCTCGCGGCGCGCCGGATGATAGAACTCGTGCCCCGGAAAGCCGTAGTCGATGACCAGTGCGCAACCCGTGTCGATGCGGCTCGCAAGCGTCGTGATGAGCGCTCTTGCCTGCGGATTGAATTCGGCCCGGTAACCCGGTGGCAGCGTTATGTCTTCTGGCAAGACCTCGCGCAAGGCGGCGATGAAACGTGCGTCGGCCGCACGCTTATCCAGTGCCAAGCCGCCTTCAGCGCTTGCGCGAACGCCGATTTCGCTCACGCCGCCATCGCCTTCGAACTCGGCGATCGAGCACGGGATGGCATCGAGCACCTCGTTTAGCACGACAGCGCCTGAGATCACATCGGGAAGCGATTGCAGCCAGGTGACCTTGCCAACGAGTGCAGGCGCTTGCCGCGACAGAAGCTCTTTCTGCCTCGTGGCGAGATCGGCCGAAACCTCGAGGATGCGGTACCCGGACAGGGGCACGCCGGCGTTTTCATAGGCGCGCAAGACGGCCAGCGCGAGGCTTGCGCTGCCCGCCCCAAGCTCGAGGATCAAAGGCGCCGTGGCAGTGGTGATTTGCGCGAGCTGCGCGGCAAGCGCTGCGCCAAACAGCGGCGAAATCTCAGGTGCCGTGACAAAGTCGCCAGCAGCGCCGAACTTTGTTGCGCCCGCGCTGTAATAGCCAAGTCCGCTTGCATAAAGCGCCTCGTGCATGTAGACGTCAAAAGGCAGGAAGCCGCCGCGCTCATCGGCGAGTCGCACAAGGTGACGCGCGAGCGCCTGGCTTTGCAGCTGCTGCAGCTCGTCGGGTTCGGGAAGCGGCTCGCGCGCATGCATCGGCGTTTTCACGGCGCTAGTGTAAGCCCCTGTAAGATGCGGTTTTTCCCGCACTGGGTTTTGGCATGGATAACAAAGCGGTACTGGTTACGGGGGCAAGCCGCCGCATCGGTCGCGCGCTTGCCCGGGCGCTGGCAGAAAAAGGCCATGCCGTCGGTGTCCACTTCCAGAGTTCGAAGGCCGATGCCGAAAAGCTCGTAGGCGAGATCGAGGCGGAAGGCGGCAAGGCAGTAGCGCTTGGCGCCGACCTTGCCGTCGAGGCCGAGGTGTCGGCACTCATCGCAAGGCTCGAAGACGCGCTAGGCGAGCCCGTGTGCGTCATCAACAACGCCTCCTCGTTCGTGTTCGATGACGCCCAGAGCTTTAGCTATGCCGCGCTCGATCGTCAGATGCACATCAACCTCGCAGCAGGTGTCGTGCTGGCGCGCGATCTCTTCAGAAGGCGCAGCGAGATCAAGGACGAAGCGGCCAATGCCTCGGTCATCAACCTGCTGGATCAGAAGCTTTTCAACCCCAATCCCGATTATCTGTCCTACACGCTCTCCAAGGCCGCGCTTGAATCGGCCACGACGCTTCTTGCCATGGCGCTTGCGCCCTGGGTGCGCGTGGTTGGCATCGCCCCGGGCATTACCCTGCCTTCGCCCGGGCAAAGCGCAGAGGGTTTCGCCCGCGCCCACAGCGCAACACCACTGAATCGCTCGAGTACGCCTTCGGACATCGTCGCTGCCGTTTTGTTTGCGATCGACAATCGTGCCCTGACGGGGACCACGCTCCTGATCGATGGCGGTCAGCACCTGGTGAAAAGCGCACGTGATGTCATGTTCCATGCCCCCTGAAAGTGCCGCTCTGATGTCTCCTGCCGCAAGCGTACTCGAGCTTAACCACTGCAGGCGCGTGTTCCTGCGCCGTTTCATCATCGACGCCAACATCGGCGTGCACGATTATGAAAAGGAGGGCGCCCAGCGCGTCATCATGGACGTCGAGCTTTTTGTTCCGCTCGCGCTTAGCACGCCTGCTTCAGATCGCATCGACGAGGTGCTCGACTACGATTTCATCCGCACCACCATTCTCGCCCGCGTCGCGCGCGGGCATATCAATCTGCAGGAGACGCTTTGCGACGACGTCGCGCACGCGCTGCTGGCGCACGCCAAGGTCGTTGCCGTGAAGGTCAGCACGGAAAAGCCGGATGTCTATCCGGACTGTGCTGCCGTGGGCATCGAGGTCTTCTTGATGAAGGACGCGCCCCGCTAGGGGGCGCGTGCTTTCACACCGCTTCTGGCTAGTGCTGCCAGCACGACGTGCTGCTCGCGGTTTGCGTGTTGGTCTGCGTGATGGTGAAAAACGAGCAGGTGGTATCTGCCGCCTGCGCGCCGGTTGCCGTGGCAGTCAGGGTGTACTGGGTTGCAGTTAGCGTGGGCGCCGTGATGGTGTAGTAGCCCTTTTGCGAGGTCTGCGGAAAACTGCCACTGACCAGCCCGCAGTTGGTGTTGTTGTAGCTTAGGAACTGGGCGTAGCAGCGCTCGAGGATCGATTGGTCGGAACTGAGCGTATTGATTGCATCGGAGCGCTTCGCCTTGAGCGAATAGTAGCGATAGCTCGGTACCGCGATGGCGGTGAGGATGGCGATGATCAGCATCGCCACCACCAGTTCCACCAAGGTGAAGCCGTCCGGTCTTTTTACAGGCTGCAAAGACATGATTGATCCTTACTGAAGTTGCCACCACGAATTTCGTGGAGTGGAGTTGGACTTTTCCGTGACGCCGCTGGTCGAGCCGTTGGAGAGCTTGACCTGCTTGCCGACGTTGCAATTGGTCCCCGTGCATCCCGCTGGCGGACGGTGGGTAATGACGGTACGACTGCCGTATCCGCCGCCGGGGCCGCCCAGAAGGAAGCCGACGGGCGCCTGGCCATTGTAATTATCCGCCGAGTTGATGACGCCGTTGCCGGTGACATCGAGCTGGGGCGAACTGAAGATACCCCCGGTCGCATAGTTGAGTTCCAGGAATCCCGCCTGGAATTGCCCGCCACAGGCGGCACCTGGTGGCGTATTCAAGGTCGTGATGAAAGCGCCGTTGATAAGCCCAGGAGAGGTAATGACGCGCTGCCCGCCCGAGAGCAGATCGTCATACCAGCCCGACGAGGTGACAAGACTGACGGTGTTGTTGGTCCCGGTCAGAATCGCCTCGGGTAATCCCGATACCGATGCCGGCACGAGCGAGAGCGTTTGCTTGACAAGATTGGCACGCGTTAGCGTCGTGCCCGACGGCGGCGATCGATCGATGACGCCATACACCGTTTGCGTCTGGGTCGTCGACAGATCCGAGGTTTGCAGCAACTGTCCGGTACCGAACATCACGAAGTTGCCGGCGAGGTGCGGGTAATCCGGATTGAGCGTGACGACAGGCGGCGTCGTGATCGGCTGGGCATTGCCTGAACTGTCCCGCGCCTGGAACAGCAGCCTGACGTGGTTGACCCAGTTCGCCGGGTTGGAATCAGAGACGTCCACGGCCCACAGATTGCCCTGCAGGTCGCCGGCATAGACTTGCGTGATCGGCTGGGACTGCAATCCGTCAGACTGGCCCACTGCGACGGTCGAGAGGCCTTGCGGCGAGGAACTCGAGCAGGCGCTGGGCACGGCCGTGCACAGGTTGATCTTGGCGAGCGTCGCGCCGGTTTGCGGATTGACGAAATACAGCACCGAATTGTTGTTCGGATTGTTGTAGCCATTGCCAAAGATCACGGCCGAGCCCGGCGTGGCATTCATCAGTGCCATTTGCGGCTGGCTGTAGGTCAGCCCGAGATCCGAGTCGGTGTATTCCCAAAGCACCGACGAGGCCAGCGTCGCATCGGTGGTGATCGAACCCGGATTGCTCACGTCCAGCGCGAAGATCGAGTTGCCGCCGCCATTCTCGCCCGATACAACCAGCGTATGCGTCTGGCCATCGGTGAATTTCGAGGTGACAACGTTGGGCGAGCCGTCCTCAAAGAACAGGTGCGACTGGTTATACAGCGGCTGCGTCAGGTTGATCAGGTGGGAGAAGACCGCGTTCGGGATGAACGCGAACTGCTCGACACCGGTTGTCGCATTGAACGCATGCAGCATGCCGTCGTTACTGCCGACATAGACCATCTGGCTGGTTCCGACCTGGGCGTAGGCGGGCTCGCTATCGACGATATCGCCAAGGATGTGCGAGCGGTTTCTGAATGCGCCGCCGTTGTGCACCTCTTGCGCGGTGTTGCCGCGCAGGTAGGCAAGCCGGTTCGGCCCCAGGCTATCGCTGCCATTGAGCTGCGCCTGCTGCGTCGTATTCAGATTGGCCCACGAGAAGCCAACGCCAGCGGGAATGTTGTGCATCGAGCCGGAATTCGGATTCCAGGTCGCAATCGCCCGGTGCAGATAACCGGTTCCCGCTGCCAGGGTGTCGAGTTGCGACTGCGCCGACCACAGCGCGGGGCCGGTGGGCAAGCCCGTGTTGGGGTCAACCGCGGTCTCGGTGACTTCGCCCGTCCAGTCCGAATAGGGCACGTCGCTTGACGTGAAGCTGGCCGAATACTGATATTCGCCATTGGACAGGTTGGTCGAGTTCACGGCAACGGCAGACGTCGACAGTGATCCTTGCTGAATCGCCGTCAGGACGGCGTTCAAGCCCGTGACCAGTGCGTCTGGGCTGACGGCCGCGATGTAGTTGC
>CAJCIC010000133.1 GCA_903970185.1 Gammaproteobacteria bacterium
GTCGGCCGTGACGATGTTGGGATCGATCTGGGCGGTGGTAAACGTCACCGCACCCGTACCGCCGTAGGGCACGTTCGAAATCGAGGTGTTCGTGACGGTGGGCGCGGTGAAGCCGCCGATGTAGGCGGCAAGGTCCTGCAGTTGCTGGTTGGTAATCGTGCACGCGTGTCCGTTTCCCGGATTGTAGGATGCCGTGCAGTTCTGGGTGCCCGAGCAGCTCGACGAGAATTCGCCCATGCTGGATCCGACATCGCAATTGGATTGCGAGCCGCCGAACTGGCTCGAGATCTGATACGAGATCACCGCCTGGACATTGGCGCCAGGCAGGTTGTTGGTCGCAGGGCCGGATGCCGGCGGCGAGTTGTGGCAATTGCCGCAGGTCAGAAAGGCATAGTCGGTCTGGCCGGTGCTAAAACTTCCGCCATTGTTGATCTGCGCCAAGGCGCTGCCTGACGCCAGGAGCAAAATGGCCCCAAAGACGCCGGCTAGGCACCGACGCATCCATCCCGTGTGACGGCCTTGGTTCAAACAAACTCCCTGGGGACCTGCCGCATGGGGCGGTCGCTTTTATCGATGCGGCCTAATGGCGTCCTAATGCCTGCCTAAGGGGGCGCGTTGTGAAACACTAACGATGTGCGAGGTTCGTGACAAGGAAATGTGACGCATCCCTTCCCCGCAGTTTTTACGGCTTGCGGCTCGCTTGCCGCGCTAAATCCATCGTGGCCATTGACGAAAATGCCGGATTTCCCCGGCAAATTGCTTCATTGAAGAAGCTTTGCGGTGCTCGTGATGCGGGCGCGCGCGGCCTTTTGAATGTTGTGCAAAAGAAACGCTTTGCGGGGCCGATTGCATGCGCGCGACGAGCCGGATTGCGAGGAGCAAGACGATCGGCGCGGCCAGAATGAGGAGCGCGAAACGCGCGCTCGCGGCGGCCTGAAGCGCGCGCCAAGGCAGGGGCTTTCGACGCCCTGCGCTGCCGCAAATGGGGCCTTCTCGCGCAGGGAGTAAAATGCCCAGTTCACTTCCCCTAGGACGCTCCAATGACGGACGCAAAACCGGCAGCAAAAAAAACCAACAGCGCGTTCATGCAGGCGCTCACGCCAAGCAAGGAACTGGCTGCAGCCATCGGCCCGGATCCCCTGCCGCGCACCGAAGTCACGAAAAAGATCTGGGAATACATCAAGAGCCACAACCTCCAGGATCCCGCCAACAAGCGCAACATCAACGCCGATGCGACGCTCGAGAAGGTGTTTGGCAAGAAGCAGGTGACGATGTTCGAGATGACCAAGCTTTTGCAAAGCCACCTGAAGAAGTAGTTCGCGCGCGAGGGTCAGCGCGGGCTTTGCGCATGCATGCATGCAACGCCGCGAGCACGCCCGGATCACGACGGCATGGGCCCATGGCGGCCCTGACCGCGCTGATCGCGTCGCAGGCCAGCCTGCGTTTCTCGCCGCACGCTTGCCGCCCTGCGTGGGCGGCCTTTTGCAGGCAGCGTGCGCCGTCTAGGCGTGCGAATCGGCCATCTCGGGACTGCTCAGCCTGACGTAGGTATCAAGCAGCACCGACTTGTACACGGCACCCAGCAAGTGGCGGTCATCGGTGCTTTGCAACACCGGTAGGCGCTCGCCCGGATGCGTCAAAAAGAGGTGCAACGCGTCGCTTAGGCCCATATCGGCAGTGAGCACCGGAAATTCCTTGTGCGTCAACGCCGCAATCGTGCCGGCGTGCGAGGTGTCGGCATCGAGCATCATGGCGGTGACGTCGTGCAGCGCAATGGCACCGACAAAGCGCTTGTCGTGATCGACGACGTAGAGAAATTTCACCGGATACTTGACGAACATCGCCGTGACATCGGCAAAGGGTGCATCGATGTCGAGCACCGTCTCGGCCGGCTTCATCAAGGCCTGCATCTGGGTTTCGCGAAGTCGTGTGCGCTCATCGGCCTCACGCATGCGCTTCATCGTGATCTCGTACATCGAATGATCACCGATCAGGCGCGCCACGAAGTAGGCAACAACCGAGGCCAGCATCAGGGGCAGCATGACTTCGTAGCTCAAGGTCATCTCGAAGATCATCATGATCGCCATCAGCGGCGCGCCCGCGGCTGCGGCAAGAAAGGCGCCCATGCCAACGATCGTGTAGGGAAAGATCGCGGGAGCGCCGATGGCAACGGCATTCATGCCATGGCCAAACAGCGTGCCAAGGGCGGCACCGACAAAAAGCGTTGGCGTGAAAACGCCACCGACCGCCCCTGAACCGGTGGTGGCCGCCGTCGCCAGCACCTTCATGATGAGCAGCACAAGGACCGCGCTCCAGGTCCATGGATCGTGCAACAGGCTATTGACGACGCTAAAGCCGTTGCCCCAGACGCCGGGCTGCCAGATCGATAGGACACCCACCACAAGTCCACCCACGCCCAGCCGCCAGGGTAGTGGCCAGTCTGTCTTGGTGAAGGCCTTCTTCGATTGGTCAAGAAGGAGCAGGTACAGCGGAGCGATGATCCCGGCGAAAATGCCCAGGCCGACGTAGAGAAAAACGCCGCTTCCTGCGATCGCCGGGAACGGTGGCATTTCATAGGGCGCCGCGTAGCCTGGAAACTGGCGCATGGTGATGTTGGCCACCACCGATGCCACAACCAGCGGGCCGAAACTGTCCATGGCAAACGAGCCCAGCACAATCTCGGTGACAAAAAGCGCACCCGCGATCGGCGCGTTGTAGGCCGAGGTGATGCCCGCGGCTGCGCCGCACGCAACCAAAAGACGCAAGCGCACGGGATCGAAGTGAGTCAGCCGGCCGACCACCGACGCGGCAGTGGCGGCAAGCTGCACCATCGAGCCTTCACGGCCAATCGAGCCGCCCGAGACGATGGTGATTAACGAGGAGAAGCTGCGCAAAAGGTTAAAGCGCACCGGAATGCGCCCATCGCCAATGGCAATCGCTTCCATATAGTCTGAGCTCGCCCGGCTCGAAAGCCGTTTCGCGCCAATCAGCACGAGCCCTGCAATGACGCCGCCAAGCGCAGGTGAGACCAGTCGGGCCTGCCAGGGAAGTGATGTGGCCAGGGCCACCAGCGAGCCCGAGCGGCCATCGACAAGCCACTGCAGTGCGCGGATCGCGTCACGAAAGACGATGGTCGCAAGCGCGCCAAGAAATCCGACCACCACTGCCCAGAGCAGCATGCGGTGCGCATCGGTCAGTTTCAGATGGCGCGCAACGAGCGCGCGCAGGTGCAGGATCGAATTCAACATCGACGATGCATCGTGGCTGCGGTCATCTCTGCGGTCATTTCTGCGGTCATCCCTGAGGTCATCTCAGCCTTGATCTGAATGGTCACCGCGTTGTGCGCCGCGGCAAGCGGCTTGGTGCGCATCGGGCGATGCGCGAGGAGGTCCCGCGAGAAGGCATATCCCATAGAATACAGAGGAACGGCGCGCTCGCCGCGTGTTCACTGCATCGTCAGCGCATGTTCACGGCGGCGGCATCGGGGATGCGCTCGCCGGCTTGGCCCATCGATTGCGATGTGCGCGGCCATTCCGGCAAACAGGAAAAGAAAGGCCGGCCTTTGAGAAAACCCCTGCATGCGTCACTCGTGACGTGCTGCCTTCGCGCGGCGCTCGCCCTCGTGGCAATCGCCTTCGCGCCGCTTGCCCAAGCCGTGGACACCTCGTGCATTCCGGTCACGTCCGCCTACGTCGAGAATCCACGCTTTGGCAACATCGCCGATACCGAGCTGTATCAGATCACGAAGCTTGCCGCGATGCGCTTTCAGCTCTTTTTTGGGCGCTGCATCACCATCGATCCGCCACGAACCCTTGACATCAGTGCCGTCTTCGATCAGTTCACCCCGGAACTGAAGAAGCTCGCCAACGGCCTGATTCTCGATCCGCCAACCAGCGCCAGTATCGCCGAGCTCTCGCATCTGATGGCCGCGGCCCTGAAAAAGGAGCCTTCAACGCTTGCCGAGCAGATCGCCTACGTCAACCACAGCGGCGCCTTCAGGGTACCTCCTGACACCAGCGTCGATGACCTTGCGACACGCCTGGTTCGCTACCAGCTGGCCGAGATGGAGGTGTTCAAGTCGACGCCGCTGCGCGATGGCAAGGCGGTGATCGATGGCACGCCGTATAACCAGTTCATGTACTGGGTGCTCTTGCCCAAGACGCGACTGAAGGACGATCTTTACCTGACCAACCAGCCGATCGTGAGCATGGAACTTGGCTCGCCGTCGATTCATTCGGCGCTTCGCGGTGGCATCTCCAACGGCGTGACCTCGCCTTGCGCCCATTGCGATCACGGCACGGCGTCGATCGTGAGCCTTTACGCCATCTACGCCACGGATGCCGCAGTCAGAAAAATCCGCACCGAAGCGGCGTATTCGTCAGCCGAGCGGCGCCTGTTTGCTGCCGACATCATCGCCCACGAGCTTGGCCACCAGATGTTCCAGCTTGGCCATCCCTTCGGCATTGACGCCTGCGTCATGGATCCGGTCGAGGTCCTGAATTTTCGTGAGCGCAGCAAGGGGCTCAAGGCCCATGCCTGCGGCGAAGACCGATCGCCCGCGCTAAAGCCTGGCGCTGCCGGCTTTCCGCCAGGCATCGCCGTGCCGTACACCCTCCCCAAATGAATCGGCGCCAACCCCATTGGGGTCAGCGCCGGCGTCGCCGCCTACGACTTCAGGCCGTTGTAGTTGACCGCGATGAACCTGTAGCCCTTGCCGTCCTTTCTGAGATGGCCGATGCCCGGAAACGACAGGTGGGCAGCGGCAATCCACTCGCTGCTGTTGGCGAGCGCATCGAACACCTTGTGGCGCGAGGCGTAGGCGGCCTTGGTATCGCTATCAAAGGCGATGGTCACGCTCGGATCGTCAAGCTGGACGGCACCGACGTGAATCAGATCGCCAATCACCAGCATTTTCTGTCCGTCGCTTTGCACCAGATAGCTGGTATGACCGGCGGTATGACCATGCGTTGACACCGCCGAGATGCCGGGGACCAATTCCGTATTGCCGCTAAATGCCTTGAAGTGGCCGGCCTTGATGTAGGGATTGACCGACGCCATGGCGCCTTTGAAGAAATCCTTGTCGCCCTCGGCTGCCTTGTTGAGGTTGTCTTCAGACAGCCAGAAATCGACGTCGCGCTGATCAGCACGCACGATGGCGTTGGGAAACGCCATGGCACCGTTACTCATCAGGCCACCGGCGTGATCGGGATGCAGGTGCGTGATATAGATCTCATCGACCTGCTCGGGCTGGTAACCGGAGGCCTTGAGGTTGGCAAGCAGGTTGCCCAGCGTCGGTCCGAAAAGCGCACCGGCGCCGGTATCAATCAGGACGAGCTTGTCGCCGGTATTGATCAGAAACGCGTTGACCGAGGTTTCGACGGGCGTCGAGAGCTGCGACTTGGCGAGCATCGACTTGACGCGTTCGGGCGAGGTCTTGAGCAGTTGGTCAACCGGCAGCTTGACGGTGCCGTCGGACAGCGCGGTGACTTCGAAACTGCCGAGCATCATGCGGAAGTAGCCTGGTGCCTGGGTTTTCACCATCGGTGCCGACGCCAGCGCCTGGGGCGGTGCGACGGCGGTGATCGAAACGACGGCGGCTGAAAGCACCGCAAAAAGCAGCGTGTAGGGTTTCATTACGTTCTCCCTGTTGCGTTGCGCATCAAGCGCGTTGGTTGTCTTGGTCAGGGCGCTTCTGCCACGAGATCGGTCAGATTCGGCGGCGGCGCCCATTTTTAGGGTGGCAAATGCCAACGCGAAGCATATCCCCGAATTGTGCTTGCCGCCCAAAGAGAAAAAATTGAAAGGAACGCGAAGAAGTGCGGGTGCGAGCTGAAAGCGCTCAAAGACGGGACGGATACGGGTTAAGGCGAAGAGGGATCAAGAGGACCTGGGAAATTCAGAGCGTGACTTCAAGATTCAACTGCTTTGCGATGACGGAAATCTCTGAGCGCCTGCCATGACCGGGCAGCACCGCCTGTTTGACGAACACCAACCCCGATTCAGATAGAACCTTGAGGTCGCGGCTTACAGCAGCTCGATCGCGGTAGAGGCGCTGCGCCAATGCATCGATCGAATCGAATCGACCATGTGTTATCACTGTCTGAAGGATTTCGTTGCGCCTTGGCGTTAAGACCGCGAGCAAGGCGTCGAGGGATTCGAAGCTCACGTACGCCACGTCTTCAACCGGCCGACGCCCCTGGCGACGTTCGGCGAGGCGCCGGCCCACCCGGTCGATGACATCTTTTGTGCTCTCGAACACGACCTTGGCGGGCGCCCGCATTTCAGCATCGGTAAACGTGTCGGGCTCGTCGACCGGCTCGGCCCAAAGCCTCTTTCGCGGCATGTCAAAAGTCCCTTCCATGCTTGAATTTGAAAAATGCCAGGATCCGCTCGAAGCGCTTTAGCGTCAGATCAAAAGATCGGTGGCGCAGGTTGGGGGTCACACGGCCGAACCAGTGCACATGATCGTTGGTCGGGAAGCCGGCATATCGATGCCCATTGTCAAAGCCAATCAGCCGCCCATTGTCCCTGGACGAAAAAAACCGATTTGCATAGGACATGTTGTACCTCGTGATGCGCCTCGTGCTTGCATCGGTCCAGCATTCGATGCGAATGACACCGCTGCCACGCGTCGTTATTCGTTCATTGATTATTTTTTCAGTATCAGCCATGTAATTCTACGTCATTCCTGCTGCTTGCCCACTCAATCGAATCCGCGGCTCGCGGATTGTCATGGGCTTCAAGGCCGCACCTCGCGTCGAATGCGCAGGTCACATGCTGATTGCGCAAACTGAAATGGCCGACATGGACGTCTGTCGATAGCGAACAAAGACTCTGGATTGAGACACCACGAACGCACGGCGATTTGCCCGACTGCGGCAAAAAACGGCTGGACCTCTCGTCTCAGAGGGGCGCTAGCGGATGGGTGCCTGCGTTTCTGACCCGACCTGTCCCGTCGTTTGACAAGCCTCGCGGTCGTGCCCTAAACTAAGCAAACGCTTACCAATATTTAAGCGCTGGCTTAGTTTGCGGTGATGGCTTGATAGTGCCGCAGCAGGAGGAAACCATGCTTTCGGCAAATGACGACCTGCTTGACCCGCAACTGATCAGGGATCCGTACCCGTACTACGAGGAGCTGCGCGCGCATCGTCCGGTTCACTACAACGAACGCTGGCGCGGCTGGATCGTTGCCCGCTATGACGACGTCTTCAAGGGCCTGCACGACGAGCGCATGCTCGCCGATACGGTCACGCCGTATTTCCAGACGCGAATGTCCAAGGAAGAGCGCGAGGAATTCGCGCTGACCTATGAAGTGCTCAACAGCTGGTCGGTGTTTGTCGATCCGCCCAAGCACACCAAGCTGCGGCGCATTTTCGGTCGCGCCTTTACGCCCAAAGCCGTGCAGACCATGCGCGCCATCGTCGAGCAGTTCGTCGACGAGTTTTTGAGCGCCTGGGAAGGCAAGGGCGAAGTCGACATGATCAACGACTTCGGCTACCTGATGCCGGCCAACGTCATTGCCACCCTGATTGGCGCACCCCGTGCCGATCTCGACCGCTTTCATCGCTGGTCACACGAACTCAACGAACTCCTGCACGGCGGCGTTGGCACGCCTTCGCGCATGGAGCGCGCGCAGACCTCGATCATCGAGTTCAAGGCCTACCTGCAGGGTCTCTACGACGATCGCATCGGGATGCCGCGCGAGGACATGATGAGCTGGCTGATGGAAGTACAGCAAAGTGACCCCGAAATGACGCGTGATGACGTGCTTTATTCCTGCATGCTGATCTTAAATGCCGGTCACGAAACCACGCAGATCCTGATTGGCAATACGGTTGCATCGCTCCTTGCCGCACCGTCTGAACTGGAGCGCCTGCGTCGCGAGCCGCATCTTGTCAAAAGCGCGATCGAGGAGTGCCTGCGGTTTAACGGACCGATGAAAGGCACCATGCGCGCGATCGCCGAAGACATGGTGATTGGCGATGTGCCCGTGAAAAAGGGCGATCGCGTCATGCTGCTCATGGCGTCTGCCAATCGCGATCCCGAGAAATTCCCCGATCCGAAGAGGCTCGACATTTCGCGCAATCCGAATCCGCACCTGGCCTTTGGCCACGGCATCCATTTCTGCCTCGGGGCACCGCTTGCGCGCATGGAGCTCGAGATTGCGCTGCGCGAGCTGGTTGCGCGTTTTCGTCACATCGAGCTTGCCGGCGAATTTCATTACGAAAACCGCATCCTCAGTCGCAGCATTGCTGCCCCCATGCGCGTTCACGTCGCCTGATCCATGAGCGAAGAGATGAAGCGCCGCCTCGTGCGTGTCGTCATCGATGCCAATGCGTGCGTGGGCTCGGGCATGTGCGCGGGCAGCTACCCCGATGCCTTTCAAGTCCAGGCCGATGGCCATGCCCTTTTCATAGGCAAGATCATCGACGAGGCGATTGCCAAGGATGCGGCGGAGTTGTGTCCGGTGTCGGCGATTTCGCTGGTTTACGAGGACGACTGACGATGGCAACCGGACAGAACTGGCGCACCGCGCTCGCTTATGGCGACAAGGATTCTGTCGTCATCCGCGGCTATGACTTGGGCGAAATGGTCGGCACGCTGTCATTTGCCGAAGCCTTTCTTCTGCTCGCGCTGGGCGAATTGCCGCCGCCCGGGCACGCGCGTCTGCTCGATGCCATGCTGGTGTCGGTGCTCGATCACGGCATCGTGCCATCGAGCATCGTCACGCGCTACCTGGCCTCTGCCGGCACACCGCTTCAGGCCGCGGTCGCGGGCGGCATCCTGTCCTTTGGCGACACCTACGGCGGCGCCGCGCAGCAACTGGCCGAGGCGCTTTCGATTCACGTCGCGAGTATCGATGCCGGCAGCGAATCGGAGCAGGCGGCAGCGGATGCGATCGTGACCGAGTTTCTCAATCAAAAGCTGCCCGTTCCGGGCTACGGCCACCCGCTGCATCCCGAAGGCGATCCGCGCGTGCCGCGGCTATACGCCATCGCCGACGAGTCGGGCGTGACCGGGCGCTATTCGTCGCTTGCGCGCGCGGTCGAAGCCGCCCTTGGCACGCGCAAGAAGCGCGCGCTGCCGATGAACCAGGACGGCGCACTTGCTGCACTCGGCCTTGACATGGGCTTTGCCTGGCAGATCATCCGGGCATTGGCGTTCGTGCCAAGAAGCGCCGGTCTTTCTGTCCATGCCGTGGAAGAGATGACGCGCGAGAAGGGCTGGCGTCACGTGCCCGATGCTGATGTGACCTACGACGGGCCGCCGCGGCGCCCGCTTGACAAGAAGCCATGACGGTTGCCGAGTGGATCAGACGGTGTGCGCGGCAAAAGCCCGATGCGCTGGCGTATGTCGATGGCATGCGGCGCTTCACGTTTGGCGAATTTCACCGCCGCGTCAAGCGTCAGGTCAATGGCCTCATCAAGCTCGGTGCCGTGCGCGGTGATCGGGTCGCTACGCTCATGAACAATCACGTCGAATGCGTCGAGGCCGTTGCCGCCGCGGCCATCGGCGGCTTCGTGCACGTGCCGATCAATTTTCGCAGCGTGCCGCGCGAGATAGGCCAGACGCTGGCGCATGCCGGGGCATCGGTGGTGCTGGTTGAACGGGAGTACCGCGCCAACCTGGATGCGGCGG